>NZ_JBFBEA010000080.1:0-1013 GCF_040683495.1 Streptomyces sp. NPDC093544 | reverse complement strand
ACCGCCTACACCCTCGCGTTGGTCGCCGCGATCCTCGCACTGCCGCTGCGCAGCAGATCATGGGGCGCTTTCCTCGCCGGCGGCTACGTCCTGACCATTGCCCTGGCGATCTGCATCGTCATCGGCTGTGCCGTCCGTGCCCTGGAGGTCCGCCGGGAACGCGCCGTGCACGACGTACGCCAGGCCGAACGCCTGGCCCTCGCCCGGGACCTGCACGACCTGATCGCCCACCACATGACCGGCATCATCGTCCAGGCCAACGCCGCGCTGACCATCCAGGCCACCGCTCCGGACAAAGTGGATCCCATCCTGCGCACCATCGCCCGGTCCGGCACGGAAACCCTGGAGTCGATGCGACGCCTGGTACACGTCCTGCGGGAGGACAACCACCCCGCCCTGCGTCCTGGAGACCTGCTCACCGAACTGGCCGACCTCGTCTCCGCCCACTCCGCCGCCGGCGACGACACACCGGCCCGGCTCGAAGTCACGGCAGCCGCCCGAACCACCCCCTTCAGCCCCGAGATCGAGCTCACCGTGCAGCGGCTGGTCCAGGAAGCCCTCACCAACATTCGCCGCCATGCCCCCGGCGCCCGCACCACCGTCCACCTCGACGCGGACCGTGCCTGGCTGCGCGTGACGGTCACCAACACCGCGCCCCCTCACGGGACCGCCACACCCGCCGGCGGGCGCGGCGGCTTCGGTCTGCTCGGCCTGCGCGAACGCGTCGAAGCCCTCGACGGAACGGTCCGCGCCGACGCACTTCCGCACGGAGGCTGGGAGGTCCACGCCGCAGTTCCGCTGGCAGCACCCGCCGCCAACGCGGTCCCGTACGACCAGCCCAAGCGTTGACGGGCCCGGCGTCAGCGCTCCGGGTGAACCGCGCCGTGCTCCCAGGCCCACGCCGCGACCTCCACCCGGTTACGGGCCTTCAACTTGGCCTGGATACGCGCCAGATACGTCTTCACCGTCGACAACGACAAGAACAGCCCGTCGCAGATCTCCTGATTCGTACG
>NZ_JBFBEA010000079.1:0-1179 GCF_040683495.1 Streptomyces sp. NPDC093544 | reverse complement strand
GTCCAGGTCCTCGCGGCTGTAGCGGGACAGGTCAGTGCCCTTGGGGAAGTACTGCCGCAGCAGGCCGTTGGTGTTCTCGTTGGAGCCGCGCTGCCAGGGGCTGCCGGGATTGCAGAAGTAGACCGGCATGTCCGTGGCGGTGGAAAAGAGCTGGTGGCTGGCCATCTCGTTGCCCTGGTCCCAGGTCAGTGACCGCCGCAGGTGGGGCGGAAGTTCGCTGATCGTGGCGGTGAGGGCCTGGTGGAAGTGCTCTGCCCGGTGGCCGTGGGGCAGGTGCACCAGCATGGTGAAGCGGGTCGTGCGTTCGACCAGAGTGCCGATGGCGGAGCCGTGGCTGGGGCCGACGATGCAGTCGCCTTCCCAGTGTCCGGGAACGGCGCGGTCGGCAGCTTCGGCAGGCCGGTCGCTGACCATCACCATGGGTGTGCTGAAGCGGGGCTGACGCTTGTTTGCCTGGCGCTGGGGGCGCCGGCGGGCCCGTCCGGTCCGCAGGGCCTTGGTGAGTTCACGGCGGAGCTCGCCGCGGCCCTGAACGTAGAGCGCCTGGTAGATCGTCTCGTGCGTCACGCGCATCTCCGGGTCGTCGGGGAAATCCCGGCGGAGCTGGTGAGCTATCTGCTCCGGGCTCCAGCGTCTTTCCAGTCGCTCCTGGATGTAGTCCTGCAGCCGGATGCACTGCCCGATCTTCCCGGGCTTGGGGCGGGGACGACGGGCGTCCGCGCGGGCCTGGGCGGCGTAGGGCCGGTAGTGCCACAGTCCGCGGGTGCCGTTCGTGCGGTTGCGCCAGATCTCCCGGCTGATGGTGGACGGGCTACGGCCCAGCTCGGCGGCGATCGCACGCACTGACGCCTTCTCCCGCAACCGGTCGGCGATGTGGATCCGATCGGCCTCGCACAAGTACCGGGAGGGCCCAGAAGGCGGCACCACCGCGTGGATCGGGGGTGCCACCTTCTGTCTGCGGTCGGCGCTCCGGCCGTTACGCCATCGCCGTCCGGTCTTCGTGTTGATGCCGACGATCCGGCATGCCTCTTTGGTGCTCAGGCCCTGCTGCATGAGCCGGAAGTATTCCTCCCTCTCAAGCAGCAGCTTCTTTGGCCCCTGAGCAGTCCGGATCTCCCGGATCTTGAAGTCCATCGCATCCCCTGAACTGGGGTGTTGCGACGACCACTAGAACGGAAG
>NZ_JBFBEA010000078.1:0-1464 GCF_040683495.1 Streptomyces sp. NPDC093544 | reverse complement strand
CCCCATTACCGTCTTCGTAGCCCCGCAACGGGGTTACCGGCCTTCGGAGTTGGCATGACTACCTCCCCTTGTCGAGTGCATGGCCCGGGGGGTGGTGTCACCAGCTCCGAAGGCACTGGCAGACCGCTGATTAGGGGCATGACCACCGGCCTTTCCACAGGTCGGGAGGCTCTTCGTAATGTGGATGTGGCGATCAGTGCCGTGGCAGGCCGGGTGAACAGCACCGAAGGAACAACGACGTGATCGATACCAGCGACATCGACGTCTACCTCGGCCTGGACGTCGGCAAGGGCGAACACCACGCCACCGCACTCACCCCCGCCGGGAAGAAGACCTTCGACAAGCGGCTGACCAACAGCGAGCCCAAGCTCCGCGAGGTCTTCGCCAGGCTGCAGGCCAAGCACGGCACCGTCCTCGTGGTCGTCGACCAGGTGGCCTCGATCGGGGCCCTGCCGCTGGCCGTCGCCCGGGACCTGGGCTGCCACGTCGCCTACCTGCCCGGATTGACGATGCGGCGGATCGCCGACCTCTACCCCGGCGAGGCCAAAACCGACGCGAAGGACGCGTTCATCATTGCCGACGCCGCGCGGGCGATGCCGCACACGCTGCGGTCGGTCGACCTCGACGACGAGACGATCGCCGAGCTGCAGATGATCGTCGGCTTCGACGACGACCTCGCCGCCGAGGCAACCCGCCTGTCCAACCGGCTACGGGGCCTGTTCACCCAGATCCATCCGCATCTGGAACGGGTCCTGGGCCCGCGGATGCAGCACCCGGCTGTGCTCAGGCTGCTGGACCAGTTCGGCTCGCCGGCCCAGATCCGCAGGGCCGGACGCCGACGCCTCATCGATCTGATCCGCCCGAAGGCGCCCAGGATGGCCGAGCGGCTGATCAACGACGTCTTCACCGCACTCGACGAGCAGACCGTCGTCGTCCCGGGCACAGACGCTGCCGCGCTGATCGTCCCCAGCCTCGCCAACTCACTCCAGGCGGTACTCGACCAGCGCACACTGCTGGCCCACCGGATCGAGGAACTGCTGGAGGCCCACCCTCTTTCCAAGGTCCTGATGTCCATGCCCGGCATCGGTATCAGGACCGGCGCCCGCATCCTCATCGACGTCGGCGACGGCACTGCTTTCCCGTCCGCCGCCCATCTCGCCGCCTACGCCGGCCTCGCCCCGGCAACGAGAAGTTCGGGCTCCTCGATCCGGGGTGAACAGCCCTCCCGGCGGGGAAACAAGCAGCTCAAAAGGGCCTTCTTCCTCTCCGCGTTCGCCGCCCTGGCCGACCCCGCCTCCCGCACCTACTACGACAAGAAGATCAAAGAGGGCAAGCACCACACCCAAGCCCTCCTCTGCCTCGCAAGGCGGCGAGCCGACGTGCTCTTCGCGATGCTCCGCGACGGCACTTTCTACCAACCACCAACCCCGATCACCCCTTGACCAAAGTCATAGGGGCACCCCC
>NZ_JBFBEA010000076.1:0-1850 GCF_040683495.1 Streptomyces sp. NPDC093544 | reverse complement strand
ACACAGTGGACGCGAGCAACTGAGGACAAGCCCTCGGCCTATTAGTACCAGTCAGCTTCGCCCATTACTGGGCTTCCACATCTGGCCTATCAACCCAGTCGTCTACTGGGAGCCTTAACCCCTCAAAGGGGGTGGGAATACTCATCTCGAAGCAGGCTTCCCGCTTAGATGCTTTCAGCGGTTATCCCTCCCGAACGTAGCCAACCAGCCATGCCCTTGGCAGGACAACTGGCACACCAGAGGTTCGTCCGTCCCGGTCCTCTCGTACTAGGGACAGCCCTTCTCAATATTCCTGCGCGCGCAGCGGATAGGGACCGAACTGTCTCACGACGTTCTAAACCCAGCTCGCGTACCGCTTTAATGGGCGAACAGCCCAACCCTTGGGACCGACTCCAGCCCCAGGATGCGACGAGCCGACATCGAGGTGCCAAACCATCCCGTCGATATGGACTCTTGGGGAAGATCAGCCTGTTATCCCCGGGGTACCTTTTATCCGTTGAGCGACGGCGCTTCCACAAGCCACCGCCGGATCACTAGTCCCGACTTTCGTCCCTGCTCGACCCGTCGGTCTCACAGTCAAGCTCCCTTGTGCACTTACACTCAACACCTGATTACCAACCAGGCTGAGGGAACCTTTGGGCGCCTCCGTTACTCTTTAGGAGGCAACCGCCCCAGTTAAACTACCCATCAGACACTGTCCCTGATCCGGATCACGGACCCAGGTTAGACATCCAGCACGACCAGACTGGTATTTCAACGACGACTCCACCATGGCTGGCGCCACGACTTCAAAGTCTCCCAGCTATCCTACACAAGCCGAACCGAACACCAATATCAAACTATAGTAAAGGTCCCGGGGTCTTTCCGTCCTGCTGCGCGAAACGAGCATCTTTACTCGTAGTGCAATTTCACCGGGCCTATGGTTGAGACAGTCGAGAAGTCGTTACGCCATTCGTGCAGGTCGGAACTTACCCGACAAGGAATTTCGCTACCTTAGGATGGTTATAGTTACCACCGCCGTTTACTGGCGCTTAAGTTCTCAGCCTCGCCATGACGAATCATGACTAACCGGTCCCCTTAACGTTCCAGCACCGGGCAGGCGTCAGTCCGTATACATCGCCTTACGGCTTCGCACGGACCTGTGTTTTTAGTAAACAGTCGCTTCTCGCTGGTCTCTGCGGCCACCCCCAGCTCAGAGAGTAAATCTCATCACCAGTGATGGCCCCCCTTCTCCCGAAGTTACGGGGGCATTTTGCCGAGTTCCTTAACCATAGTTCACCCGAACGCCTCGGTATTCTCTACCTGACCACCTGAGTCGGTTTAGGGTACGGGCCGCCATAAAACTCGCTAGAGGCTTTTCTCGACAGCATAGGATCATCCACTTCACCACAATCGGCTCGGCATCAGGTCTCAGGCTATATGCTGTCCGGATTTACCTGGACAACGCCCTACACCCTTACCCCGGGACAACCACCGCCCGGGATGGACTACCTTCCTGCGTCACCCCATCACTCACCTACTACCAGCTCGGATCACCGGCTCCACCACTTTCCTTTCCCCGAAGGGTCCGGAACGGCTTCACGGGCTTAGCATCACTGGATTCAATGTTTGACGCTTTACAGCGGGTACCGGAATATCAACCGGTTATCCATCGACTACGCCTGTCGGCCTCGCCTTAGGTCCCGACTTACCCTGGGCAGATCAGCTTGACCCAGGAACCCTTAGTCAATCGGCGCACACGTTTCTCACGTGTGTATCGCTACTCATGCCTGCATTCTCACTCGTGAACCGTCCACCACTAGCTTCCGCTGCGGCTTCACCCGGCACACGACGCTCCCCTACCCATCCCA
>NZ_JBFBEA010000075.1:0-2001 GCF_040683495.1 Streptomyces sp. NPDC093544 | reverse complement strand
TGTCTAGTCCCAGGTGATGGCTGACGTTCTGGTCCCAGGTGATGCTTGACGGTGGGCCTAGACAACATCGGACACTTCGTAGGGTTTGTTCGCCTTCACGTGCCGGACGGGAATGTCGGTGGTGCGCTGGATGACCCGGACCTGGTCGTCCAGTTCGACGGTCAGGGTTGACTCCGCGACATACACGGTCACGGTCTGGCCCGCGTACGTCCGCCCGAGCGAGACGACCTGCCGACAGACCATGACCGTGCCGGCCGCGCTGACCCGCCGCTGCACCCGCATCGGCTCGACGCCCGGACGCGGCGGTGGCCCGGCCGGACGCAGTCCCCGCAGCCGACGGACTTCCTCACTGTTCAGCGGGTTGGGCCGCACCCGCAGCAGCTCCCGCGAGGACAGGTCGAAGAACGACAGCGTGTCGTCGTCGATCCGGATGCCCACCTGGCGGCCGCCCAGGATCTCCGCCGCCAGCACCTGATGCCCGCCCAGGCCCACCAGCCCGCCGTTGTTCACCACCCGGTCCACCTCGAACGCCGCCGCATCACCGGCCGGCAGCGGAGACGGTCCGGCCGCACGTCCTCCCCGGGCCGCCAGCACCACAAGATCAGAGACGGACAGGTGCGAACGCACCGTCTTGATCCGCGCCCTGGCAACCAGCAGATGGATCACCGAGGTATCGGCCCAGAACGTCACCGTCAGCCCCGAGCGGGCCGGACCGAGCCAGAACTGCTTGCCCGCGACCTGCAGATTCCCACTCGCAGGCACCACCCGCTCGAACTCCACCGGTCCGCCGTGCTCCACCGGCACCGCCTCAGGCGGATCCGCTGCCGAGAACGCCTCGGACGAACCGGCCGGAGCAAGCGCCACCTCGACTGGATCCGGCATCACAGGAGCCGTCCGCTGCTGCGGCACCAGCGCGAGCACGCCAGGCACCCGCACACCCAGCACACCCCGCTCCTGCTCAGCAACCGGGGTGAAACGGTCGGCAGGAGACTGCATGTCCAACGCCTGATGCGGCCTCACGGAGTTGTACTCCTGCACCCACGCATCCAGCGCCGTCTGGGCCGCCGTGATGGTCTCGAACGCACCGCAGTCGTCCAGGAGTTCACGCCGCAGTGTCTGATGGAACCGCTCCACCTTGCCCGTCGTGGTCGGCGACGCCGGCTGCGTCAGCCGGTGCGCGATCCCGTTCTCCCGGCAGATCCGGTCGAACAACACCTCACCACCCTGCCCGAACCGGTCGGTGAACTGCTTGCCGTTGTCCGTCAGCACCTCCTCCGGCACCCCGAACGCCTGCAAGGCCCGCGCGAACGCCGCACACACCGCCCGCCCCGTCGCACGCTCCACCACCGACGCGATCACGCAGTACCGGGAATGATCATCCACCCCGGTCACGACCTTCGCCTCGGACAACTCCCCGGTGACCGGGTTGACCAGCATCACCCCGCCGACGATGTCCATCTGCCACAACTGCATCGGCGCATCCCGCTGCCAGCGCTTGTAATCCGACCGCTTCCGACGCCGCACCCCCGGCTCCACCAGGCCATGCCTCACCAAGATCCGATACACCGTCATCCGCGACGGCACCGGCTCCACCGCCCCCGACCGCTCCAGCACATGAGCAATCCGCCGCGGACCCCACCGAGGATGCTCACGCCGCAACTCACACACAGCCGCCTCCACCTCGGCAGACGCCTGATGCGGACACGAGGCCGGCCGACGAGAACGGTCCGCCAGACCCGCCAGACCCGAGGCCTCATACCGGGACTTCCACCCGCTCACCGTCTGCCGCGAAACGCCCAGCTGAGCGGCGATCTCCGTCACCGTCGCCCCCGCCAGCACCGCAAGCACAGCCCGGTATCTCTGCTCGACAACCGACAACTCCACCAGAGCCAATCCCGGCCTCCCCACACGCGCCACAACGACGCGCACAGCAAAGCCGATCACGGCCACCGTCAGCCATCAGCTGGGATCGAAGTGTCAAGCATCTACCGGGACCGGACA
>NZ_JBFBEA010000074.1:0-3127 GCF_040683495.1 Streptomyces sp. NPDC093544 | reverse complement strand
AACCCCGCCGTCATCGCCTTCCTGCGCGAATACAAGGACGACCTCGTCCTGTGCGTCCACAACTTCTCCCGCTTCGCCCAACCGACAGAACTGGACCTGAGCGCGTTCAATGGGAGGCATCCCGTCGAGCTGATCGGCGGGGTACGCTTCCCAGCCATCGGTGACCTGCCGTATCTGCTCACCCTCGCAGGTCACGGCTTCTACTGGTTCCGGCTCCGCAAGGACGCGGTCTAGAACTGAAGCGGGGCGGTTTCCCCCGCCCCGCCCTGGGCACGCATGAGTAACACCCCGACTCCCCCGGCCTCCCAGGATCTCCGGGTCCTGGGTGTCCGGGCCTCCGGATCCCCGGGTCCCTGGGTCTCCGGGGAAAGGACGCGACGCCATGTCGGAAGCAGCAACCCACTCTGCCTCGGCTCCGGTCGCACGCCCCGAGCTGCTCGCGTCCCTCGATCCACTGCTGCGGGAGTGGCTGCCCCGGCAGCGCTGGTTCGCGGGCAAGGGCCGTCCGGTGACCGGGTTCTCCCTGGTGTCGGCCACGGAACTGCTGCCGCCGACCGGCCGGCCCCTCGGCCTGCTCCACCTTCTCGTGCGCGCCCATCAGCCACTCACCCCGGCGCAGGGCGCGCTCCCGCACCCGAGCGACTGCTACCAGCTGCTGATCGGCGTACGCGAGGCACTGCCACCGAGGCTCGCGCCCGCGCTGATCGGTCACTTGGAGGAAGGCCCGCTGGCCGGCCTCACGGTGTACGAGGCGCTGCACGACGCGCGCCCCGCCGACGTACTCCTGGAAGCCCTGCGCACCCGGGCCCAGATCGGCGACCTGCGCTTCGAGCGTGATGGGCGCGAGGAGAGCCGGGGCGGCCAGATCATCCGGGACGGCCTGGTGCCGCGGCTGGTGACGTCGGAGCAGTCGAACTCGTCGGTCGTCTACGGAGATACGTTCATTCTGAAGCTCTTGCGACGGATCGTGCCGGGGACCAACCCGGACCTGGAGTTGCCGCTGCTGCTGTCCCGGGAGGGCTGCGCCCGGGTGCCGGCGCCGGTGGCGTGGATGCTCGCGGAACTGGGTGGGGAGACGTACACCCTCGGTGTGCTGCAGCCCTTCGTCCGGGGTGCGACGGACGGCTGGGAGCTGGCGCTGCGCGAGCTCGCCAAGGGCGCGGACTTCGGCGCCGAGGCACGGGCGCTGGGCCGCGCCACCGCCGAGGTGCACACGGCGCTCGCCCGCACGCTGCCCACGGTCACACTGGGCCACGCACAGATGAAGCCGCTCGTCGACGGAATGACCCAGCGCCTGGACGCGGCCACGCAGGCGGTGCCTGCGCTGCGTCCGTACGCTCCCGGCCTGCGTACCGCCTTCGAGGCGCTGGCCGGCCTGGCCGCCGAGGGCAGCGCCTGGACCGCGCAGCGCATCCACGGCGATCTGCACCTCGGGCAGTGTCTGCGTTCCCCGTCCGGGGAGTGGTCGCTGATCGACTTCGAGGGCGAGCCTTCGAAGCCGCTCGCCGAACGCCGACTGCCGCAGCCCCCGGCGCGGGACATCGCGGGAATGCTCCGCTCCTTCGACTACGCGGCCCACTCGCACCACCCTCTGACACCCGGCTGGGCCGACACCTGCCGGGCCGCGTTCTGCACCGGATACGCCGAGGTCACCGGAGTCGACCCGCGCACCGACCCCGTACTGCTGCGCGCCTACGAGACGGACAAGGCGGTGTACGAAGTCGTGTACGAGGCCCGGCACCGTCCCGACTGGCTCCCCGTACCGCTGGCGGCGGTGCGCCGGCTCGCGGCGGACGCCGGCGCCCCTTGACCGTCCCCGTCCCTCGCCCTTCATCGTTTCCCAGGAGGCCCTGCCCGTGACGCCCCGTCCCTCGTCCGACGACAGTCCGAAGAAGACCGGCGCGAAGAACAAGGCTGCCGCCGAGGGAAAAGCGACGGCCAAAAAACCCAAGACGGACGGTGGCAAGAAGGCCACTGAGAACAAGTCGGAGAACAAGACGGAGAGCAAGGCGGAGAGCAAGGCGGAGGGCAAAGTCGCCAAGGCTTCGAAGAAGACTCGGGAGGCAGATCCGCAGCCTGCCGCCGACAGCGCTCCCGTGTTCGCGGGTGTGTACCCCGGCGACCGCGAGCGGCTGCTCAGCGGCACGCACCACGATCCGCACGGGGTGCTCGGGGCCCATCCCGTACCCGGCGGCGTGGCTTTCCGGGCCTTCCGCCCGTACGCGCTGGCCGTGACCGTCGTGACGGACGAGCTGCGGGCCGAGCTCCAGGACGACGGGGACGGTTTCTTCTCGGGCCTGCTGCCACTGCGCGCCGTACCGTCGTCGTACCGACTGCTCGTGTCGTACGAGGGGACGGTCCAGGACACCGAGGACGCGTACCGTTTCCTGCCCGCGATCGGCGAGCTCGACCTGCATCTGTTCGGCGAGGGCCGCCATGAGCAGCTGTGGCGGGCGCTCGGCGCCGAGCCGATGGTGCACCAGGGCGTGACCGGCACCCGCTTCACGGTCTGGGCGCCGAACGCGCGCGGCGTCCGGGTGGCCGGCACCTTCAACTTCTGGGACGGCACGGCGTACCCGATGCGGTCGCTCGGTTCCTCCGGGGTGTGGGAACTGTTCGTGCCCACGATCGGCGAGGGCGAGCTCTACAAGTTCGACATCACCCGCGCCGACGGTTCGCATACCCAGCGCGCTGATCCGATGGCCCGGCGCACCGAGGTGCCGCCCAAGACGTCGTCGATCGTCACCGAGTCCCACTATGCGTGGCGGGACGAGGAGTGGATGGCCGGGCGGGGCGTTCGGCCGCCGCACGAGGCGCCGTTCTCTGTCTACGAGATTCATCTGGCGTCGTGGCGCCCGGGGTTGACGTACCGTCAGCTGGCCGACCAACTCCCCGCGTATGTCGCCGATTTGGGCTTCACGCATGTGGAGCTGATGCCGGTGGCCGAGCATCCCTTCGGTGGGTCATGGGGCTACCAGGTCACCGGCTTCTACGCGCCCACCGCCCGGCTCGGCACCCCCGACGACTTCAAGTACCTCGTCGACGCACTCCACCAGGCCGGGATAGGCGTCCTCATGGACTGGGTGCCCGCGCACTTCCCGCGCGACGACTGGGCCCTGGCCGAGTT
>NZ_JBFBEA010000073.1:0-3242 GCF_040683495.1 Streptomyces sp. NPDC093544 | reverse complement strand
CGCTCGGCTGGGAAACCCCAGCCGAGCGTCTGTCTAAACTGCTCGCCACCACACGTCAGTGATCACGTGTTGCGACGACCCCTGGAATTCGCCGACAGGTGCGGGCCTTCGAACGAAGCAGGGTCTCACGGTGTGTCAGGCGGCCGAACCGGCCTTCCACGCCGCCCAGTCCAGGTTCCAGCCGTTGAGGCCGTTGTCCGGGGCGATGGTCTTGTCGCCGGTGTTCTGGACGACGACCACGTCGCCGATCATCGAGTTGTTGTAGAACCAGGCGGCAGTGGTGTTCGGGTCGTTCGCGCCCTTGGTGTCCGACAGGCCCACACAGCCGTGGCTGGTGTTGACGCTGCCGAAGACGGACTTGGCGCCCCAGTAGTTGCCGTGGATGAAGGTGCCGGAGGCGGACAGGCGGATGGCGTGCGGCACGTCCTTGATGTCGTACTCGCCCTTGCCGTCGTCGTCCGTGAAGCCGACCGTCGCGCCGTCCATCCGGGTCTCCTTGAACTTCTCCGACATCACCATGACGCCCTGGTACGTCTTGTTCTCGGGCGAACCGGCGGAGATCGGGATGGTCTTGATCGTCTTGCCGTCCTGCGTGACCTTCATGGTCTTGGTCTTGGCGTCGACGATCGAGACCTGGTTACGGCCGATCTTGAAGGTGACCGTCTTCTGCTGCACGCCGTACAGACCGCTCGCGCCCTCGACCCCGTCGAGGTTCAGCTTGAGGGTGACGGTGGAGCCGCCGGTCCAGTAGTCCTCGGGGCGGAAGTCCAGGCGGTTGGCGCTGAACCAGTGACCGACGACCTCCTGGCCGCTGCTGGAGGAGACGGTGATCCCCTTCTGCACCTCGGCCTTGTTCGTGATCGACTTGTCGAAGTTGATCGAGACCGGCATGCCGACGCCGACGGTCGAGCCGTCCTCCGGCGTGAAGTTGCCGATGAAGCTGTTGGCCGGGGAGACCGTGGTGAACGACCCGTTCTCGTGGGCGACGCGGCCCTCGGAGTCGGTGGCCGCGGCCGTGATCTTGTACGTGGTGGAGCGCTCCAGCTGACCGGTGGGCGCCCAGCTCGCCTTGTCCGCGGATATCTCGCCGGCGACGGCGGTGCCGTCCGCGGTCTCCATGGTGACCTCCGTGAGCGTGCCCTTGCTCACGGTGACCTTGGCCGCGTTGTTGATGGAGGCGTTGTTGGAACCGTCCTTGGGCGTGATCGCGATCGCCGCCTCGGATGTCTTCTTGGCGGCGGCCGCGTCGGCGCTGGCCTGCGCACTGCTGGTGTCGCCGTCGTCACCGCCGGCCTTGTCGTCGCTCCCGCTGCACGCAGAGAGCGCGAGCACCCCACCGAGCAGTGCGGAGGCGACCATCAGGCCCCTGCGCCGCTTACCATCCGTCATCACACGCTTCTCCATCGTTGCCGAGTACCCAAAAAACCGTGAGAGCCCCGTAAGAACTTTCAACGCTACGGCCGGTTCATCCCGTTCCACATCCGGTGGATGTGTGGGGCACACCACGTCCGAGGCGGGGGCACGGAGGTGATCCGTGCGCCTCCCGCAATCTCCTGAGACGAGAAAACCCCGGACGGCGGTTGCCGCCCGGGGTCACGATTTCCCCAAGAAGCTTCAGCCGACGCCGACTTCCTCGCCATCCTCGGCGTCATCATCCTCGTCGAGGTCCCAATCCGGCGAATCGGGGTCGTAGTCGATCGGCTCACTGCTCCAGGAAGCCTGGGCGAGTTCGATCCCGGGCACCTCGCTGACCAGGTCGAACGGGTCGACGAGATAGGCGAGGGCCTCGGCAGTGTCTTCCGTCACTGCGTTCTCGGCGTGCGTCCGCTCATCGGCCGGCATGGCGGTGTCCTCGGCGATCCGCCGCAGCGCGGCCTTGGCGACGGCGTCGGCGTCGTCGACTTCAAGCACCAGTTCGACACGAAGCCGGACAAACTGTGCTGTCTCAGGAGTACTCATGGGACGGAGCGTACGACCCACAGGTTCCGCGACTTTCCCACGACCCGCGCCTTTCATTAGCATCGCCCTACACGGCCAATTCGCCAGCGCCACAAGGGGATCGATATTTCGTGTCCGCCGCACGTCGATCGTTGCTGACCGCCACTGCCGCGGGGACCCTCCTGGGGGCCCTGTGGTTCGTCCCGTCCGCCAAAGCGTCCCAGGACGAGCCCGTCGAGCACGTCTCGACATCAACCAGTGCACCAGCCAGTCCGTCGGCCGGTCCCGCCACGACGACCACTGTGGACGGGACCTCCACGGAGCCCGAGCCGCAGCTGGGCGGCGAGCAGACCCGGCTGGCCGACACCGGAAGCGTCGACACGACGCCGTACGTCATCGGCGGCACCCTCTTCCTCGGCCTGGGCGCCGGGTTCGTGACCTACTCGGTGCGCCGGGAGCGCACGGCGGCCTACTGAGCGCGGTGCTGCGGCGCCCGGACCCATCGGGGAATCCATGCGAGACCTGACCGAGCTGACCGATGTCGAGGAGCCCGCGTGGCCGCTCCTCTCCGAGAAGCTCTCCACCACGAGCTCGGTATCACTGGAAGTGCTCCCGGTGGACCCCGCGCAGGGCCGCGGGACCCTGCTCCAGTTGCAGGTCACGGCCAAGTCCTGGCTGGGCGCGCTCGCGCTCAACTGCGGCGGAGTGGTGCTGGACAGCGGATGGCTGCGCGTCTACGGCAGTCCGGGCGAGGAGACGCCCACCGGCCCGCCCGGACTCGCCGAGGTCAACGAGTTCCCCGCCCGCTTCGATCCCACGTGGCGGCCTGAGGGCGGACTCGTCATCGGCCATGACGTCCTGGGCGGCGTCTTCGTCCTGAACGGCCCCGACCCCGAAGCCGACGGCCGCCCGGGACGGCCCAGCGAGATGATCTACTTCGCACCGGACTCGCTGCGCTGGGAGTCCCTCGAAGTGGGCCACGCGGCCTGGCTCAACTGGCTCCTGACCGGCGGCATGGAGCAGTTCTACGACACCCTGCGCTGGCCCGGCTGGCGGGGCGAGTCCGGCGCCCTGACCGGCGTCCAGGGTCTCTCCGTCCTACCGTTCCTCTGGTCGGCCGACGCCCGCCGCGACCTGTCGGCCACCACCCGCCGCCCGGCCCCCCTGGCCGAACTCCTCGACCTCCACCGCAGCTCCGCCCTCAAGCTCGACTCGGTCGACCCGGGCTTCTTCGGCGAGGTACACGACTGAGGCACGCATCCGGCAAAGACTGAGGGGGTGTCGTGCGGGCCGGTCGGCCCGCA
>NZ_JBFBEA010000072.1:0-3498 GCF_040683495.1 Streptomyces sp. NPDC093544 | reverse complement strand
CAAACTTGGCGTTGATTTTTGGCACGCTGTTGAGTTCTCAAGGAACGGACACTTCCTTCGTACTCACCCGAGAGACTCTCTCAGGCTTTCCTCCGAGCGCTTCCCTTCGGTCTTGCGTTACCGACTCTATCAGATCCTTTCGGGCCTGATTCCCAGTCAGCGGGGCTTGTCTTCGCGGCTGTTGGGCCGTTCCGACGTCTCAAACTTTAGCGGATCCTCCCGGCAGTTCCTAATCGGGCTGCCGGGCCCAAATCGAATTGAATTCGGGCACACCGAATTCGACCCCATTGGGAGATCGTGCTGAAGGTTTGGTTGCCACTTTTGCGGCGGAGGTGTTGCCGAAGAACCGTTACGGCTCCGTGGCAACTCGAAGAACCTTACGCGTCGGTCGAGGGGGTGTCAACCTTCCCTGTCAAGATCTTTAATCGAGGTCGGTGAGCCGGCCGCCGGCATCCGGCTGGGCGTGCTCCACACGGCGGAGGAGGCGGGTCAGAACCTCGCCGAGGACGCCACGTTCATCCGGGGAGAGGTCCTGGAGCAGCTCCTCCTCGAAGCCCGAGGCGAGGCGCATGACCTCCAGCCACTTCTCGCGGCCCTCGTCAGTGAGCTCCACGATGACGCGTACGCGGTTGGACTCGTCGCGCTCCCGGGTGACCAGCCCCTCCCCGAGCATGCGGTCGATGCGGTGGGTCATCGCGGCCGGGGTCAGACCCAGCAGTTTGGCGAGGTCGCTCGGGCCCATGCGGTAGGGAGCGCCGGAAACCACCAGGGCCTTGAGGACCTCCCACTCGGCGTTGCTGATGCCGAGCGCTGCGGTCTGGCGTCCGTAGGCGACGTTCATCCGCCGGTTGAGGCGGGAGAGGGCCGAGACGATCTTCTCGACCTGGGGGTCGAGATCCCGGAACTCGCGCTGGTACGCGGCGATCTGTTCGTCGAGTGTCGGCTCGCTGACGCCGAGGGTGTCGCCCATGGGGCGAAGTATCGCACGGGCTCGCTTGCCGTTGAAGTCCTTCGGTGTATATTGTTTAGATCCTAACTTTAGCTTTGAAGTCTTCAGGCCTGCACCCTTGCACTGTCATGCACGTGCATGACAGTGCACGCGCCCTGAGGACCTCACGACCAGGGCAGGTGAAAAGTGACCAGGGCGATGGGCGCAGCGATGCGCCGGATCCATGTGGGCAACGCACTCAGCGCGTTCGGGCTCGGCTTTACCGTCCCCTTCCTCTACGTCTATGTGGCGCAGGTGCGGGGACTCGGCTCCATGACGGCGGGCATCGTGCTCGCCGTCTTCGCCGTGGCCGCTCTCGTCGTGCTGCCGTTCGCCGGGCGGGCCATCGTCCGGCGCGGCCCGCTGCCGGTCCTGCTCGTCGCCCTTGGCACGGCCTCCGTCGGCGCGCTGAGCCTCGGGCTCGCGAACAGTGCCACGACCGTGCTGCTGTCGGCGGCCGCACTCGGTGCCGGCCAGGCCGTGATGTCGCCGGCACTCGCGACGATGATCGTGGACTGCTCCTCGGCGGACACCCGGTCGCGTGCCTTCGCGACGCAGTTCTTCCTGCAGAACCTGGGACTCGGCGTCGGAGGACTCATCGGCGGCCACATCGTCGACACCTCGCGCGCGAGCTCGTTCACGCTGCTGTTCTCGATCGAGGCGGCGATGTTCCTGCTGCTGGTCGTGATCATGTCGACCGTGCGGCTGCCGCACACACCGAAGGTCGAGGGTGCGCCGCAGGCCAAGGGCGGCAGCTGGAAGCAGTTGCTCGGCAACCGGGCCATGGTGCAGCTGTCCGTGCTGGGCTTCGTGTTGTTCTTCGCCTGCTATGGACAGTTCGAGTCGGGGCTGTCGGCGTACGGCGTCGAGGCGGCCGGGATCTCCACCTCCGCGCTCGGTACGGCGATGGCGGCGAACACCGCGATGATCGTGGTCGCGCAGTTCGCGGTCCTCAAGTTCGTGGAGCGCCGGAAGCGGTCGCGGGTGATCGCCGCGGTGGGGCTCATCTGGGCGGTCGCGTGGCTCGCGGCCGGTTATGCGGGCCTCGGGCACGGCAGCCAGACCATGGCGACCGCCGCGTTCGTCTCGACGTACGCCCTCTTCGGTCTCGGTGAGGCGATGCTGTCGCCGACCGTCGCTCCGCTGGTCGCCGATCTGGCGCCGGTGGGCATGGCGGGGCAGTACAACTCGGCTTTCGCCCTGGTGAAGCAGCTCGCGCTGGCGGTCGGTCCGGCGGTGGGCGGTCCGATGGGGGCCTCGCTGCACGGGCCGTACGTCGTGACGTTCCTGCTGTTCTCGCTGGGCATCACCTACCTCGCGATACGGCTGGGACGGCAGCTCACGCCCGTACAGAATCAGCCGTCGCTCGCGAGGAGCCGGGTGGTCGCGCAGGGTGGGGCTCCCGCGGAGCCCGTGCGGGCCGCGGCCTGACGGATGGACATACGACGGCCGCCACCGCTTCTCGAAGTGGTGGCGGCCGTTTCCGCTTGTCGTCAGCGGATCCCGGTCACCAGGTTGGCCGCGAAGGGGAGGGTCGCGCTGCCGTCGGGGGCGGTGCGGTCCTTGAGGTGGGTGTGGATCGCGCGGCCTGCCTGTACGAGGGCTTCGTGGCCGCCGTTGTCGATGATCGACTGGCCCCAGGGCACCGAGGAGAGCTGGGCCGCGGCGTAGTCGGCGAGGGGTGGGAGGGCGATGCCGAAGGTGACCTCGTGGACGGTGACGTCGTGGAAGCCGGCCTCGCGGAGGGTGGTGGTGAGGCGGTCGGGGGTGCCGGAGAAGGCGGCCTCGTAGCTCGTGGCGACCTCCGGAGCCAAGTGTGGAGCCACGTACTTCTTGACCGCTTCGTACTGGGCCACGAAGTACGGGATCAGCTTCCTGTCCGCCCAGGCGGTGGCCGCGAAGTGTCCTCCGGGGCGGGTGACCCGGGCCGCCTCCGCGAGGGCCGCGGGCAGGTCGGGGAAGAACTGGACCCCCTGCTGGCAGATGACCGCGTCGAAGGTGGCGTCCTCGTAGGGGAGTCCGTCCGCGGGGGCCTCCGTGAACTCGATGTCCGGGTACATGCGGGGGGCGCGTGCCTTGGCGACCCTGAGCATGCCCTCGTTGATGTCCGCGCCTGAGACACGGCCGGTGGGGCCGACCCGGGCCGCCGCGGCGCGGGCCACGAAGCCGGTGCCGCAGGCGAGGTCGAGGACCGTGGCGCCCGGGGACAGGTCCGCGGCGTCCAGGATCGCCGTGACGAAGGGCGCCATGAACGGCGCGGCGTACTGCTCGTACCGCTCAGGCGCGCTGCCGCTGAGCTGAAAACCCGTGTCGTCTGCCATGGGTGAGCTACTAGCACCGGGTGGGGTCGGAGGCTAGGTGGCGCGCAGGGGTGGGTGCTGGGGCGTGGGTTTTTCGCCCCCTCCGCCCCTGCCCGTCCCACGCTTCCGGGGCTCCGCCCCGTTTCAGCCCGTCCGGCGTTTGAGGACGAGCGCGTTCAGCGCGATACGGGGGGCTGGGGGCAGAGCCCC
>NZ_JBFBEA010000071.1:0-4072 GCF_040683495.1 Streptomyces sp. NPDC093544 | reverse complement strand
TGAGGAGCGGGGTCTGGGGCGGAGCCCCAGGAACAAGGGACGGGTAGGGGCGGAGGGGGCGAGAAACCCCACCCCCCGCCACCCACGCACCCCCATGCCACCATGCACGGCCCCCGCACGACTTCCCTCCGCCCGTCGCGCCCCTAGCCTCGGTCCGAACTCGGGTATTTCAGAGGCCCGTTGGGGGCATGACGTCCCCTACCTGGCAAGGCCGCCGCGCAACCTCGAGGAGGAGCACGTGCTAGAGCCCGCTCGCCTGGCGCAAGACGTGGACGTCGTCATCGTGGGGGCCGGGGTCGCCGGCCTCGCAGCCGCCCAGCATCTGACCAGGGCGGGCCTGACGGCCACGGTCCTGGAGGCCGCCCAGAACGTGGGGGGCCGTATGTCCACGGAGAAAGTCGACGGCTTCCGGCTCGACCGCGCGGGCCGGCTCCTCTCCACGGCGTACCCCGAACTACGCCGCACCCCGGGCCTGAACACCCTGAGGCTGCGCCCCTTCTCCCCGGGCGTCCTGCTCCACAGCGACGGCCGGCACCATCGCGCCAGCACCCCCGTCACCCCCCGAAGCGCGAGGGGCGCACTCAGCGCCGCACGCGCCCTGGCGAGCGCCCCCCGCCTCCCCCGGCCTCGCCCCCAGGGCGGAGCCCACCGGCCGGGGCCCCTCGGCGGCCCTCTCGACCAGACCCGCCTCGCCACCGCGCTCGCCCGCCTCGCCGCCGTCCCACCGGCCCGCCTCCTCGCCCGCCCGGATCTCCCCGCCGCACAGGCGCTGGCCGCCCGGGGGCTCCCGCCCCGCACGGTCGACGGCTTCCTGCGTCCCCTGCTCGCCGCCCTGCTCTGCGACCCGGACCTGCGGACCTCCAGCCGCTGCGCCGACCTGGCGCTGCACTCCTTCGCGACGGGCCGCCTGTGTCTGCCGGAAGGCGGCGCCGACACGCTCCCGGAGCTTCTCGCGGCCTCGCTCCCCCCGGGCACGGTCCAGACGGGCGTTCAGGTGCGCACGGTCTCCACCACCAGCGTGACGACCCGGGACCACGGTGAACTGACCTGCCGGGCTGTCCTGTTGGCGACCGGAGCGCGCGCCGCCGCCAAGCTGCTGCCCGGGCTGCACGTGCCGGCCTTCCACCCGGTGACGGTTGTGCACCACACCACGGACGAGCCCCCGCTCACGGAACCCGCCCTGCTGCTGGACGCGGACAGGAGCGGCCCGGTGGCGCACACGGCGGTCATCAGCGAGGTGGACGCGACCCGTGCCCCGGCCGGCCGGGCCCTCATCTCCTCGACCGTCCTCGGCACTCCCCCGGCCGCCGCCCACCTGGACACGGCGGTCCGCGCCCAACTGGCCCGCCTCTACGGGACATCGACCACTCGCTGGGAGCTCCTCGCGGTCCACCACGACCCCGAGGCGGTCCCCGCGATGCCCCCGCCGCACGACCTACGCCGCCCGGTACGGCTCCTCGCGGGGCTGTACGTCTGCGGGGACCACCGCGACACGAGCACGGTGCAGGGCGCGCTCCACTCGGCCCGCCGGGCGGCCCACGCCGTGCTCATGGACCTGGGCGCCCGTCGGGCCTTACAGGAGGAGTCCGTGGCGGCCGAGGCGGCCTGAGCCTCAGCCCAGCGCCGCCACCCGGTCCCGGTACCCGCGTACAGGGGCCGCGTCCCGGTACGGTTCGAGCCGCCGCTCGAAGTCCCGTACGTACTCGATGGCCCGGACCGACCGCATCTCCAGCGCCTGCCCGGCGGCCTCGGCCCCCAACTGGCAGGCCTGGTCGAGCTCTCCGAGCCCGAGCCGTGCCGAGGCGAGCACCACTCGGCAGAACAGCCGGCTGCGCGCATAGCCGGGCGCCCGCAACTGGAGCGAGCGCTCGGCGTGCTGCGCGGCGGCCCGGTACTGCTGCAGATCCCGGTGGCAGTGCCCGAACTCGTCGGCGAGCTGGGCCTCGTCGAAGAACCGTGCCCAGTAAGGGACTTCGTCGCCGGCGCGAGCCGTCTCGAGGGCCCGCTCGGCGCGTACCAGGGACGCCGTGCAGGGCCGTACCTCTCCCAGCACGCCGTGCCCGCGTGCCTCGACGGAGTGCAGCATCGCCTGCACCACGGGCGGCGCCGCCGATCCGACGCCCTGCTGGGCCACCCGCGCCAGCTGTACGGCCTCCCTCCCGTGCCCCAGATAGACCGCCTGCCTGCTCATCGTCACCAGCACGTAACTGCCGTACGCCCGGTCGCCGGCCGCCTGCGAGAGGCGCAGCGCCTGGACGAAGTAGCGCTGGGCGAGTCCGTGCGCGGCGATGTCGTACGAGGTCCAGCCGGCGAGCCGGGTGAGGTCGGCGGTGGCGGCGAACAGCCGGCGCCCGGTCTGCTCGCCGTACGCGCCGCGCAGCATCGGCTCTGCCTCGTGTTCCAGGTAGCGGACCAGGGCCTGGCGTGCGTGGCCGCCGCCGTAGGCGTGGTCGAGGGTGCGGAAGAGTTCGCCGACCGAGCGCAGTGCGGCGATGTCGCCGCCGGTGACCTTCTGGCCGGGTCCGCGCTCGGTCTGGTTGCGCTGCCGGGGTACGGCGGGGCGGCCCTGCGCGGGCACGCGCCCGGGGCCGGGGCCGGGGTCGCCGCGGCTCACCCGGTCGTCGGCCTTCCCGATGAGCCAGTCCCGGCTGGGGACGACCAGCCCCGCCGGGGTGAAGGCGATCTTGCGCAGCTCCGCGTGGCTGCCGGAGTCCTTGCGCCACAGGCCGCTGACGATGTCGACGGCCTCCTCGGGGGACCCTGCGAACTCCAGCCCCGCGTACACGGGGGCGCAGGCGTCGAGCCCGAGATCCTGCGCGCCGAGCCGGCGTCCGAGGCGGCGGGTGAACACCTCGGCGATGAGCGCGGGCGTGGTCCCTCTCGGCTGCTGACCGCGCAGCCATCGGGTGACCGATGTCTTGTCGTATCTCAGGTCCAGGCCGTGTTCGAGGCCGAGCTGGTCCACGCGACGGGCGAGACCTGCGTTGGAGAACCCCGCTTCTGCGATGAGCGCGGCGAGCTGTCGGTTGGGGGTGCGCTGCGCGGGTCGTTCCGTCATCTGCGGTGCGGTCTCCTGCCTTTCGGGCCCCTGAGCGGCCTTGAGGTCGCCGGGGTGGCCCGGATTGCCTGTGAGCAGCCCTTTTGGCCTCTTGAACGGCGCGAATGTAGCGGAGCGTAAGCACCTCGTCGCACAATTCGACCTGCATTCATCCGATCGTGTGAGGATTGGCCGCTGGGCTGACGGGCATCGGCCGGACGTACAGTGGCGTGGGCGCGTTACGTGCCTGACACAGGTACCTCGTGTTCTTCGCGTGTGTACGTCGTGTACTTCGCGTGCCTGACGAGGCTTTGAGGGAGGCGCTTGCCGTGAGTGAGTTGCGGTTCGTCCGTATGGGATTCGGCGCGGAGGCCGTCGAGTACCAGGAGGCCTGGGACGAGCAGCGCCGCGTGCATGCCGCCCGTTTCCTGGACGAGGTCCCCGACACCTGTCTGCTCCTGGAGCACCCGCCCGTCTACACGGCCGGCCGGCGCACGGCGGACAACGAGCGGCCGCTCGACGGCACCCCGGTCATCGACGTGGACCGCGGCGGCAAGATCACCTGGCACGGTCCTGGCCAGCTGGTGGGCTACCCGATCCAGAAGCTCCCCCGCCCGGTGGACGTCGTAGCACACGTACGTCGTCTGGAAGAGGCTCTTATCCGTACGTGTGCGGAATTCGGCCTGGAGACCAGCCGCGTCGAAGGCCGCAGTGGCGTCTGGGTCCTCGGCGACCCGGTCGAGCAGCGTCCGTCCCTCGGCGGGCTCTCCCTCGACTTCGACCCGCGGCTGACGGACGAGGAGTTCGATCCCCGGCTCGACGGTCCGGAGTACGCCCCCTCCAACGCCGGCCAGCGCCGCGAGGACCGCAAGATCGCGGCGATCGGCATCCGCGTCGCCAAGGGCGTCACGATGCACGGCTTCGCCTTGAACGTGAACCCGGACAACGTCTGGTTCGACCGGATCATCCCGTGCGGGATCCGCGACGCGGGTGTGGCCTCGCTCGCGGCCGAGCTGGGCCGCGACGTCACCATCG
>NZ_JBFBEA010000070.1:0-4200 GCF_040683495.1 Streptomyces sp. NPDC093544 | reverse complement strand
CCCGTCCGGCGTTTGAGGACGAGCCCTTCGGGCGAACGGGGGGTCTGGGGGCGGAGCCCCCAGGTACGGGACGGGTAGGGGCGGAGGGGGCGAAAGAAGCTGGGCCTGACGCCGGCCGGGAACGCCGATGGCCCGGCCCCACGGGAGGTGGGACCGGGCCATCGGGTGGGCAGGGGATCAGCCCTCGGAGGGCTCCGCGGCGGCCGCGGCCTTGCGGGTGCGACGACGGGGCTTCGACTCGGCCGTCTGGGCCGGAATCTCGGCATCGACGGTCACGGCGGTGGCCTTCGCGGCACGGCTCCGGCGCGGCTTGGGCTCCGCGTCGGGGGCGGCCTCGACGACCGTCGGGGCGGCGACCTTGCGGGTGCGACGCGGCTTGGCCGGGGCCTCCGTGATGCCCTCGGCCGTGTCGACCGCGGTCTCCGCTACCTTGCGGGCGCGACGACGCGGTGCGGCGGGGGCCTCGGACTCCTCGGCCGTCTGGGCCGGAATCCCGGCCTCGACGGTCGCGGCGGCGGCCTTGCGGGTGCGGCGGCGCGGCTTTGCCTCGACGGCTTCGGCGGTGTCCACAGCGGCCTCGGCGGCCGCCGAGGTGGTGGCCGTGGCGGTGGCCTTCGTGGCGCGGGTGCGACGCGGCTTGGCCGGGGCCTCCGCGATGCCCTCGGCCGTGTCGACCGCGGTCTCCGCCACCTTGCGGGTGCGACGACGCGGTGCGGCGGGGGCCTCGACGGCGTCCTCCGTGACGGCGACAGCCTCGGCCACGACGCTCTCGGCCGTGGCCTCCACCGACTCCGCGGGCTTGCGGGTTCGGCGGCGGCGCGACTTGGCAGGCTCGTCCGTGACGCCCTCAGCCGTCGCCACGGCGGTCTCCGCGGCTTCGGTCGACGGCTCGGCGACGACGACCAGCTCCGACGCGCCATTGCGCGTACGGCGACGGCGGCGCGGAGTGCGGGGCTCGTGCGCGGGTGCCTCGGCGGCCTCGGTCGTCACCTCGGGAGACGTGGCCGTCTCGTCCATCGGTGCACCGTTGCGCGTACGACGACGGCTGCGCGGCGTACGCGCCGGGCGCTCACGTTCACGCTCGACGACCGGGGCCGGAGCGGCGGAACGGCCACCGCGGCCACGCGGACCGCCACGGCCGCCGGTCTCACCGAGGTCCTCGACCTGCTCGGCCGCGAGGCCGGCCCGGGTGCGCTCCGCGCGCGGCAGGACACCCTTGGTGCCGACCGGGATGTTCAGCTCTTCGAAGAGGTGCGGGGACGTGGAGTACGTCTCCGGCGGGGCCGGGAAGCCGAGGTCCAGCGCCTTGTTGATCAGCTGCCAGCGCGGGATGTCGTCCCAGTCGACGAGGGTGACGGCGATGCCCTTGGCGCCCGCGCGGCCCGTACGGCCGATGCGGTGCAGGTACGTCTTCTCGTCCTCGGGAGACTGGTAGTTGATGACGTGGGTGACGCCCTCGACGTCGATGCCGCGGGCGGCCACGTCGGTGCAGACGAGGACGTCGACCTTGCCGTTGCGGAAGGCGCGCAGCGCCTGCTCGCGGGCGCCCTGGCCGAGGTCGCCATGGACCGCGCCGGAGGCGAAGCCGCGCTGCTGGAGCTGGTCGGCGAGGTCCGCCGCCGTCCGCTTGGTGCGGCAGAAGACCATCGCGAGACCACGGCCGTCGGCCTGCAGTATGCGTGCGACGAGCTCGGGCTTGTCCATGTTGTGCGCGCGGTAGATGTACTGCGCGGTGTTCGCGACCGTCGCGCCGTCGCCGTCGTCCGAGGTGGCGCGGATGTGCGTGGGCTGCGACATGTAGCGGCGCGCGAGGCCGATGACCGCGCCCGGCATGGTCGCCGAGAACAGCATCGTCTGACGGCGGGCCGGCAGCATGTTCATGATCTTCTCGACGTCGGGCAGGAAGCCCAGGTCGAGCATCTCGTCGGCCTCGTCCAGGACGAGCGCCCGGATGTGCTTGAGGTTGAGCTTCTTCTGGCCCGCGAGGTCGAGCAGTCGGCCCGGGGTGCCGACGATGACGTCGACGCCCTTCTTGAGGGCCTCGACCTGCGGCTCGTACGCGCGGCCGCCGTAAATGGCGAGTACGCGTACGTTGCGGACCTTGCCCGCGGTCAGCAGGTCGTTCGTGACCTGCTGGCACAGCTCGCGCGTCGGAACGACGACGAGGGCCTGCGGGGCGTCGGTGAGCTGCTCGGGCTGCGCCCGGCCCGCCTCGACGTCCGCCGGGACGGTGACGCGCTCGAGGAGCGGGAGGCCGAAGCCCAGCGTCTTGCCGGTGCCGGTCTTGGCCTGGCCGATGACGTCGTTGCCGGCGAGGGCAACGGGGAGCGTCATCTCCTGGATGGGGAAGGGATTGATGATGCCAACGGCCTCAAGGGCCTCAGCGGTCTCGGCAAGAATTCCGAGCTCTCGAAAAGTGGTAGTCAGGGTGCTGCCTGTTCTGTGTACGCAGTTCGAGGCGAGCGCGGGGGGTCGTGTCGGGACCGTGCCAGGGACGTCGGCCGCTCTTGACGGGCGGGCCGAGCGGCATGGGACCACTGCCGTCGCTCGAGCTCTCGTACCACTGAGGGTTCCCTCCGGATGCCGTACGCAATGTGACGTACCGACGTGGAGGGCTGTCAGGTCGGAGCCGATCGGGCCACCGACCGGGCATCCTCATTCATGCGGCCCGTCGAATAGTCGCCGGGCGCATTACCACCATACCCCGGAATCGCGCATATGCGATGGCCGATTTGGTCACGTAGTGGTCGTCACAGTGATTGACCAGGGACTTCCGTGTTGTGGTGAGCGGGCTATTGTGCGCTTCATGACGACGCCCGACAACGCCGCTGACACACCCGCCGAGGCCGCGGACGAAACCGCTCCCGCAGCCACGGACGACACCACTCCCGCGGCCACCGGAATCGCCGCCCAGGCCTGGGAGACGGCCTCCGTCGACCCTCAGTACCGCGCCGCGGTCGTGGATCTGCTCGGAGCGCTCGCGTACGGCGAGCTGGCAGCGTTCGAGCGGCTCGCGGAGGACGCCAAGCTGGCGCCCACGCTGGGCGACAAGGCCGAGCTCGCGAAGATGGCGTCGGCCGAGTTCCACCACTTCGAGCAGCTGCGTGACCGGCTCTCGACGGTCGGCGTGGACGCGACGCAGGCGATGGAGCCGTTCGTCGCCGCGCTCGACGGCTTTCACCGCCAGACAGCGCCCTCGGACTGGCTGGAGGGACTCGTCAAGGCGTACGTCGGCGACTCGATCGCCAGTGACTTCTACCGTGAGGTCGCGGCCCGTCTCGACTCGGACACCCGCAGCCTCGTGCTCGGAGTCCTCGACGACACCGGGCACGCGAGCTTCGCCATCGAGAAGGTCCGCGCCGCGATCGACGCGGAGCCGCGGGTGGGCGGCAGGCTCGCGCTGTGGGCGCGACGGCTGATGGGCGAGGCCCTGTCCCAGTCGCAGCGAGTGGTCGCCGAGCGCGACGCCCTGTCGACCATGCTCGTGGGGGGCGTCGCGGACGGGTTCGACCTCGCGGAGGTCGGTCGGATGTTCTCGCGGATCACCGAGGCGCACACCAAGCGGATGGCGGCACTGGGGCTGGCTGCCTAACGCCGCCTCGCCTGACGCCTCACATGGCGGTCGGTCCGGCGGACCTTGTGCAGTCGATCACGCAGCGGCTTACGCCGTCGCCGAGCTGCGGCGAAATCTTTCCGCGGGGCGCAGCAGCAGCGACAACGAAGCCGTGGAGACCGCCACAGCGCCGATGAAGATCACCAGCAGATGGCCGGCGCCCAGTGCGGTGTGCATCAGGAAGGCGCCGAACAGGGCTCCGGCGACACCGGTCGGCAGGACCAGCGTGCGGCTCGGGAGGCGGTGCGGCAGGCGGTACGCGGCCGCCCATGCCAGTGCCAGACCGAGCATCGCGGAGCCGAGCGTTTCCAAGAGCATGGTGGGGGTCCCTCCCGCACGGCCGGTGCAATTCGGTCGTAGCCGGTCCTACCCCTGACGTGCGGAATACAATCCTCCTCTGTGGTGGATCTGTGCTCCATCTGTGGTGAACATCTGAGTCGGACAGAGGTATTCGGCCACCTCTGTGAACAGACCGGAACAGACGGGAACGGACCGGAACAGACGGAGGAGGGGCCCGGTGGTGAGCAGGACGGGGTAGACCAGCGTCCAGTTCACTTCGCTGGCCTCCAGGATCCGCTCGGCACGGA
>NZ_JBFBEA010000069.1:0-5819 GCF_040683495.1 Streptomyces sp. NPDC093544 | reverse complement strand
CTGCCCTTCACGTTTCTTGGGGCTGCGCCCCCAGACCCCCGCTTTCGGCCTGGACGGCCTCGTCCTCAAACGCCGGACGGGCTGGAACAGGGCGGAGCCCCGGGAGTACGGGACGGGTAGGCGCGGAGGGGGCGAAACACCTGTGACGTGGGTCCCGGACGCGGCGGGACGTGTGTCACAGAGGGACATGGTTCCGTCCGGCGGGGGCGGAGCCTATCGTCAGGGCCATGTTCGCTGCCTACGCCGCCCGAATCGACCGTGACCAGCCGCTCAACGGCCTGGAGTTGGGGGAGCGCCCAGCCCCCGAGGAGAGGCCAGGCTGGACGACGGTGAACGTGCGGGCCGCCTCCCTCAACCACCACGACCTGTGGTCGCTGCGCGGAGTCGGCCTGGCCGAGGACAAACTGCCGATGATCCTCGGATGCGACGCCGCCGGCATCGACGAGGACGGCAACGAGGTCGTCCTGCACTCCGTCATCGGGCAGACCGGCTACGGCGTCGGCCCCAAGGAGCCCCGCTCCATCCTCACCGAGCGCTACCAGGGCACCTTCGCGGAGCGGGTCTCCGTGCCCGCGTGGAACGTCCTGCCGAAGCCCAGGGAGCTGTCGTTCGCGGAGGCAGCCTGTCTGCCCACCGCCTGGCTGACGGCGTACCGGATGCTCTTCACCAACGCCGGGGTGCGCCCCGGCGACTCCGTGCTCGTCCAGGGCGCCGGCGGAGGTGTCGCGACGGCCGCGATCGTGCTGGGGAAGGCCGCGGGGCTGCGGATGTTCGCCACCAGCCGCGACGAGGCCAAGCGGAAGAGGGCCCTTGAACTGGGGGCCGTGGAGGCGCTCGAATCCGGGGCGCGGCTGCCGCAGCGGGTCGACGCCGTCATCGAGACGGTGGGGGCCGCCACCTGGTCGCACTCCATCAAGTCGCTGCGGCCCGGCGGCACGCTGGTCATCTCGGGTGCCACCAGCGGCGACCGGCCCTCGCACGCCGAACTGACCCGCGTCTTCTTCCTTGAGCTCAGGATCGTCGGCTCGACCATGGGCACCAAGGACGAGCTGGAGGACCTGCTGTCGTTCTGCGCCGCCACCGGTGTGCGGCCCGTCATCGATGAGGTGCTGCCGCTGGACCGGGCCCGCGAGGGGTTCGAACGGCTGGAGTCCGGCGATCAGTTCGGGAAGATCGTTCTCACCGTGGACTGACGGTGGACTGGCGGTGGACTGACGGTCGTATGCAGGTGGTTCCGGTTGCGGCGGGCTCGGCTTCTTCGGGCCCGCCGTTCGCGCGTCAGTTGTGTCAACTTTGATTGACGGATGCTCGGGTGTCAATGTAGGTTGACACCATGACCGAAGCAACGGATCTTGCCGAGCGCGCGGGTGATCGCGATCCGCGTATCGGGCTGCGGGCGGTCTCCGCGCTGCGGAGGCTGTTGGAGCAGTTGGAAGCGGTGCAGGTGCGCAGTGCGCGCAATCAGGGCTGGTCGTGGCAGGAGATCGCCGCGGAACTCGGAGTGACCAGGCAGGCCGTGCACAAGAAGTACGGGAGGCAGTGATGTTCGAACGGTTTACGAAGGACGCGCGGGCCGTGGTCGAGGGGGCGGTCGGGCATTGCGAACGGGCGGGGGAGGGGCGGGTCGAGGAAGCGCACATGCTGCTCGCCCTCCTTGACCGGGAAGGCAGCCGGGGCTCGTTCGTCCTCAGCTCGCTCGGCCTGGCGGGGCGGCGTGACTCGGTCGTACGGGAACTCGCCGAGGCGCGGCGGCGTGGTGGGCTCTCCCGCGCGGACGCCGACGCCCTCTCCGGGCTCGGTATCGACCTCTCGGAGATCGTTTCCCGGGTGGAAGAGGCGCATGGGGTGGGTGCGTTGGAGTCGGGGCAGCGGGGTGCCGGTGGGCGCTGGTCGCGACGGCCCGGCTTCGCTCCCGGGGCCAAGGACGTGCTCACCCAGTCCCTGCGGATGGCTCTCGCTCATCAGGACCGGCACATCGGGGACGAGCACCTCCTGATGGCGCTCGCCTCGCGGCCCGGTGTTCCCGCCGAGGTACTGGCCGATCATGGGGTGACGTACGCCGGGGTTGTACGGGTGCTGTACGAGGGTGGGGAGGCCAAGGCGGGGTGACGTGTGGGCGGGTGGGGCAGTTTTTCGCCCCCTCCGCCCCTGCCCGTCCCTTGCTCCTCGGGACTCCGCCCCCAGACCCCGTATCGCGCTGAACGCGCTCGTCCTCAAATGCCGGACGGGCTAAGAGGCGGGCCTGCGCAGCGCCGCCCCGATGTGCGCCGCCGCCGTCGACAGGTGGCTTCGGGTGTCGCGGAGTTGGTCCTCCGTCACCCCGTGGTCGCGGGCGGCGTCGCGGATGTCGTCGCGGAAGCGGTCCAGGAGGCGGTCCAGGTCGCGGGCCGGGTTGCCGGTGGAGTCCTCGTGGGCCCAGGAGGGTTCGTAGCCGGCGGGGAAGTCGTCCGGGGTGACTGTGTACTCCGGCTCCCTCGCCTCCTTCTTCTCCGGCGCCTCCTTCGTCTCCTTGGCCGACGCGGCTGATCCGGCTGCCGTTTCCGTGCGGCCGAAGCCGAAGTCCTTGCCGAGGTCCTTCGCGAAGTCCTTGCCAAGGTCCTTGCCGAAGTTCTTCCCGAACTCGCCGAACTCCTTGGCCAGCTCGGTCAGGCCCTCGCGGACGCCCGTCGGCCAGTCGCCCCGTGCAAAGTGGTCCTGGACCTGGTCCTGGACATGCTTGGCCATACGCTGCATCTCCTCCTGGGCCTGCGCGCGGGTCCTTTCCTGAGCCTCCTTGGCCTGGCGGCGGGCACGCTGCGCCTCGTCGCGGGCGCGGCGGCTCTCGTCCTTCGCGCGGCGGGCCTGCTCCTTCCACTCCTGCCTGACGCGCCGCATCTCCTCCTTCGCGGCCCGCCACGACTCCTTGTCGCGGAAGTCGCCGAAGTCCCCGGACTCGCCCTGCGCTGCGTCGTGTTCCTTGGCCGCGCCGCCACCCGCGCCGCCACCCGTGCCGCCCCGCCGGGCCTCAGTGGCCGCCGCTCGCATCTCGCGTCGCAGGTCACCTGCCGCGCCCCGTACATCGGCACGGATCTCCGCCGCGAGCTCTGCCACCGACTCGCGGATCTCCAGCTCCAGATCGGCCAGCTCACCGCTGCGGTCGGCCAGTTCGGCGCGGCCCGCGTCCGTGATCGCGTACACCTTGCGACCGCCCTCGGTCGTGTGCGTGACCAGTCCCTCGGTCTCCAGCTTCGCCAGCCGCGGGTAGACGGTGCCCGCCGAGGGCGCGTACAGGCCTTGGAAGCGCTCCTCCAGGAGCCGGATCACCTCGTACCCGTGGCGCGGCGCCTCGTCCAGCAGCTTCAGGAGGTAGAGCCGAAGGCGGCCATGGGCGAAGACGGGAGGCATCTCAGAGCACCTTCTTGTCGGTCGGGGCGTCGGTCGGGGCGTCGGTCGGAGCGTCGATCGAGGCTTCGCTCGGGGTGTCGGAGGGGGCTTCGGTCGTGCCCTTGGGTGCGGCGTCCTGAGGGCCCGTGCCCTCAGGTGACTCGTCCTCCGTCGGTGGCCTGCGCAGCAGGGCGATCGAACCGGAGACGGTCACCGCCTTCAGCTTGCCGTTGCCCGCGCCCAACCGGCCGGTGATCTTCTTTGCACCCCACTGTCCGGCGACCCGGAGATCCTCGAAGGCGCTGGAGACGCTGCCGCTCGCGGTGTTCGCCTCCACCACCGCGTCCGCCGGGTGCGGGAGGCGGATGGCGATCTCGCCCGAGACGTTCGACAACTGGACGTCCGTCGGAGTGCCCGTGGCATCCAGGTCCACGATCATCGAGCCGCTCACCGAGTCGGCTCGTACGGAAGAGCCCGAGCCCTCGACGACCGTCAGGTCGCCGGAGACGGAGTTGAAGCGGAGGTCACCGGTGACGGCCTGGGCCTCCAGGTTCCCCGACACCGTGTCCACGCGGACCGGACCCGCGATGCGGACCAGTGTCGTGTCGCCCGTGACGCCCTTCACCTCGACCCGGCCGTCCGTCCCGGAGACCACGGCGGCGGCGCCCACCACCCCCAACTCGACCCGGGTGCTCACCGGGACGGCCAGTGAGACCACCACGCTGCGGCGCCAGCCCTTGCGGTCGAGCCACTTGAGGAAGCCCTTCCAGGGAAGGTCCTCGTACGCCACTGTGAGTGTGCCGTCTTCCTGGGTCACCAGGAGCGGCGGGCCCTCCAGCTCGGAGACTTCGAGCCGGGCGGAACCCTCGTCGGTACCCACGACGTTCACTGTTCCGTTGACCACGCGCACATGCAGCGCCGTCACGGGGGCGTCGAAGGTGAGCTTGCCGGGCTCTGCGACGGACCACTCGGACATGGTGCGACCTCCTCGACAGGATCGGGACGGGACGCGCCATATCGCGTCTTCCACGTAACACGATATATCGCGGATACGGAAAGTCAAGACACCCGTTCTGATGTTCTCCGGACGGCCTCAGGTCTCGTGGCGGCCGGCCTGCGGGTGGCCTTCTGGCGACCCTCGGGTGGGCAAAAGGGGCAGGTCATTCCTAAATGCGCCTACGGTAAGACCATGTCCACGACGTCCGGCGAGCCCTCTGGCCGGCCTTCCGGCCAGATCCCCGGCGCCCTGCTCCTCTGCCGGGCGCGGCCCGAGTCCGTCGGATCCGCCGCCCAGCTGCTGCGTGAGCGGATGCTGCTCACCGGGGCCGGTGCCGAGTGGAGCGTGCTGGTTCCGGAGGGCAGGCCCTGGCTGCACGGCGGCGAACCCGTCGACCGGGTGCTCACCGGCTGGGCCACCGCTCTCGCCGTCGGCGCCCCCTGGCCCGTACTCGCCCTCTGGTGGGACGCCGACCACAGCGGCTACACCCTGGCCTCGGGTTTCCGCCGCACCGTCGGCTACGAGTGGCTGGCGAACGGCACTCCGGTCGGCGAGGACGAGGCGATGCGCACCTTCGCGGCCCGCCTCGGTCTCGATCCCGTGCTGGACATGCAGTCCCTGGAGCAGTTGGCCAAACCCGACTCCGCGGCGGACGCCCGCGCGCGCATGCGAGGGCTGCTCGCCGTCCTCACGCGCGCGGGGGTGGCACTTCCGCCCGGGCTCACCCCCGGAGAGCCCATCGGAAGGCTCCGTGAAGTGGCCCGTGTCCAGCCCGGTGCCGAGCAGGTCGAGTGGACGGGGTGGCGCGCGGCGGTCCGTGCGGAGCTCGATGTCGTGGAGGGCGGCAGCCTGGGGCCCTGGCTGCGTGGCCCGAAGGCACGGTCCCTGGCCGTGGCCCAGTTGGCCGCCGGTCTCCCGCTCGCCGCCTGGGGCGTACGGCGGAGCAGTGGCGGCTGGACCGCCGCCGGGCTCCTGCTGGTGATCCACGGCGCGCTCGGGCTCGCGTACGACCGGCTGCGGGCCTTCGGCTGACACCCGACCCCACCCCAACCCCACCCCACGATTGCCGATGCCTGGGACAGCCGGGACCTACTCCTCGTCGTCGTCCTCGTCGTCCAGCCGTGCCAGCCACGTCGCCAGCCGCTCCACCGGGACCTCGAAGTCCGGGTTGAGATCGACAAACGTACGCAGCTGCTCGGCGAGCCAGTCGAAGGTGACCTCTTCCTCGCCGCGCCGCTTTGCCAGTTCCTCGATACCGCGGTCGGTGAAGTACAACTCATGCTCCTGTTGCGAACGGGGCAAGCCCTGGGATCTACCTCTTCAGGGTAGGCCGTTCCGGAACGCCGAAGGCCCGGCCCCTCGAACTTCCGTTCTAGTGGTCGTCGCAACACCCCAGTTCAGGGGATGCGATGGACTTCAAGATCCGGGAGATCCGGACTGCTCAGGGGCCAAAGAAGCT
>NZ_JBFBEA010000068.1:0-5977 GCF_040683495.1 Streptomyces sp. NPDC093544 | reverse complement strand
GATCCACGGCGACGTCCCCACACCAGACCGAACGCTCAACTCCCGCACCAGTCACGGCAGCCAGGACCGATCCACCTCTTTGTGTTAGCCGTTGTTACCCACACGCCCCTCACACACGATCAGTGCGCAGCAATGAGAAAGAGCGGGAGTCAGTGAGACTGACTCCCGCTCTCTCATGTCGGCATCCGCCCAGGTCAGCGCCTGGTTTTTGCTGGCTGTAGGCGAGTGCCCCCGGCAGGATTCGAACCTGCGCGCACGGCTCCGGAGGGCCTTTCGGTCCTGGACGCGTGGGCAGGTCACAGACTGCTAGATGGTCGGTTAACGATCACTCGTCCACGAATAGTCCATGAACCGCTGTTGTGCGACGGCGGGTGCACTAGCCTTCGTGTGGGCCGATCGCGCTGGCCTGTCTCCGCTGGTGTGCCCACGTCACTCCTGGGATGCGGACAAGGTTCTCGGAATCGCGCGTCCTTATCGCTGAATGTCTACAGCGGTCAGGACGTGGGACGAGTCCGCGGAAAGCGCATCGATGCACCGCACGCGAGCGACGGCTAGGCGACAGTTCGGAAAGACAACTCGGCTTGCACGGGTTACAGCTTGGGCTCTTGCACCTGTGGGAATGATCGCCAGCTTGGGGGCAGTAGGGTCCTGGCCTGCTCAACTGATCTGGCTCAGCTTGATTCTCACGACCTCAACCATCTTGGTCTTCCTGGCTTCGGCCTACGTCCTGCTCTTCACTGGTAGCACTGAGCAACGGCATAGCGGCGCAAGGCTCCTTCTGAAGCATCTCCCTTGGCTTCGACGGTGACTTACGGCTTGCAGGTGCCTACGTGGTTGGTGGCGTCTCAATGAGCAAGTCAAACCCCGAGCGCTCTTGGAAACCTTCGTGGCGCCAGCCACCGTGGGTTCAATTCCACACCCACCGCTCAGGTGAACTGCCCCTGACCAGGTAAATCGGTCAATGGCAGTTGTGTTGTGCGTCGTCCGTGGGGACCCGGGAGTTCCCCGCTCGATCAGGCACGGCTAGGGCACGGCCTCCAATCGAGTAGTCCATGGCCGCAAACCTTGTTGCAGACGAGGTTGTCATCGGCTTCGATCACCACCATGACCGATGGTGCCGCAGTCGATGTTGCCGACGTCCAGATCCTCGCGAAGCAGATCATCCGCGGCCTCAAGACGCTCCGCGAGCACCTCGGTTGCTCGCTCCATGAGGCCCTGGACGTTTTTGCTGCCCGGTACGAGATGCTGCGGGTAGAGCGTCCGGATGACTTTGCGTGCAGTCATGACGAGTACTGGGCTGGCTTCTACTCCCGATGCGCCGGCCGCTGCTGACGCCTGCAGTGACCACCTCGATGCGAGCTACGGCGGAGGAGGTCGCTGAGGTCTACTGGGCTGGTCAGGAGGGCTGCGAGGAGCGTCAACGGTCGATATCGGTCGCAGTGGTTGCTGTACTTCGCTGCTGTACTGCAAAGGCTCCGTCGGCCGTTGATCCAACGAGCTTGTGTGCAGTTCAGAGGGGTAACCTTGGTCAACGCATGAACTTCGGTCCGGCGGACTATCCACAGACAACTACGGGACCGTGCGATCTGGGCGGTTGGGCACCAACCCGCTTGAAACGCTCGAGTAGCGGCTATGCTTCTGGTGAAGTGATGCTTGAAGCTTGCCGATCAGGAGCTGTTGCGCGACTCTGCAAGAGAGTTGGCTGCTCGGCTTCAAGCGATTCACGATCTTGATGCCGGAGTTGAGTCTAGGCGGATTCCTCTGGTTCGAGTTCTGCAGAGGGTTACTCTCCGTAGACGTACGTCTTGGCGGGTGCCGATCCCGTGCTACGCTCCGTCGCTACGCTGATCTACGATCACGGAGCGTAGCACGGGATCGGCACCCGCCACTGCAGGACTCTGATTTTTGGCTATTTTTACTTTCCCGTGCCGATATATTGGCCCTATATGCCCTTCTGTGGGCGATAAGTTCTCTCCTTCGACGCTGTACATCACTCGCGACTAGTGCGCTCTGTCGCAGCATCGTCTACCTTGTAGGTATGACGACGCTGATGGATCCGCAGGTGCGTGCGCAGATGCGCGCGCGCCGTGTCGAGCTCTCGAAGGGTATCGAGCAGCCGACCGACGGTGAGCGTCGTGCGCGTGAGCGGATCAAGGAATCCTTCGAGCACCTTGATGGAAGCGACGCTGCCTACCTTGCACTCCTCACCGGCGCTTCTATTGAAGATCTTCGCCGTGTGGGTGCTGCCTGAGTTTGTAAGTACGTGACTGAGCCTCACCGTATCCGGCCTACTTTGCGTTGTCTGCAAGAGGATCTGGAACTTCCGCTGCCACCGCCGGCCACTCCTCTCCATGAGGTGGACCATCCGCTGATTTCGCGTGCTCAACAGCAGGCGGACGTCGCACCCACGGAGAAGATTGCCAGCATCGACGACACCGTGTTGCTGAAATGCAAGCCGGGAGGGTCGCGGTGGCGTGGGGCTGTATGGGAAGACCAATGCGCGGGGCTAGGCTGGGTTGTTGCTGCCGGGCGGCGCACGGCTGGAGCTCGTGATGATTTTTACCAGAAGTTGTGCGACGACTGTAAGCGGAAGCGCGCCGCTCTGAATCAAGCGGGCGAGGAGCTGGCGCCAGGAAAGCGTACATATAGCAGGCATCTTCTGCCTGATGATGATGATCGCCTGCGCCTGAAAGCTGAGCAGAGTTACGAGCTACTCCAGGAAGCTCGAGCTCGTGTTCCTAAATTGATTCAAGAAGCCCGAGATAAAGCGGGCGATCCGGTTCGGACTGAGGTTTTTGGTACTGCCGTAGAGGCGTACGTCTTCCGAGCTATAGGTAGTTATGACGAACTTTATCTTGGTTTGAGGGTCGTTGGTTCTGCACCAGAAGGAGTTCACTACCTCATCTTGAATCTCGCTGTTCCTGAAGCCTTGGCAGAGGATTGGGCACCGATCGAGGCGCCGCATCGTGCCAATGAACCTGGTGAGATCTTCTATTTCACGTTGCTAGAGGTTCCGGACCTTCATAAGTAGCCCTCTCTTTAAGAGGGCGAGGAGACTTGAGGCTCACTTGCCAGTGCGCCCGATACGGACTACGGCAGGGCAGTAGCTGAGGTCTCGTTGGCTGGCAAGTGGGCCACCGAAGTCCCTTGCAAGCCGATGGTGGCCAAAGGTGGTTGCTGTGCTCCGTTGCTGTACAGCTTCCCCGCGTTCCCATTGGACGGGCAGGCTCGCTACCTTTCGACGGCTCGCCTGACCTTTCTGGTGCGCACTGTCTCCCCAGGTGACGTGATTAGCTTCAAGGCGGGGCGAGGTGAAAATGAACGGTGCCCTTCCCCGTCCTGGGCGGTGAGTGTTAGACCAAAAACATACTTGCTCAGCTCTTCCGACTCTACGCAGAGCTCTTCAGCTATATCGCCTGAACTCACACCACGAGCTCTTAGTGTCCGAAACACTTTATCAAAAACCTGCGACGTTTCCCTTTGGATTCCTCCAGGTTCCCCTGTTCGATACCCGCGCTTACTTAGCTCAACAATCACACTGCGATATTGCCAGTCGGTCAGCATCCCCAGATCGTGCAGGCGATAAGTGAGCGCCAAGGCGGCGACCTTCCAAATCTTTCGTCCCTTTAGAATTTGATCAATAAACGCACCCTTTGGCATGTGAGCGACAACGCTCCTGCGAGGCATTAGGAATGCGCCAGCAAAGGAATTTGCCTCTTGCTCGGCCCTGGCTCCGGTCAGGCCCGGCCCGTGCATGACCAGGTGGCCGAGCTCATGAGCAGCATCAAAGCGGCTACGCTCGGCAGACTTAAGCGTGTTAAGAAACATAAATGGCGTCTGATTATGCCAGAACGAAAATGCATCAATCTCCGCATATTCGGGGGCGAGGCTAAAGACGCGGACTCCCTTTGATTCCAAGAGGTGAACCATGTTGGGAATAGGGGCCTGCCCCAACCCCCAGCGTGATCGGACCATTTCGGCAGCGTTTTCAGGGTCAGGCTTATCCAAAGAAGGAATATCTGCGGCCGGCAATCGAAATTTCTTGGAAATAAGACCTTCAAGCTCGACCGCGAGTCGCCCAACTGAGAGTGCGACGCCGCGGCGCCCAGCAGTTAGTTTACTGCGGGCGCGAAACGCGACGGACTCGGAGGGAATTTCTTCCAGGTCGGCGCTCACGAAGAATTCAGGCGGAAACCCGAGAATATCTGAGATTTTTGCGAGCGTTTCTTCTGATGGAGACTGTCGCCCATGCTCGTAGTTGGAGAGACTTTGTGAGCTTACGTCCAACTTGCGCGACAGCTCCACGATGGTCATGCCTCGTCGCTTGCGCGCCAAAGTGATCCGCGACGGTGTAACCATGTGATCATCTCTCCACCGGTTGCGGGAGCTGCCGGTTTGGCTAGATCTCCTCCACGGGAACGTCGATGCTGCCGTCGTCGTCACGGCCATCGTCGTCGATGACCGCCTCGAACCTCAGGCGGGGCAAGATCAATCGATCACGCCAGTCGACAATGTACCCCGAGGTGCTGACAGAATCCGGGCGGGACAGCTCACTGAAGACTGTCACAGTGTCGCCCTGGCGCACCCGGTAAGTGAGCAGCAGCCAGAGGTCGAGAGCCTCGATCGTCTCGGGCTCCAGGACCTCCGGGTGTCCAGCATCAGCGTTGCTGAACAGTGTCAATTCTTCGCCAGCAACGGCGTTCGCGAACGCCTGCCCCTTCGGGTACCGACTCTTCGGTTTGGCGGGAGGAGGCCATCCTGTGCCCGCATCTCCAGCCAGCACCCCAATCGCGATGGTCTGGGCCGGGTTGACCGCAAGGGCCATGTTCTTGTGATTGAGGGGGGTCCAGCCCTCCTCAACGATCATCGTGTACCTAAGCATGCCAACGCGGGCGATCCAGTCCCGCAATCCCGGCGCTGTGGGTGGCTCGCTAGGGGTGGCTTCGCGCCGGGCGGCTTCGCCGGCTCGAATGGCCCCCTCGCAGTACTCCCACTTCATGCCGAGAACTGCAAGGCGATCAACGTCTTCTGCGGGGACCTCAGGCAAGATCGACTCCCTTGCTTAGGGTTTTGCCCCCTCACTTGAGGAGGTAAAACAATAAGCGCAAGCCTACACCCGAGTGCCGACAACGCCCCCTTGTCGTGAAACAAGCCTCTGAGCTGGGGTTTTATGCACATCACTCCCCAGCCATGCCGAGCGGTCGGCGGAGCGACTTTGGCCGGGAGCTGCTTTGGGGCGAGTGATCATGGCCCCGTAAGCTCATGGCGAGTCGGGCAGTCTGTGGACCTGCCCGTTAAAGCGCGACGTTGGGGCCATGATCTTCGAGGCTCGCCCCAAAGTGGCTGGCTAAAGTCGTGGAGCCGACCGCCCCAGCCACGGGGCAACGACCACGGGAGCGGGAGGGCCCGCAGCGCACCGCCGCCACGATCCGGCCTTACTCGGTAATACAAAGCGTCTGTGACCTGCTGTGCGGCAATCCCCCTTGGTCCATCTGTCCCAGTGCTGTATTTAGGCCGCTGCTGGTGGCGACGGGCGGACGGCGCGCCGCAGCCGGTGGCGCAGACATAGAGGCAGCGGGGCGCCGGCCGACCGGCGCCGCCGCGCGTGCGCGGCCCTCGATCAATGATCGACCTGACTCGTCAGGCAGTGCGGGAGCTGGTGAGGCTTCTGGGGTCGGCCTGTACATGCGAGGCCACAGGTACTGAAGTGTTCCCCCTACAGAGGATCGTGGCGGCGGTGCGCTGCGGGCTCTCCCGCGTGACCATGGGGTGTTGCCTCGTGGCCGGGGTGGCTGGCGCGCGCGGCTGATGCACAGCAGCCGCGAGCGCAGCGAGCCTTGATGATGTAGGGAAAGTTTGGCCGCGCCATGATCCGGAGCGGCTGTCCGGTCCCGGTAGATGCTTGACACTTCGATCCCAGCTGATGGCTGACGGTGGCCGTGATCGGCTTTGCTGTGCGCGTCGTTGTGGCGCGTGT
>NZ_JBFBEA010000067.1:0-6031 GCF_040683495.1 Streptomyces sp. NPDC093544 | reverse complement strand
GCCAGGTCGATCTCTGCACGGAGATCAATGAAACCGACCCTCAGGTGCATCGCGTCCGGGTCAGTGATCCGGCGTTCCCACAAGCGCCGCCGCGCCGCATCCATGAGCGGCTCCGCCGCGGGCCCTCACGCCCCCGCCAGCGCTCCCAAGGCCCGCCGGGCAACCTCCCGCCCGATCGGCAGCGACGCCGTGGCCGCAGGCGAAGGCGCGTTCAGCACGTGCACCGTCCGGGGCCCTTCCCGGATGAGGAAATCGTCCACCAGGGTCCCGTCCCGGAGCACGGCCTGGGCCCGGACCCCGGCACGGGCGGGCACGAGGTCGCCCGCGGTCACCGCGGGCAACAGCCGCCGCACGGCCCCCGTGAACGCCCGCTTCGACACCGACCGCCGCAGCTCCCCCACCCCGTACCGCCAGTGCCGCCGCGCTATCCGCCAGGCCCCGGGCCACGCCAGCGTCGCGCCCAGTTCGAGCGGACGTACGACACCCCACCCGTACCCCTCCCGAGCCAGCGCGGGTACCGCGTTGGGCCCGATGTGCACGCCCCCGTCGATCCCCCGGGTGAGATGCACGCCTAGGAAGGGGAACGCCGGGTCGGGCACCGGATACACCAGCCCGTGGACGAGCTCGGGCCGTGCCAGCGTGTAGTACTCGCCGCGGAAGGGCACGATCCGCATACCGGGATCGTCCCCCGCCAGCCGGGCGATCTCGTCGCAGTGCAGCCCCGCGCAGTTGACCAGCACGCGCCCGCGGACAACCACCCCGTCGGCCGTACGGACGGCGGCGCCGAGCCCGGAGCGCCGGTCGATGCGGACGACAGCGGCCCCGTACCGGATCTCCGCGCCCGAAGACTCCGCGAGCTGCCGAGCGACCGCGACGAAGTCGCAGACCCCGGTCGTGCCGACATGGATGGCGGCGAGCCCGCGCACCTCTGGCTCGTACTCCGCTATCTGGGCGGGGCCCAGCTCCCGTACCGGAATGCCGTTCTCCCGGCCGCGCTGGACCAGTCCGTGCAGCCGGGGCAGCTCGGCCTTGTGGGTGGCGACGATCAGCTTGCCGGTGACGGCGTGCGCGATGTCGTACTCCGAACAGAACTTGACCATCTCGGCGGCGCCCCGCACCGCGTACCGAGCCTTGAGGGAGCCCGGGCGGTAGTAGATCCCGCTGTGGATCACCCCGCTGTTGCGCCCCGTCTGGTGGCGGGCCGGAGCCGGCTCCTTCTCCAGCACCGTGACCCGGGTGCCCGGCGCCGCGCGCGTGATCGCATACGCCGTCGACAGCCCGACGATCCCGCCGCCGATCACCAGCACATCGCAGTCATACCCGATCCGCACTTGCACCACCTCCCGACTCCAAGAGTGCACTGCGCCACTGACAATGCCTTCAAACCAGGGGGAGGCCCCGGACGCCCCGCAGGGCGTCCGGGGCGCGGGGAACTGCGCGACCAGCCACAGATCACCCGCGGTCCCAAGACGTCAGCAACCGGGCAAACTCGGCTCTGGTCTCCTAGGCCGGTGCCATGAGCAACGGTCGTGCCCGCTCCCGCAGCTCCACCACGCGCGGTTCGTCGCCGTACGGCTCCAGCCGGTGCAGGAGGTCCTTCACGTACTCGGTGGTGCGCGCGGAGGAGATGCGCCCGGCGACCTCCACCGCCCGGACGCCCTGCTCACAGGCCGCGTCCAGGTTGCCCGATTCCAGCTCGGCGACCGCCGACACCACCAGACGCAGACCGTGGGAGCGCACGAACTCCTCGGTCGGCTGCGACAGCGCCTGCTCGGTGAAGCGGCGCACCTGGCGCGGTGCCTTCAGATCGCGGTAGCACTCGGCGGCGTCGGCGGCGAAACGGTCGTACCCGTAGAAACCGAGCCAGGAAGGGTCGTTGTCGCCGTCGCGGGCGCGCTCCAGCCAGCCCTCGGCGGCCCGCAGGGCGGCCCCGGCGGCGTGGGCGTCACCGGCGCGTGCGTGCGCGCGTGCCTCGACGAGCCGGAAGAAGCTCATGTTGCGGGCGGTGGCGAGGCCGCGGTTGCGCTCCAGGGCGGCCTGGGCGAGGTCGACGCCCTCGTCGCCGAAGCCGCGGTAGGTCGCCTGGAGGGACATGGAGGCCAGTACGTAGCCCCCCAGGGGTACGTCGGCGGCCGCCCGGGCCAGCCGCAGGGCCTGGATGTAGTAACGCTGGGCGGCTTCCTGCTGGCCGGTGTCGAAGGCCATCCACCCCGCGAGACGGGTGAGTTCGGCCGAGGCCCCGAAGAGGGCTCGTCCGACCTCGTCGGAGTACGAGCCCAGCAGCAGCGGCGCCGCCTCCACCCGCAGGCACTCGGGCACCATGGATGAACGCCAGTCACCGCCCCCGTACTTGGAGTCCCAGCGCCTGGCGTCCTCGGCTGCCTCGCGCAGCTTCAGCACATCGCTGTGGCCGACTTTGTGCGGTGCTCCGGAGCCCTCGCCGGGGCTCACCTCGCGCGCCACCGAACTGTCGGCCGGGGTTATCAGCCACCGCGAAGCGGGAGTTGCGTAAGCGCTCACTGCGAAGGACCCGGCGAGCGACTGCCAGATGCCACCGCCGCCGGCCCGGCGCCCGGCGAGGTCGAGTCGGTACAGCTCCGTCGCCGACCGCACCGCCTGTCCGACGTCACGAGGGAACGCGAGACCCACCTCGGGCGCGGGATCCGCGTCCGCCAGGCCGATCTCGTGGAGCGGCACGGGACGGCCGAGCTTCTGGCCGATCGCGGCCGCGATGAGGTGCGGCGCGGCACCTTGGGGCACCATTCCCTTCGACACCCAGCGCGCCACCGACGTCTTGTCGTAGCGAAGAGTCAACCCGCGTTGAGCGCCAAGATCGTTGACGCGACGCGCGAGTCCTGCGTTGCTGATTCCCGCGAGGGCGAGAACGGTGCCGAGTTTTTCGTTCGGCCCGCGTTGCTCCCTGGACATGCGCCACCCCTCGACACAGACGGCTGCCGCGCTGGCATAACCACGCGGCATTCGTAAACCCAGCGTAGTTCGCTGCATCCCAAGCGTTAAGGGGCGTAAGTCCGGATGGCGGGATTGTGGTCCGTACGACAGTACGGACGGTTGCGGTGTGCTCCCGTTGTGTGGCTGTGCGCCCGTCCGTGCGCTCTTCTCCGGCCACCGCGGGAGCGCTTCCATGGATAGTGCGTGGGTCGGCCCGCTGTACTGGATCCAGTGGGCTGGGGGACACCGCCGCCTACATCCCCGCGGGCGGCGGACCGGTCCGGGAGGCGAACTCCGCCTCCCGGACTGTGCGTTGGCCGAGCGGTGCGGAAGGCCTGTACGGAGCGTGTGCGGACCTGACCGGCAAAAGCCGATTTGGCTGAAAACCGACGGTGGTCTTTGCGGGCAATTAGCGCTCCTACCACGTCACTTGAGGGCGCGCGGGGTGTTTTTGGGGAGTGTATCGGGGGCGCATTCACGTCGCAGATTCGGTGGTGGTTGGTTATCGGTCCGCCGCGGGTCGGCCGCGGGTCGGCCGCGGGTCGGCCGCCGGTCCCGCCGCTGGTCAGTCACTGATCCGCCGTTGGTCGGTCGTTCGTCGGTCGCTGATCCGTCGCTGATCCGTCGCTGATCCGCCGTTGGTCGGTCGCTGGTCAGTCATCGGGCTGTTGCTCGTTCGGTGGCGGTATGTCCTCGGTGTCTCGCCGTCGACTTGCTCCTGACGGGCTCAATACACCCCTCCGGGGGCGCACTTCAGGGAGCGCAAGCCGCCCCAGGTGCCCTCCCGTGTGCCTCCTTCGTGGCAGCATGGTGCCCAGTTCGTACGGTGCACTGGTTGTCCACAGCCTGTGGAGGCGGCGATGCGATGGTTGGTGGGGTGGAGCAGCACCGTCGCCAGAGCGCCCGAGATCGGCTCGGCGGGCGCCACGGGCAGCGACGGGGAGACCGTTCACCCGGTCGGTTCCCAACTCCTTTGGGGCGACCCCGATCCGCTCTGGGCCGTCGGCGACTGGCGCCCCGACGAGGTCCGCGTCGTGAAGGCCGACGAGCAGAACCGGATGGCCGTCCTCGGCATCTGCGGAGCCTCCGACGAAGAACTACGGGTGGGACTGTTCGCCGCGCGCGGAGGGGCACTTCGCCATCTCACCGCCTGGTCCGGCAGCTACACCGCCGTCGTCCAGGTCGGCCGCCGCCTCATGGTCGCGGGCGACCTCGCGGGCGCGCGGCCCGTCTTCTACACCCCCTGGGCGGGCGGTACGGCCTATGCGACCGCCGCCCTGCCGCTGGCCGACCTCATCGAGGCCAACCTCGACTTCGGGCACCTGGCGGCGCTGCTGGCCGCCCCCGACGTACCGGCGGCGGTGCACGACTCGACCCCGTACGAGGGCGTACGGCGCATTCCGCCGGGGCACGCGCTGATCCTGCGCGCCGGGGCGCGCGAGATCGCCGGCTACGAACAGGTCGCCTCCCTCGCCGTGGCCGCGGCCTCGGTTGATCCCACCAGCGCGGTGGACGCCGTACGTGACGCCCTCGTCGAGGCCGTACGCGCCCGTCTCGCCGCGCCCCGGCATGTGCCGGGGACCGATGTGGACCCCGGGCCCGTACCCGGCATGGGGCCCGCCGAGCGGCGGGCCGCGCGCGGGATGCCCGTGCCGGGGATCGGCGCCGACCTGTCCGGAGGACCCGCCTCGGGCACGTTGGCGCTGCTCGCGGCGGGGCTTCCGGGGGCGCCCGGGACCGTCCTGGGGCACGGCACGGGCGCCGGTGAGCGTCTCCTTGCGGTCACTTTCAACGACCTCGCCGTCAGCGGGCGGGAGTCCGAGCTGGAACGGGCGGGCTCGCTGGCCGCGAATCCCCGGCTGCACCATGTGGTGGTCACCGGGGGCGAGGAGACGCTTCCTTACGCCGACTTGGACGGGCCGCTCACCGATGAGCCGGGGCCGTCGCTCGTGACAGCCGCGCGGCATCGGGCGCGGCTGTCCGCGGGGAGCGCGGATCACTTCACGGGGTACGGCGCCCGGCAGGTCATGGACGCCCACCCGGCCCGGCTCGCGGACCTCCTGATGGACCGCAAACGCCGTCACCTGGTGAAGCCCGTCGCCGCGCTGACCAAGGCCGACGGGTCCGTCATGGTCCCCGCGCGCGTGTACGGCGCGGCGCGCAAGCTCGCCCGTACGCCGTACCGCACCGGAGTCGACGTCCTCGCCGACCGCCTGATGCAGCGGCAGTTCGAGGAACCGGGCGGTGCCGTCGGGGCCTCGCTCGCCGAGCTCACCTGGGCCAGACCCGGGCCCGCCGCGCGCTGGCTGACCGGTGAGGCGCTCGCTGAAGTATCGGTTCGCCTACAGGTTGCCTCGGGCCGGCCGGGGATCGGTCCCGGGCAGCGGCCGGGCGACTTCCGCGCGCGTGCGGCTCTTGCGCGGCACGCGGGCGATCTGCGCGTCCTGGAGCAGGCCGCCGAGATCCGCTTCCAGCGGCTGCATGCGCCGTTCCTTGACAACCAGGTCGTGCGGGCGTGCCGTGCCCTTCCTGAGGCGCTGCGGGTTCAGCCCGGTGCTCGTGCCGCGATCCTTCGTACGGTGCTGGAGGGGGCCGGCGTGGGGGATCTGCCGCCCGGGTGGGGCGCGCCGTCGCACGCGTCCTCGGCGGCGGCGGCGCGGACGGGGCTGCGGGTGGCCGCGGATTCCCTGATCGCTCTGTTCGACACGCCTCTGCTCGCGCAGGCCGGGCTGGTGGAGGCACGCGTCGTCCGCAAGGCGCTGCGCGCGGCTGCCGCGGGGGAGCCGCTGCCCCTGGACGGGCTGGCGGATCTTGTCTCCCTGGAGCTGTGGCTGCGGCGGTTGCTGGGTCGGCGGGGGACCTGTTGGACGGGGACGCCTGCTCGGCAGCGGGCGGTGCCTGCGGGGATTGTGCCGCAGGGGCGGGCGTTGGGGGCGGGGGCTGCTCGGCGGGGTTAGCGGGGTGCGGCTTTGCCTGCTGTCCGGGTTGTGGGTGGGTCGGGGGCGTGCCGGTACGTCCCGCCCGTCGCCGCCGGATCAGACGTCGGGCAGGAAGTGACGGGTCCGGTGACGCGAACGTACGC
>NZ_JBFBEA010000066.1:0-7466 GCF_040683495.1 Streptomyces sp. NPDC093544 | reverse complement strand
GACATCGCCAAGAACACCTGGACCCCGGTCGGCGAAAGCGCCGACGAGCAGGGCCGCGAATTCCTGCTCGTCGAAATCAGGACCACCAAGTAACACACCGGACCCCCAGCACAGCACACCGGACCCCCGGACGACGAGTGTCACGTCCAGGCCGTGCTGCCCGCGTCCGAAGCCGCGACTTGGCCACTTCCTCATCACCCTTCCGCCGTCCGGTGCCCACCGAACCGGCAGACCTCATACCAGGGACATCATGATCACCCAGCACACCAGACCCGCCCGGCTCCTCGCACTGGCCGCGGCACTGATCGCGGCGCCTTTGACGGTGGCCGCCGAGTCCGCCCAGGCCGTCACCGGCACTGCCCAAGCCGACAACACCTACGCCTTCACCGCGCGCCTCGACATCGGCGACGGCACCCGCGCCTGCACCGGCACCCTCGTCAACGCCCAGTGGCTGCTCACCGCCGCCAGCTGCTTCGCCGACAACCCGGCCACGAGCCTGACGGTGCCCGCGGGCAAACCCGCGCTGAAGACCACTGCCACCATCGGCCGCACCGACCTCACCACCACGAGCGGCGTGGTACGGAACGTTGTCGAGCTCGTCCCTCACACCGACCGCGACCTGGTGCTGGCCCGGCTGGACCGGTCAGTCACCAACGTCACGCCGGTCACGATCAGCACCACCACTCCCGCAGCCGGGGAGGAGCTACAAGTCGCCGGATACGGCCGTACCACCGACGAGTGGGCCCCGCTCAAGCTGCACACCGGTGCATTCACCGTCGACTCAGTCATCACGCCCGACATCGGCGTCACCGGCAAGGACGGGGCGGCCGTCTGCATGGGCGACACCGGCGGCCCCGCGTTGCGCGTGACGAACGGAACGGCCGAGCTGGTCGCGGTCAACAGCCGTTCCGCGCAGGGCGGTTGCTTCGGCGTCGAGGCGGCCGTGACCAGCACCGCCGCGGTCGACACCCGCGTGGACGACGTACGCGCCTGGGTCAACGCCAAGGTCGGCGCGCCCCGTGTCACCGACTTCAACTGCGACGGCGTCGAGGATGTAGCGGTCAGCGACCCGAAGGCGACCGTCGGCGGTGACGTGAACGCCGGGCTGGTGCGGGTCATATACGGGGGCGGCAAGGGGAACGCGGAGTTCACCCAGGACCTCGCCGCCGTGCCGGGCGGCGCCGAGGCCGGCGACGGGTTCGGCGAGCAGCTCGCGGTGTTCGACCGCAACGAGGACGGCTGCACCGACCTGGTCGTCGGCGTCCCCGCCGAGGACGTCGGCACCGTGGTCGACGCCGGCCAGGCACAGGTGCTGTACGGCGCCCGGGACGGTCTCACCACGGGCGAGGCGTCCGTGACGCTGGAACAGGGCGCCGGCTCGGGCGCCATCCTTTCGTCCGCGTCGGAGACCGCGGACCGGATGGGTCATTCCCTGGCCGCCGGGCACACTGCCCTCGGCGAGCCGTACCTGCTGATCGGCGTGCCAGGTGAGGACATCGGCACCATCACGGACTCCGGCGGCGTCTATTACCTGCGCAGCAGCGCCAACGTCAACATCAACCAGGACACGGAGAGCGTGACCGGCGTCGGAGAGGCGGGCGACCGGTTCGGTACGTCCATCACCGCCTCGCCGAACCACATCGCGATCGGCGCCCCGGCGGAGGCCGTCGGTGACAACGCGGCCTCCGGTGCGGTGTGGGTGTTCTCGCACGCGCTGAACTCGGTTCGCATCCCGACCCCCGTGGCGTACGTCGACCAGGACACTGCTGGCATCAGCGGTGCGGCGGAGGCCAACGACGAGTTCGGGTCCTCGCTCTCGGCGGTGGCGTACCGCCCCTCCGACGCCTCGGCCGCGACCGACTCCATCCTCGCCGTCGGCTCCCCCGGTGAGGCCTTCACAGTGGGCACCGCCAACCGGACCGACGCCGGGCGAGTGGTCACTCTCCGGGTGACCGCGGCCGGAGCCATCAGCGAGCTCGCCGACATCAACCAGGACGCCGAGGGCATTGCCAACGTCACCGCGGTCAACGACCGCTTCGGTGCGAAGGTGTCCGCCGTCAACACCACGCTGAACTCGGTGAGCACCGCCGCCAGCCTGCGGCTGGCGGTCGGCTCGCCGGGCGAGGACATCGGTACGGCGAGCGCCGCGGGCGCCGTCCAGACCTTCTCTCTCCTCGGCGCGCCGGGTGACACCGACTTCTGGATCGAGGCCGGCAACGGCTCCGGTCTGCCGGGCACCCCGGGCAGCAGCCAGCTGATCGGCAACTTCATCCACGCCACCGGCACCCAGCTCTACATCGGTGCGCCCAACGGCCCCGCCACCTACGGCGCCGTGCACGCCCTGCCATGGGCAACCGCGGCATCCGGCACGACCGGGGCGGTCACGACGTACCAGCCCGGCCAGAACGGCCTGCCCGCCGCGGGCAGCGCCTTCGGAACGGCGATCCGCTAAGCGCCCCTGACAGGGCCCGCGGCGCGCGGGCCCTGGCGGCTAGACCAGTGGCCATGTTCGCCTTGCGTACGTAGCGACCGACGTGGGCCGGGCTCCCCGGAAGGGGGAGCCCGGCCCACAGTTGTGCCCGCACACATCACCGCTCGTCGGGCCATGAAGCGCGGCGCACGAACCGGACCGGCAACGGCACCCGCCTGTGGACGACTTCTCCGAACAGAGGACTACACCCACGCCCTCTTCTCGTACATGGCGCCCGAGCTTCCCCATAGGACATCTCGTATTCAAGTATTGCGATGTGCGTGACTCCCGCGAATAGGTTCATGTCGGAATTCGGGCAAATTTATGCGATGGACAAGGTGCGGGTGATGAGATTGCATGGTGTGCGCTAAGGGGTTCCCGTGAATGTCGGACAAGCGCACCCTTGGGCCTTTTCGGCTCTCTGTCTGCCCGGGTGAGCGCTTCTCTCCGTTCCAGTTCAACGCGCGTAAAGCGTGGGGTAAGCCCTGAAGTGTGGCTATTTCATACGGAGTATTGAGGACCACCGACGGGGGATGGGTGCTCATGAATACGCGAATGCGGACTTTCCGGCTGCCGTGGACCGCAGCAACCTTCACGCCCGCGTTGGTCCGATGTTCCGGCCCTCGGGCCGGGACCAACGTGTGAGCCCTCTCTGATCAAGGCACGTAGCGCGATTCAGCCGCGCCCGGAGCCCAAGAGACTCGCGGCGGCATGCCCTGAAGGGACACGTGCGTGGCTGACACATCACTCTGTCCGGCGCCGCGCCGCCGGGCATCGATCCCGAAGGACAACTGTGAACACCAGTTATGTGAACACCACTTATTGGAGCAGACGGCGCGTTCTCGGCGCCTTCGCGGCCACCGCGGCCGTCGCAGTCGCATCGAGCCTCGCCCTGCCTCCCGTGTCCGCCCGAGCCGCGACCAACGAGCCGGAGGGCGACGACGGTGACCCGTTCGCCCTGCCGGACACCGACCGGGCGAAAGTCGTCACCGCGTGGCTCGCGGGCGGCAAGGCCGTCCGCGCCGCCGCGGAGACCGCGCTCATCAGCTCCGACACCGCCGTCCAGACCTTCCTGACGGTCGATCTGCCGAAGCTGACGGTGGAGGACAACCGCGTCGCCATCGTCACCGCCCTCGCCGGGGGCGGGAAGGGCACCCGGCGCGAGGCCGGCGCGGCCCTCAACGGCGGTGACGTGGCCATCGCCGACTTCCTCGGCACGGGCTTCAAGTCAGCCATCCTGGAAGACCTGAACGTCGTCACCTCGACTGTGATGGCCAACGGCGGCAAGGCCGTCGTCCGCGCCGCGAACACCGCTCTGAGCACGGGTACTCAGGCCGCTCTGGAGAACTATCTGCTCGACGGCCAGTACACCGCGCGCCTGGAGGACATGCGCGTCGAGGTGAGCGGTCTCATGGTGCAGGCGGGTCCGGAGGTGCAGAAGTACGCCGCCCGCGCCCTGGACGGCTCGGCGGCCGACGTCGACTGGTTCCTCGACACCGGGCAGCACATCGCCCGCGCCCGTGACCAGGAGGCCGCGACGATCGAGGAACTCGTCGCGGTCGTCGTACGCGAAGGCAAGAAGGCCGACGCCAAGACGAAGGAGGCCGAGGAGGCTTCCGCCCGCGCCGTGGAGGCCGCCGCGAAGGCCAAGGAGGCGGCGGAGAAGGCCGCGGCCGAGGCTGCGGCCGCCCAGAACGATGTGGCCAAGTCCGCCAGCGCCGCCCGAAAGGCTGCCGAGGCGGCGACCGGCGCCGCCGACTCGGCCCGGGTGGCCATCCGCGCCTCGCACGCCGCCATCGAAGCGTCCCGCCGCGCCGCCTACGCCGCCACCGCCGCGAGCCAGGCCGCGTCCACGGCCGGCTCCGCCGCCGCCAAGGCGTACAACGCGGCCATCGCCGCGTCCAAGGACGCCTCCAAGGCATCGGCCGCCAAGTCGGCCGCCGTCGCCGCCCGCAACGCCGCGGCGAAGGCGCGCAGCGCGGCAGCGGCCGCCGACGCGGCTGCCACCTCCTCGGCCCAGGCCGCGAGCGCCGGATCCGCCGCCGCCTCGGCCGCCCGCAACGCGGCATCCGCCGCGAGTTCCTCCGCCGCGGCCGCCACGGCCGCGGGCGCGGCGCAGGCCGAGGCCGCCGAGGCCAGGCGGCAGGCACAGATCGCGAGCACCAACGCCACGATCGCCACCAGCGCCGCCGGAACGGCACAGGCTCTGGCGAACGCGGCGGCGACAGCCGCCCGCACCGCACGTGACGCCGCGAACAGCGCGGCGACCCACGCCGACAAGGCCGCCGCTGCGGCCGAGTGGGCCGTCCTGTACGCGGGCCAGGCAGTGGAGTACGCGCAGAAGTCCACCGAGTTCGCCAACGAGGCCACCAAGGCGGCGAACACCGCAACCGACGCCGTCAACCAGGCGATCACGGTGGAGAAGCAGGCGCGTGAGGGTGAGTGGCAGCGCCTGGACCAGGACAAGCAGCAGGCGATCGAGGAGTGCCGTCTGCTCGCGGAGCTCGAGGCTGAGGAGGCGGCGGAACTCGCCGGGAAGCGCACGCAGGACGCGCAGAACGACCAGGCCACCAAGGACCTCATATCCCGTGCCGAGGAGGCGCTGGCCGCGGGCGACACGGGTCTGGCCGCCACGGTCGGGCGCAAGGCGGCCATCGCTCTGGCGAACTCCACCGGTACCTGGTCGCGCGAGGCCTCACGGTTCGCCCTGAGCGGTGCGGACGCCGACGTCCATGCCTGGATCGACACCGACCGGCAGCTCGCGCAGCGGCAGGACGACCGGGAGACCGCGCTCTACCTTGCCCAGACCATCGCCAGCCCGGACGTCGCCGACGCCGCGACGAGGGCGTTGGAGAGCGATGCCCCGGACGCAGGCACGAACTTCCTCGCCACCGGCCTGATCGAGGCCGCCGTGACGGACCACCGCGTCGCGGTCTCCCGCATCCTGGCCGCCGGCCCTGGCAGCGCGGTGACCCGGGTGGCGAACGACGCGCTGAACGCCGGAACCCCGGAGGCGCTGAACCAATTCTTCAGCGCCACCTACGTGGAGGCACTGAAGGAGGACGACGGTGTCGCCACCGCCACCCTCCTTGCCACCGCCGGACCGTACACCAAAGCCCACGCCCAGGCCGCGTTGGAAGGCCCGGCGTGGATGCGCCGCCACTTCGTCTCCTCCGTGCAGTACAAGACCGCGCAGCTCGACTACGACTCCGCCACGCACATAGCCGCCATGCAGGGCGCGATCGCTGCCGCTGCGAAGATTGCGCAGAAGGCGCAGGAGGACGCCGCCCGTGCGCAGGAGGCGGCGGCGAAGGCGCGCAACGCCGCTGCGGAGGCGGTGACATGGGCGCAGAAGGCCCAGCAGTCGGCCGACCTGGCCGCCGACTACGCGAAGCAGGCCGACGCGCACGCGGATGCCGCCGAGCAATCGGCCACGGACGCGCAGGCCTCTGCCGACCGGGCCGCGGCGGCGGCCACCGTTGCCCGCACGGCCGCGCGTTCGGCGAACTACTCCGCCAACCGCGCCGTGGACGCTGCCCGCAGCGCAGTTGCCTCCGCCAACTCGGCCCAGGCATCGGCCACTTCCGCTCGCGCATCCGCCATCCAGGCGGGCAAGGACGCGCGGACGGCGGCCGTCGCCGCGAGCCAGGCACACGTGATCGCCACAGCCAAGCGACAGGCCGAGATCGCGGCGGCGGCCAAGCAGGCGGCCGAGGACGCGCGGGAGGCCCGGGAGACCGGCAAGAACCCGGCCGACACAGCCGACAACGACAACGTCAAGGGCGGCCTTCCGTGGTGGAAGGAGGGCGCACAGTTCATGGCGAACGTCACCAACTGGGCCAGTATCGGCTTCGGCCTGCTCTCCGCCGGCGTCGGCCTCGCCGGTCTGTTCACCGGGCCCCTCACCCCGGTCGTGGAAGCGTGGGCCCTCGGCCTCGGGGTCACCTCCCTCGGCTTCGCCGGACTCAATGTCCTGTTCACCGGAGTCGGCTACGGCTGGACGAGCAGTGAGTTCAAGAGCTCCGCCGCCAGTGCCGCTCTGGGCCTGCTCACCTTCGGTCAGTCCAAGTGGATCGGGGCGCTCAGCGCGGCGGGCCCGAAGGTGGTGGCTCCTGTGGCCACGAAGATCACACAGTTCGGGCACGATCTCATATCGCCGGTCACCGGTCTGCTGGGAGCAGTCGGATTCTGAACGGATAAGCTGAAAAAACTTCCCAAGGGTCGGCGGCGCAGCTGCCGTCGGCCCTTGGGCGCTGCCGAAAGGACACCCCGTGCTCGCGCGGCTCCCGCTGGTCTACCTGCTGCTCATGGCGGCTTTCGCCACCTTCGCCGTCTCCTTCGCCTTCCAGCGCTGGATCAAGGTGCGCAAGGTGACGGTGACGTTCCTCGTCATCTCGGTCGGGTGCTGTCTCGGCATGATCGCGGTGGGTGCCGCCCAGTACCAGCACTGGAACGCACGGCAGATGCTGGTGCTGTACTCCTTCACCTGGGCCGGGTTCGCGATCGGCCTCATCCCGTCCCGGAAGATTCTCTCCACAATCAGTGACGAATGGCGCCGAGGCGTACAGAGGACCAATTACGCCTACCCCCCGCGCTACACGGTGGCCCTCTGCGCCTCGGTGCTTCTCATGGACATGCTGGCCTTCGTTCTCGCGACCTGACAGCAGAACACACTCGAGCGTTGTGATGTGCGCCACGTCCGAGGGTGGACGGATGTCCTGATTCGGGGAAGTTTATGCGATGGACAAGGCGTAGGTCGTGGGGTTGCATGGTGCGGGTATGGGGTTTCCCGTGAATGTCGGACAAATTCCGCCCTGGCTCTTTTAGGTATTTTTCTGCTTGGGCGGGTGTTTCTTTCTGTCCCTGTTCAACGCGCGTAAAGCGTGGGGCGAACCCTGAAATGTGGCTATTTCTTACGGGGTGTTGAGGGCTGCCGACGGGGGGTGGGTGCTCATGAATACGCGAGTGCGGCTTTTCCTTGCCTTACGCACGGCCC
>NZ_JBFBEA010000065.1:0-7879 GCF_040683495.1 Streptomyces sp. NPDC093544 | reverse complement strand
CGTACGTTCGCGTCACCGGACCCGTCTCCACACAACCGACGTCTGATCCGGCGGCGACGGGCGGATGTACCGGCCCCCGGCCCCGACCCACCACCGGCCCGCAGCCACCACCGGCCCGGATGCCCACCACCGACCCGCAACCCCCACCGGCCCGGATGCCCACCACCGACCCGCAACCCCCACCCCCCGCAAAAAGCGCCCCCGCTAGAACGCGTACGAGTCCCCCGTATCCAGCACCAACACCCGCTGCCGATCATTCGCATGGTTGCGATCCACCGCCCCGCCGCCCCACACCGTCTCGAACTCCAGCGTCACCTCGGCCGGCGCCTCCCGCAGCCGTACCGCCAGCCTGATCTCCGCCCCCAGCCCGTCCGCCGCCAGCGCCCCCGTCCGGCACACCACCGCCCGCGCCTCCGCCCGCGCACACCCGCCCGGCAGACTCTGCCGATCGGCAAGGGCGACCGACCACCGCAGCCGGACGGTCGCGTCCGAGACGGCGCTCGGCCCGTGGTTCCGCGGGGTCAGCCGTACGTCGACACGGCCTTCGGCCATGGACACGGCCCCGTGAAAGGCGAGATCGGCCTCGGGGGCGACGCCGGTAGCAGCCGCAGGCGAGACCACGCCCCCGACCAACCCCGCACCGACAACCACCGCACACCACACGCGCACCAGCGTTCGCATCCCCATGAGGTCATTTCCTTAGCTCGACAGGCAGGTCATCGGGTCACCGTCACGAGATGTATCCCACCGATGGCCACTGCCAGGCGCCGTCCTTCAGGTGACAGATGGAGAGATGGCAACCCACAACAGGCAACAGCCGACGCGACCCCCCATGTAAGGGTGATCGCATGCTGATCGCCCGCTCCGCAGCCCTCTTCGTCCTGGCCGCCCTCTTCGAGATCGGCGGCGCCTGGCTGATCTGGCAGGGCGTACGCGAGCACCGCGGCTGGCTGTGGATCGGCGCGGGCGTGATGGCCCTGGGCGTATACGGCTTCGTGGCCACGCTCCAGCCGGACGCCGAGTTCGGCCGCATCCTCGCCGCGTACGGCGGCGTCTTCGTCGCGGGCTCCATCGCGTGGGGAACGGTGGCGGACGGCTACCGCCCGGACCGCTGGGACGTCACGGGCGCGCTGATCTGCCTCGTAGGCATGGCGGTGATCATGTATGCGCCGCGAGGCAACTGAGGGAACACCCCCTCCCCGGGCAGCGACAGCGCGTCCCTCCCCCGGACCAGGCCAGCGACCCCCCGCACACCCACCCCGCCTATCCTGGCAGGGCAGCCCGATCACCCCGCCCCACACCGCTCCACCTCACTCCACATCACTCCACACCGAGGAGCAGACGTATGAGCCCCGCCGCCGCGTCCCGTATCGCCGTAGTCACCGGTGCCAGCAGCGGCATCGGCGCCGCGACGGCCCGGCAGCTGGCGGCCGCGGGCTACCGCGTCGTCCTGACCGCCCGCCGCAAGGACCGCATCGAGGCGCTCGCGGAGGAGCTGAACGCGACGGGCCACCAGGCGACGGCGTACGCCCTCGACGTCACGGATCGCGCGGCAGTCGACGAGTTCGCCGGCGCTTTCAAGACGATCGGCGTCCTGGTCAACAACGCCGGCGGCGCACTGGGCGCCGACTCCGTAGCGACGGGTGACCCGGCCGACTGGCGCCAGATGTACGAGACGAACGTCATCGGCACCCTGAACGTCACCCAGGCCCTGCTCCCCGCACTGACCGCGAGCGGCGACGGAACGGTGGTCGTGCTCTCCTCGACGGCCGGGTTCAGCACGTACGAGGGCGGCGGCGGCTATGTCGCCGCCAAGCACGGCGAGCACGTCCTCGCCGAGACGCTCCGCCTGGAGATCGTCGGCACCCCGGTCCGCGTCATCGAGGTCGCGCCCGGCATGGTCAAGACGGACGAGTTCGCACTGACCCGCTTCGGCGGCGACGAGGAGAAGGCCGCCAAGGTCTACGCGGGCGTCGCCGAGCCCCTCACCGCCGAGGACGTGGCCGACACGATCACCTGGGCGATCACCCGCCCCAGCCACGTCAACATCGACCTCCTCGTCGTCCGCCCCCGAGCCCAGGCGTCGAACGCGAAGGTCCACCGGGAGTTGTGATGCCGGACTCGGCGGACGAGCCCTCCACGGAGCGCCAACAGGACCAAGAGCAACGCCGACTCGCGCAAGAGACAAAGGACGAACGCTACGTCTGGTGGTACCTCGCGTACTTCCTCTTCGGCATCCACATCGTGGCGTTCGTCATGATCTACGCGGTCATGCACGCGAAGTAGCGAACTCCCTCCCTAGGCTGGCGAGTTGTGACCAGACACATACCCTCCGCACCCCAAACCACAACCCCAGCCCCAGCCCCAGCCCCAGCCGGCAAGGCGGCCCCACCCCTGACCTTCCGCCAGGCAACGGAGGCCGACCTCCCCACCCTGGTCCGCCTACGCGACGCGGCGGCCACCTGGCAGGTGGCCCGCGGAATCGACCAGTGGACCCCGGGCGAGATGACGGAGACCCACTTCCGCACCCACCTACAACAGGCGGAAGTCTGGCTCGCCCACCAGGGCCCTCACCCCGTAGGCGCTTGGGAACTCTGGTGGGACGACGAACCCACCTGGGGTCCCCAACCCCCCACCGCCGCCTACATCCACCGTCTGATGACCGACCGCACCACAGCCCCACCAGGCACAGGCCGCCACGTCCTCACAGCAGCAGAAAACCGCATCACCGCCACAGGCCGCCCCCTCGCCCGCCTGGACTGCCTCACCACCAGCCCCCGCCTGCACGCGTACTACAAGTCCGCCGGCTACACCCCCGTCGGCGAACGCCACGTCACAGAGGGCCTGGGCGACCCGTACACGGTCACCCTGTTCGAAAAGCAACTCCCCTAACTCACAAGGGTGAACCGAACAGATCGCCCATACGAGGACCGAACTAGCGATCTAGGCTCGCGCCACAACATCAAAAAGCGACGGCCCTCGGCCGGGACTGCCATCCCGACCGAGGGCGCACGACCTTGAGCCGCGCCTCATCGCTGTAGCTAACCCTTGACACAGATGAACTGCTTCAGCTTCGCCACGACCTCAACAAGATCGCGCTGCTGCTCCATCACCTGCTCGATGTTCTTGTACGCCCCCGGAATCTCGTCCACGATGCCGGAGTCCTTACGGCACTCCACGCCCCGCGTCTGCTCTTCCAGATCCTTCGTCGTGAAGCGACGCTTTGCCGCGCTACGGCTCATACGCCGACCGGCGCCGTGCGACGCCGAGTTGAAGGCCTTCTCGTTTCCGAGCCCCTTCACGATGTAGGAGCTGGTTCCCATCGAGCCCGGGATGATCCCGAACTCCCCAGCCCTGGCGCTGATGGCCCCCTTGCGCGTGACGAGCAGGTCCATTCCTTCATAGCGCTCGCGGCTAACGTAGTTGTGATGACAGCTGACCTCCGACTCGAAGGTCACTCGGGCCTTCTTGAATTCCTTGCGGATCACATCCTTAAGGAGCGCCATCATGATGGTCCGGTTGTACTTCGCGTACTCCTGCGCCCAGTAAAGGTCGTGCTGGTACGCCGCCATCTGCGGGGTGTCCGCCACGAAAACGGCGAGGTCACGGTCGATCAGTCCCTGGTTGTGCGGGAGCTTCTGGGCAACGCCGATGTGGTGCTCGGCCAGCTCTTTACCCACGTTCCGGGACCCGGAGTGAAGCATGAGCCAAACGGCACCGACCGAATCGGTGCACAGTTCGATCATATGGTTGCCACTTCCGAGCGTTCCCATCTGCTTAGTGGCACGTTCCTGACGGAATTTGACCGCTTCGGCAACCCCATCAAACCGCCCCCAAAACTCGTCCCACCCCCCAGTAGCCAGCCCATGAAACCGCCCCGGCTCCACCGCAGAATCATGCATCCCCCGCCCCACCGGAATAGCCTGCTCAACCTTCGACCGAAGCCGGGAAAGATCCCCCGGCAGATCATTGGCGGTCAGCGAAGTCTTGACGGCAGACATCCCGCAGCCGATGTCGACACCCACCGCCGCAGGACACACCGCGTCCCGCATGGCGATGACGGACCCGACCGTCGCACCCTTCCCGTAGTGGACGTCGGGCATGACGGCGAGCCCCTTGATCCACGGCAGGGTCGCCACGTTCTGAAGCTGACGCAGGGCCACGTCCTCGACCGACGCCGGGTCGGCCCACATGCGGATGGGGACCCTGGCCCCCGGTACCTCCACGTACGACATATCGTTCTCTTTCCCCCGGAAATAAGCAGAAGCGTAAAAACGCAAAACCGGCACCAAGGTCGACGTATGGGACAACGGACCGGCGTTCACGGCTGTGCGTGCGGTACACATTGTCTCCAGGGGCCGCCCCCACGCGGCAACCGAATAACCACAGGACATCCCGGGCCTCAGGGCGTCGGGAAGGGTCGAGAGGAAGCCTGAACGTGCAGCGGAAGGCGTATGTACCCGGCGTCGCCATGCTCCTCGCGGCACTGCTGGCCGGCTGCACGGGCAGTTCGGGCGACGACGGCACGACCGACGACTCGAAGCCGGGCGACCCCGGTACGACGGCGCAGGCGGCCCAGCCCGGCAAGTACCGCACGCTCCCCGAAGCCTGCGCCGCCGTCGACCACGGCACCCTCGACTCGCTGCTGCCCGGCATCAGGCAGATCGCCGACGAGGAGCAGCGCGGTACGGCCTACGCGGGCACGGCCACGCTCACGTACGACACCGACCGGCGCGTCGGCTGCCGTTGGAAGGTGGAGTCCACGGACGCCACCGACCACCTGTTCGTCGATTTCGAGCGTGTGGTCTCGTACGAGAACGCGGTGAGCGACGACAGCAAGGCCACCGACCTCTACGCGGGCAAGGAAACGGCGGCGGACCTGCCGGAGCCGACCAGTTCCACCAGCTCCGCGGAGTCGGAGAGTCCGGACGCAGGCAGCTCCGCGTCCCCGACGGACTCCCCCACCGACGGCGGGAGCTCCACCCCTTCCGACGCCGCCTCGGCATCCTCGTCCACCTCCCCCTCCGCCGACGCGACCCCCACCTCCCTCCAGCCCCGCACCCTCGACGGTCTCGGCGACGAGGCGTACCTGAACGACACGCTCAGTTCGGCCGGCTCGACGGCGCAGCAGCGCACGGTGACTGTGGTGTTCCGCACGTCGAATGTGATCGTGACGATCCAGTACGACGAGCAGCCGACGGTCACGGGTGAGGTGCCGGACAGCAAGGAAATGCAGGACAGGGCGCGGAATCTGGCCGCGAAGCTGGCTGACACGCTCAACGGTTAGCGAGCCTGGAGGGGGCTCCGCGCCGGGGTGCAAAGCCCCCGAAGCGGGACCGCCCTCCTGCCTCACCGCGTACCGTGGCCCCTCGGACCCGACCGGTCGTACGTTCCATGTGCGGCCGTACCACGAGCGCCACGAGTGAAGGAACCATGCACCGACCAGTACAGCGAGTAGGCCGAGTACCGCGACTCACCCGCATCCTTGTCAGCGCAGCCGCCGTCCCGGTGATGCTTGTCGCCGCAGGCTGTTCCTCGGACTCCGGATCCGATTCCGACTCCGCGTCCGGTGACGCCAACAACAGCTCCGGTGCGAGCCCGGGTGCTGAGGTGTCCGTGAGTCCTTCCGCGAACGCCGTGCAGGTGGCCGCGTACGCGACGTTGCCCGAGTCCTGCTCGGTGTTGACGGACAAGACGCTGGGCTCACTGGTCCCGAAGGCGGCCAAGTCCGGCAAGAAGGGCGCGACGGACGAGGTGTCCGCGCGCGGCAACTGCTACTGGACGAGCCTCGACAGCAACGGCGTGAAGGGCTCGCAGTACCGCTGGCTGAATGTGGCCCTGCTGCGTTTCGACTCGGACGCGCGTGGCACGGGCGACGCCCAGGCGCACACGTACTTCGAGAAGCAGGTCTCGGGCGCGAAGACGGTCACGGGCGCGAAGAACACGAAGTCGGCGACGGTGTCCGGTACGGGCGACGAGGCGACGTCCGTGAGTTACGACCTGAAGAAGAAGGAAGGCGCCTTCAAGCAGCAGACGGTCGTGGCGCGCGTCGAGAACGTCGTCATCACGCTCGACTACAACGGTGCCGGTCTGGCGGGCGAGAAGACCCCGTCCGCCGCCACGTTGCTGAAGGCGGCGGAGAAGGCCGCGAAGGAGGCGGTGGCGTCGGTGACCGCCGCGAACAAGGACGGTGGCGCCAAGTCGAGCGCCTCGCCCTCGCAGTCGGCCTCGAAGAGCGCTTCACCGTCCGCTTCGCCGTCCAAGTCGGCGACGAAGAAGAGCTGACCCGGGCAAGGGGAAGAGATGGATCCGCGACATAACTCGTAGTCCCACCAGGCCATTTGCAGGAGCCCGGACCCTACAGGGACCGGGCTCGTGCCGTACCGTGCGCCCGGGCGCCGCACACATGTGCCACCCTGTTGCGCGCAACGACAAGTAAGGGGAGGGGAGTACAGGTGTCCGCGCCCATTCAGCTCACACGCACGCACCGGATACTCATCGGCGTGGTCGTCGCCGGTGCGGTCGTCATCGCGGGCATCGGCTTCGCCGGCTCGTACGCGGCCGTCCGCGAGCTCGCGATCGAGAAGGGCTTCGGGAACTTCAGTTACGTGTTCCCGATCGGCATCGACGCGGGCATCTGCGTCCTGCTCGCCCTCGACCTGCTCCTGACGTGGATCAGGATCCCCTTCCCGCTGCTGCGCCAGACGGCGTGGCTGCTGACCGTGGCGACGATCGCGTTCAACGGCGCGGCGGCCTGGCCGGACCCGCTGGGTGTCGGGATGCACGCCGTGATCCCGATCCTCTTCGTGGTCTCGGTCGAGGCGGCCCGGCACGCGATCGGCCGGATCGCCGACATCACGGCCGACAAGCACATGGAGGGCGTCCGCCTCACGCGTTGGCTGCTCTCCCCGATCCCGACGTTCCTCCTGTGGCGCCGGATGAAGCTGTGGGAACTGCGTTCCTACGAGCAGGTCATCAAGCTGGAGCAGGACCGCCTCGTCTACCAGGCGCGGCTCAATTCCCGCTTCGGCCGCGCCTGGCGCCGCAAGGCCCCGATCGAGTCCCTGATGCCGCTGCGGCTCGCGAAGTACGGCGTCCCGCTGGCGCAGACGGCCCCGGCGGGCCTGGCGGCCGCAGGCATTGAGCCGGTGCTCCTGCCCCCGGCGCCGACTCCGACCCCCGTCGAGGCGGCCCCCGCGGCCGTGGAGCAGCCCGCGCTGGAGTCTCCCGCAGCCCTTGCGCAGCAGGGGCAGGAGGAGGACTACGCCGAGCCGCAGAGTCAGTGGCTTCAGGCGCGGGACCCCCAGACCGTCGCGTATCAGGGCGGCTACGACCCGACGTACGACCCGGAGGCCGCGTACAGCCAGTGGTACGCGGAGCAGCAGCAGGCCGAACAGTTCGAGGAACAGCAGCAGTTCCAAGGTCGGCAACAGTTCGAGCAACAGCAGCAGTTCGAGCAGCAGCCGTTCCCGCAGCAGCGGTACGAGGAGCAGCCTGCCCCCGCCCCGGAGCCCGCCCCGGAGCCCTCTTCGGAAGACACCGGTACCTTCCCGATCCCCGCCGGCCCGGGCCGTACCCGTGACATGGGTGCGGGCGGCGGCGCGGAGCCGACCGAGGACGACTACTACCTGGTCTTCAAGAAGTCGATAGACGGCAGCTATCCGACCTCGGGCCAGTTCAGGGGCAACGTGGAGGACACGTACAGCATCACGCTCCCGCACCGCGAGGCCGACCGCCTGGTCAACCGCTTCACCAACCGCCACACGGCGGAACTTCAGGACGACCACATCGCGTAAGCGGATTTCCTCGGTTCTCCTACGACGATCGCGGATCTCCTACGACGACGGGGGCGCCCGGTGCTCAATGGCACCGGGCGCCC
>NZ_JBFBEA010000064.1:0-8586 GCF_040683495.1 Streptomyces sp. NPDC093544 | reverse complement strand
GCCAGTCCAACGAGTGATCACCACGTAGGACATGGTCCTAGAGAGAAAGACGGGACGGTTGGCCGGTCCGGATGTTGAGGGTGTCGAGCCAGTGCGACCAACCGGGGCCCCCAGGGCATTGAGGAAGCGATAGTGCAGCTGCCATCGGACCCACGGCCTGGGAAGCAGCCGTGCCGCTGGAGGCCGACGACGCCGCGATGGCGGCCCGAACAGTGGTTCGACGCGGGTACGGAGTGCACCCGCGGTGGCGTGGAGGACTCCAGGCCGATCTTGCCCGCACTGTCGTCCGTCGGAGTGCCCCCACGCTGGCGGGGTGGACCTGTACGCCAGTCCTGGCGGCAGGCGATCAAGCGGAACATCCCATCCGGTGCGCAGGATGGATTCCAGTGGCGGGTCCAATGCCGTTAGCCTGCCACGAAACCCTCCGTAATTCTCTGGCCACGGCTATTAAAGTGTTCCCCTGTGACTAAAAGCGAAGTCAGTGCTTTGTGGTAGCGGGGCGCTGTAAGTGTTCAGGACGGGCGCGCAGGAGGCCTAGGCAAGAACGTCGCTCGATGATTTAGTCAGAAACCACAACTGAGTGTCGCCACTTCGGGGGAATATGGCCAAGCATCTCAAGCTGGTTCTGCTCGCTACCGGAGGAGCCGCCGTCCTGGCATTGCCGGCGATCCTGTCCGCGGCTCGATTCAAGTCGCCGGTTATCATCGCGAGTGCTGTCGGACTGGCCGCGGTGGTAGCTGTTTTCGCTGGTTTTTGGAAGGACAGCCTTTTCGAAAGATTCCAGCAGGACCGGGAGAATGCGACCTTCGTACGAGACGGCTGCCTCACCACGAAGGGGAATTTGCCGCTCGTGCGTCAAGTGGTCGAGCCCACATGGCTCGGTGTACACGCGGCGCGCCGGACCACGGGCCGGACCACCACCAGCCAGCCCCCCTACGTCCCGCGCGACATCGATGACGAACTGAAGGAACAGCTGGCTGCCGGAGCCTTCGTGCTCATCGTTGGCGACTCGACGGCAGGCAAGTCCCGTGCCGCCTACGAAGCGCTCACCGCGACCTTGCCTCAACACACGCTCGTCGCCCCGCAGCAGCGGTCTGCCCTGCCGTACGCGATAGAGCAGACCACCGGCACACCGCGTGCCGTGCTCTGGCTCGACGACCTGGAGCGGTTCCTCGGCGACGGCGGAGTCTCACGGAACCTGATCACCAGGTTTCTGGACTCGAACGGGCAGCACCGCGTCGTCTTGGCCACGATCAGGGCCTCGGAGCTCGACACGTATCTGCGGGCGGACAACGTCTCCCGCCCGCTCAACCGCGATGTGATGGATGCCTTGGCACTAGCCCACCGGATTGACCTGCCGCGAATGTTCTCCGCTGCGGAACGGGACCGGGCCGCGACACGCACCTGGGACCCGCGCATCACGGCGGCGCTTAACCAGGCGGACCGATTCGGAATCGCAGAGTACCTGTCTGCCGGCCCGGAGCTGCTGCACCTGTGGCATGCGGCACGGGACGGCGGGGAGCACGTACGCGGCGCGGCACTCGTCTCGGCCGCCGTAGACTGCCGCCGTGCCGGTGTGACCGCTCCCCTGCCGTGGACACAGCTCGAAGGACTCGCCGACCTCTACGTCCCCAACCGGGGCGGCATCCCGTTCCAGGGCGAGGCACTGAGCGAGGCCTGGGAGTGGGCCACGGAGGTCCGCACGACGACGGCTCTGCTCACGCCGGCGGGCTCTCACGCGGTAGATGTCTACGACTACCTCGTGGACGAAACGACTCGGACCGCCGCCTCTCCGGTTTCCGACGCCGTGCTCACGGCCGCCCTGCGGTTCGCGGACGCAGCGGATTCCATGCGAATCGGAACCATCGCTCGCGCACACGGCAAGTACACCATCGCGCTGAGAGCGTACGAGGGCGTTCGGAATGCCAGGATCGCCTCGTTGGGGGAGGACGACCCGGAGACCCTCACCAGCCGCGGCAACTACGCTGCCGTGCTGCGGGTGCTGGGCAGGTTGCGGGAGGCTGAGGCCGAGCACCGGGCCGTGCTCGAAGCCCGCATACGGGTCCTGGGCATGGACGACCCCGCCACGCTGGTGAGCCGTAACAACCTGGCCCTTGTTCTGCACGACCTTGACAGGCTGGAGGAGGCGGAGGCGCAGCACCGCATAGTGAGCGACATCCGAAAGCGTGACCTTGGTGAGGATCATCCGGCCACCCTTACCAACCGCAACAACCACGCGTTCGTCCTGCACGACCTCGGGCAGGTCGCCGCGGCCGAGGCGGAGCACTGCGCGGTGATGGCGGCGTACGAGCGGCTGCTCACATCCGCGGAGGCCGAACTAACCGCCGGTTCGCCGAACACCGCCGCTGTGCTGCGGTCGCTGGGCAGGCTTGAGGACGCCGAAGCGGAACACCGGACGGTCCTCGACACGAGCACGCGTGTCTTCGACCCGGATCATCCAGATGCCCTGACCAGCCGCGGCAGTCCGACGTTGGTCCTACACGCCGTCGAACGCCTGGACGACGCGGAGGAGATGCACCGGTCGGTGTACGAGGGCTACGCGCGCGTGCTGGGCCCCGATCATCCTTCGACGCTCACCAGCCGCGAGAATCTGGCCGTAGTCATGCAAGCCCGAGGCAAGGTGGCGGAGGCAGGGGAGGAACACCGGGCCGTGGTCGACGGATTCGCCCGGGTTCTTGGCCCCGATCATCCGTCCACGCTGACCAGCCGGTCCAACCTGGCTGTTGTCCTGCAGGCCCTGGGCCGGACGACGGAGGCGGAGAAGGAGCACCGGGCGGTCGTCGCCGACTTCTCCAGGGTTCTCGGTCCCGACCACCCCTCTACCCTCACCAGCCGCAACTATCTCGCTGCCTTGCTGTTGTTGTTGGGCAGGACGGCACCGGCTGAGATCGAGCAGCGAGCGGTGCTGGAGGGCTTCCAACGGGTCCTTGGCCCCGGACACTCCTCAACGCTCACAAGTCGCGGCAATCTTGGTGTGGTGCTGCACGGGCTTGGACGGTTCTCTGAGGCGAGGGCGGAGCACACTGAAGCTTTGGAGAGCTTTACACGGTTGCGCGGCTCGTTGCATCCGTCGACGCTGACGAGCCGGTCGAACCTTGCGGTGGTCCTGCACTCCCTGGGCTTGGTCACCGAGGCCGAGGCCGAGCACCAAACCGTGCTGGACGGCTTCATACGGGTACTAGGGCCCGATCATCCACGAACCGTGCGCGCCCAGGAGGTGATGAGACAGATGAGGCGTCGCCGCTGAAGACGGGCCGCAGACGGTCAGACGGCGATGCGGGAGCGGGGCACGGACTCGCCGAGGCGTATGAGCAGTTCGGTGAACTCGTTCGTGAGCTGATCGCATTCAGTGGCTGAACGACCGATCGCGGTCACGCCGATCTTTCCGAAGCGGTCGAGGGCCGGCCAGAGGTGTGGGACGACGCCCCGTCCCTCCTTGGTGTCGAGGGACAATCGTGGCGAGCGGCGCAGTGCCGCGATCAGATGCGCCGCGGGAAGGCCGCGGCACGCGGGGATCAGGACGCTGTCGGTCGCGCTGAAGAAGACGTCATGCCCGTCCAGGGTCACTAGTTCCCCCGCAGCGCCGAGGGCCAGCGGAACTACGGCTCGAACGGTGCGGTTTGGGTGGGTGCTGCCGGTCTGGCGTAGGTTGATCTCCGTGGCGTAGAGCACGGGGTTCCCGCTCCCGTCTACAGGCGGGCCGGCGATGAAGTCGACGCCCGCGTGTCCCACGACGCCACGCGCGGCCAGCGCTGAGAACGCCTTGCCCGCCTGATGTGCAGCCTGGGCCCGATAGTCGGCCCGCGCCGGATAGCGGCACCCGAGGTAATCGCCTGCGTCTCCTACGAGTTGGTCGTGTATCCCGAGCAGTACCGTACGGACCCCCGAGGCAGGGGCAGCGCTCAGATGGCCCAGGGCGCTGGGCGCGCCGAGAGTGGCGCCGGGGGCGCACTGCACTCGCCGTTCCACTATGGCGCCCACCCTGTGGAGCCACTGGAAGAACTGTGCCCGGCGGACGCCTGCGCCGGTCGGGCGCAAAGAGCTGAGCAACTCCTGCTCGATGCCGGCCTGCGAGCCGTGACGGAGGTCCACGATGGCATTCCCGTGCCCAGATCCGAATCCGCGGTCCAGCTTTACGACCCACTGACCGGGACCGTGGTCGCGCACCAGCGCGGCTAGTCGCACGGCCAGAGACGTAACGTCGCGGTCGGCCACGTAGGAGCCGGGCAGATGGCGCACCCCGGCGGCGCGGAACAGTTGCCTGCTCCCCGACTTGTCACCCCAGCCGAGCAGCCGGGGATCTGTCTCAAGGAGGCCGAGGCCGAGCACATCGGCCAGAGCCGCCATGCGCTGACTTGAAGCGAAGCACGCGAGGCCGTCAACGCTATGGCCGGCCCGCTTGGCCAGTTCGACAGTGCGTCGCAGCCGCTCGACAAGACGCGCGTCCGCGAGAACCTTCTCGCTCAGATGCCGCTCACCGTCATCGTCGATTTCCACGAGGGAGTGACGAGCGCGGCGATCGGCATGGGAGGTGACACCCGGCGGCACAAGTCCCAGGAGATAGTCCTCGACCGCCCTGCCCACGGGCGGAGCCTGCAGCACGACGAGGGCGACGTCGGGGTCCGACGCCACCCGCAGTGACTCCCACAAACCCCGTGAGGATGACAGCCAGCGTCCCAGGCCAAAAGCCATCTCCTCGGGGGAGAACTCCTGGGACGGGCATACGACACGAAGCCGAAGACCCGCGCGGGCTGTCAGTGTGGCGTCCAGTCGGTCGAGCGACTCCGTGGCAGCCGCGCTGGTCATGCCCTAAGGGCCCAGTCCAAGGCCGACTGGACGTGGATGAGAGTGGTGTCGAAGACGGGCAGCGGACTGGTGTGTTCGTCAATCAGCAGACCGATCTCCGTGCACCCGAGGATGACCGCCTCGGCCCCGCGGGCGGCGAGCGACTCGACGATCCGCAGATAGGTGTCCCGAGAGGAGTCGATGACCTGACCGAGACACAGCTCGTGGTAAATGATCTTGTGAACGCGAGCGCGTTCCTCCGGTTCCGGCACCAGAACCTCGAGCCCCCGCGCAGTCAGACGGTCCCGGTAGAACGCCTGCTCCATCGTGTACCGCGTACCGAGGAGTGCCACCCTCTCGACGCCAGCCCGCTCCAGCGCGTCCGCGGTGCCGTCCGCGATATGCAGGACGGGGATACCGACGCTGTCCTGTACCTCGGGGTAGACACGATGCATAGTGTTCGTGCAGATCAGAACGCAGTCGGCGCCGCCCACTTCGAGCTGTCGGGCACGCTCGCCGAGGTACTTACCGGCTTCTTCCCAGGCCCCGTTCTCCTGGAGTTCCTCGATTTCTGCGAAATCGACGGAATGTAGAAGACTCTTGGCAGAGTGCAGCCCGCCGAGCCGCTCCCGGACTCCCCGGTTGAGTTGCTGGTAGTAGTAATCCGTCGACTCCCAGCTCATTCCGCCCAGCAAACCGATGACCTTCACTTTTTACACCCTTTCCTGTGACGCTCTTCCAGGGCGCCACTCAGTCTTTCGAGTATGATTTCGAGACGTGCCGGGGAGGTGCCAAAATTGAGCCTGACAAACCCGCCCAGAGAGGCCCCGAAGAGGCTACCAGGATAAAGCGCGATCCTTGCGGTACTCACCAGAAACGACCCCGCATCAGGGCCGAACCCCGCGGCCCGTAGATCGATCCAGGCAAGATAGGTAGCAGCTGGCGACCGAACGTGCACTTGCTCAAAATTTGACAAAAACTCTAACAATCGGGCACGATTTTTGCCCAATTGTGTGCGCAATTGTTCCAGCCACTTGTCACATGATTCCCAGGCTGCGATCGTTGCGACAAGACCCAGGGTGCTCGCCCCACTGCGCAGGTGCCACGGCAGCCTCCGGAACCTCGCGTGCAGTTCGGTGGTCCCGAAGTGCCCCACGGCACAGCGCAGTCCGGCGATATTGAAGCTCTTTGCGGCCGACGTGAACACTACGGTCCGGTCGGCCGCGGAATTCAACGAGGCAATCGAACGGAAATCCGTACCAGCGTAGACGATCTCGGCATGGATTTCGTCGGTAAATATGACGGCATTGCGGCTCTCGGCCAGCCGGGCGATCTCCTCCAGCGTGCCGGAGTCGAATACGTGTCCGGTCGGATTGTGTGGCTGGCAGAGAACTATCAGCCGGACGTCTCGTTCTTTTTCCGCTTCGGCCCAAGCAGCCGCCACAGAGTCCTCGGTCAGATTTCCGACCGGCACCAGGACCGGGCGTCGGCCGAGTGAACAGATCGCCTCGATGAAGGGTGGATACGTCGGGCTGTGTGCGAGTATCTGGTCACCTGGTCGGGTGAATGCCAAAATCGCGCAACACAGGGCCTGCGTGATCTGCGCGCACACCTCCGTTGCCGCAGGATTGGCGCGCCATCCCCATTGCCTTTCCATGCGGTGTGCGAACAGTTCAGCCAGCCGGGCCGGCGCGCCCGCCGTGTAGTCGGGGTAACCGAGGTCGGACCGGTCCACGGCGTCCCGCAGGGCCGCGCGTATGGGCGCCGCGACCGCGAAGTCGAGCTCCGCGACGTCCGCCGGGATCACGTCGGGGCGTGCCCGGCCCCACTTCAAGCTTGGGCCGGCCCGCAACTGCTCGTCAGACAGCGTGACCAGGCGTGTCACCGTTGGCTCCCAACATCACGTGACCGGTGTCGTGAGCACCCACATCGGATTTCGGTTGTACGCCGGTTCTTCTCGTCGTCACCTGGACGATGGAGACGACCCGGATCCTGGATCCCGCAGGGACGTCCTCGGCGATCCGTGCGCCGGCCTCGATACGGCAGTCGTCCCCGATCGTTACCGGCCCGAACACGGCGACATTTCCCGCGATCTCCACCCGGTTCCCTATGTGCGGATGCCGCCGGCCGGTCCAGTGGTCGGGCGTGCTCCTGATCGCGCGGGCACCGAGGACAACGTTCTGCAGCAGGTAACAGTCGGCGCCGATGCGTACCTGCTCTCCGATGACGGTCCCATAGCCATGGTCGATGACCATCCGGCTGCCAATCACGGCGGCCGGATGGATTTCGACGCCCGTTTCCACTTTCGCCGCCTCAGCGATGCAGCGGGCGGCTGTGGCGAGCCCATGCCCGACGCCCTGTCTGTCCAGCGTGGCCGCACCGAGCCGGTGCAGTTCATGAGCGACGCGGTGGGCCACCAATGCCCGAAAACTGAGGTAGCTCTCGTAGGCATAGACGGCACTCGACCGCGCCGCCGGGTCCCTGGTGGCGAGTGCGTACAGGTCCTCGAGCACCGTCAGCGGCACGCCGAGCATCAGGTCCAGCGCCTTGGCCGGAGTTAGTCCGGCACGAGCTAGCCGTCTCGATACCGGCTGCAGAATTTTCCGCATGTCCGCCTGGATTTGCCGGATAGGCACCGCGTCCTTCACTCGTAGTCCTCTCCACGGTCGAAGAGAAAGGAAACGCACACCGCCCCGGACGGCAAGGTGTCGATTTCCGAGGACCGGAGCTTTTGGACGGCCGCGTAGTTGGCGCAGCTGCTCGGCCCGACGAAGATCCGGTACTTTGCGGCGAGCTCGCGCTCGGCGTCGGCGACTTCCGCGTCTGTGACGGGAATTATCTCGTCGAGTTCCATGCTCGGGAAGAACGGTGCGGGCTGCCCCACGGAGAATCCCTGGAGAGCGTGGATGCCGTGGCGGTCGGCCTTCAGGTCGCAGTTGGGGGGCTCGACCCCGATCACCAAGACCCGCCGGAACCACTGGCGAAGCGCAGACGAGACACCCCGGGCGGTCGCCCCGGTGCCGAGGCCGCTGACCAGCGCCAGCGGGGTGTTCCTTCCATATCCACGGGCGATGAGCTGCGCGAGGATCTCGGCACCTGTGCCCTGTTCGTGGGCTACCGGGTTGGCCGTGTTGCCGAATTGGTTCAGGTAGAGGAACTTCCCGGGCTGCTCCCGCAGGAGAATTTGTACGGCGGCTTCGTTGTCCTCGCACTGGGGATAAGAAATGCCCCGGTCTATCACTGTGGCGCCCAGTCGGGCAGCCAGTTCCTTCTTTATCTTGGAGTATCCGGATTCCGTGACCAGGACGAGTTTGTATCCCCGGACTCTCGCTTCGGCGGCAAGGCCGATTCCGAGATTCCCTCCGGTCCGCTCAAGCAGCACTTTGCCGTCTCCGGGCCCCAGGTATCGGCGCTCTTCCGCGTCGTCGATCAACGCGCGGGCAACTCTCGCCTTATGACTGCGCCCGGGGTGCAGGAATTCACACTTTAATAATATGCCCGGTATCGCTTCAAAGAGCGGCGTGGGTGGCATCGGATCCAACATGACGAGAGGGTAGTCCTGGACTATGCGAACAGCAAGCGCATCCAGAATTTTTCAGCCAGGCCTACATTCGGATCTTGAAAATCGGAGCGCGGGAACATAGAGAGAAGTGGAACGTGAAATTCTCATTGTTCCCTGTTTCACATGAAGCTCAGATGTCGCGCCTCGCAACGTACCAAGGCATAGTGTTTGATTCTCCTTAAAGCATGTCCTACGTGGTGATCACTCGTTGGACTGGT
>NZ_JBFBEA010000063.1:0-10563 GCF_040683495.1 Streptomyces sp. NPDC093544 | reverse complement strand
GCTTCCGGGGCTCCGCCCCGTTTCAGCCCGTCCGGCGTTTGAGGACGAGCGCGTTCAGCGCGATACGGGGGGCTGGGGGCAGAGCCCCCAGAAACGGGACGGGCAGGGGCGGAGGGGGCGAAGAAACCCCGACCCCGCCCAGGGGTCACCCGTCCGCCCGCGGCAACGCGAACTCGCACCACACCGCCTTCCCCCCGCCCGGGGTACGCCGCGACCCCCAGCCGGAGGCGATCGTGGCGACGATGGCGATGCCGCGGCCTGCCTCGTCGGCGGGCTCGGCGCGGCGGCGGCGGGGCAGGTGGTCGTCGCCGTCCGTGACCTCGATGATCAGGCGGCGGTCGGTGCGGCGCAGGCGCAGGCGCATCGGCGGGGTGCCGTGCTGGAGGGAGTTGGCGACGAGTTCGCTGGCGGCGAGGATGCCGAGGTCCTGGAGGTCGGCCGGGAAGTGCCAGCTCGTCAGGACGCCGGAGGCGAAGGCACGCGCGCGTGGAGCCGCTTCCACGCCGCCGAGCAACTCCAGGGCGGCGTTACGGAAGAGGTCGCCGTTGGGACCCGTACGGGCGGGGTGCTGAAGGACCAGGACGGCCACGTCGTCGTCGTGGTCGGCGGTGACGCCCGCCGAGCGGACCAGCCGGTCGCAGACGACCTGGGGGGTGCCGGTGGCACCGGCGAGGGCACGCTCCAGGGAGGCGATTCCCTCGTCGAGGTCCTCGTCGCGGCGCTCGACGAGGCCGTCGGTGTAGAGGACGGCCGTCGAGCCGGGGCCGAGCGGGACCGAGCCGGAGGTGTGCAGCCAGCCGCCGGTGCCGAGCGGCGGGCCGGTGGGTTCGTCGGCACGCACGACGGTGCCGCTCTCGTCTCGGACGAGGATCGGGAGGTGGCCCGCGGAGGCGTAGATCAGCCGCCCCTCGTTCGGGTCGTGGATGGCGTACACGCAGGTGGCGATCTGGTTGGCGTCGATCTCGGTGGCGAGGCCGTCGAGGAGCTGCAGGATCTCGTGCGGGGGCAGGTCGAGGCGGGCGTACGCGCGTACGGCGGTGCGCAGTTGGCCCATGACCGCCGCGGCGCGCACCCCGCGGCCCATGACGTCGCCGATGACGAGCGCGGTGCGGCCGCCGCCGAGGGTGATCACGTCGTACCAGTCGCCGCCGACCGCGGCCTCCGTGCCGCCGGGCTGGTAGGTGGCCGCGATGCGCAGGTCGTCGGGCTCCTCCAGCTCCTGCGGGAGCAGGGAGCGCTGGAGGGTGACGGCCGTCTCGCGCTGGCTGCGTTCGCTGGCGCGCAGCCGCTCGGCGGCCTCGGCGTGGTCGGTGACGTCGGTCGCGAAGATCAGTACGCCGCCGCCCTGGCCCTCAGTCTCCGGAGAGGTGTCCACGGGGGTGCAGGTGAAGGTGTACGAGCGGCCGTTGGAGGTTTTGCGGGACTTGACGGTGCGGGACCTGGCGCTGCGCAGGACCTGGTCCAGGAGCGGGAGCAGGCCGAGTTCGTTCAGCTCGGGAAGCGCCTCGCGCGCCGGCTCGCCGATCGGTCGTACGCCGAAGGCCGCCGTGTAGGAGTCGTTGACGTACGCGACGCGGTGGTCGGGGCCGTGGACGAGGGCCACGAGGGCCGGGACGCGGTCGAGGACGTCGCGGACCGGCAGTTCGTCGACGGCGGGCACGGGCGGCGCGTCGTCGGTCAGCTGCTCGGCGCGGGCCGCCGGCACGGGAGCGCCTTCCCCTCGCAGGTCCGGGGAGACCGTGTGTTCGGTCTGCGCCGCGGTGCGGCGCTGCGTTCCGGGGAGCCGGGCGCTCCAGCGCGTGAAGTTCACTGTGGGGAAGGCCTCGTGGGTTAGAAGGGCGAGCGGTGGGCCCGCCCAAGGTCGTGGACCAGTCTGGCCGACCGGACCGACATCCGTCAGACGCCGGCCTGACCGGTGGAGTTCCAGGGTCCGGTCAGGACGACCCCTTCGGGCCGAGCTTCGGGTCGAGAGGATGTTTTCCACCGGCCGCGAGTTCGAACTCCGCGCGGGGATGTTCGAGCGAACCGAGAGAAACGATCTCCCTCTTGAAGAGCCCCGAGAGGATCCATTCGGCGAGCACACGGGCCTTGCGGTTGAAGGTAGGCACCCTGCTCAGGTGGTAGACGCGGTGCATGAACCAGGCAGGATAGCCCTTCAGCTTGCGCCCGTAGACGTACGCGACACCTTTGTGCAGCCCCAGGGACGCGACCGAGCCGACGTACTTGTGGGAGTACGTTTCGAGCTCCTCGCCGCGCAGGGAGTGCACGATGTTGTCGCCGAGGACCCTGGCCTGGCGCACCGCGTGCTGGGCGTTGGGCGCCGTCTCGGTACCGGGTTCCGCGGTGACGTCGGGGACGGCGGCGGCGTCTCCCGCGGCCCACGCGTGCGTGGTGCCGTCGATGGTCAGCTGGGGGGTGCACTTGAGGCGGCCGCGCTCGTTCAGGGGGAGATCGCTGGCGGCGAGGATCGGGTGCGGTTTCACCCCGGCGGTCCACACGACCGTACGGGTCGGGAAGCGGGCGCCGTCGCTGAGGACGGCGATCCGGTCCGCGCAGGAGTCGAGGCGGGTGTCCAGTCGTACGTCGATGTTGCGGCGGCGTAGCTGGGTGACCGTGTACTTGCCCATCTCCTCGCCGACCTCGGGGAGGATGCGGTTCGAGGCCTCGACGAGGATCCATTTCATGTCCTCGGGCTGGACGTTGTGGTAGTAGCGCGCGGTGTAGCGGGCCATGTCCTCCAGCTCGCCGAGGGCCTCCACGCCCGCGTAACCGCCTCCTACGAAGACGAAGGTCAGGGCCGCGTCGCGGATCGCGGGGTCGCGGGTGGAGGAGGCGATGTCCATCTGCTCGATGACGTGGTTGCGCAGGCCGATGGCCTCCTCGACGGTCTTGAAGCCGATGGCGTACTCGACGAGACCGGGGATCGGGAGGGTGCGCGCGATCGAGCCGGGGGCGAGGACGAGTTCGTCGTACGAGATGTGTTCCGGGCCCGCGCCCTCTTCGTCGCCGGCGAGGGTCGTGAGGGTCACCGTGCGCTTGGCATGGTCGATCGACTGAGCCTCGCCGATGACGATCCTGCAGCGGTCCAGGACCCGGCGCAGCGGGACGACCACATGGCGCGGCGAGATCGAGCCCGCGGCGGCCTCCGGAAGGAACGGCTGATAAGTCATATATGGGTCCGGGGAGAGGACCGTGATCTCGACTTCGCCCCGTTTAAGTTCGGCCTTCAACTTCTGCTGAAGCCGCAGAGCGGTGTACATCCCGACGTAGCCGCCGCCGACCATGAGAATGCGCGCACGTTCCTTCACCACCCCATGACGCACCCAGCTCTGGAGTTTGTCCACAGCCTCGACAATTTGTGTGACCGGCCGCCGACTGCGCGCGGGGTTGGCCGAATCGCCGGATTACGAGGAATAAGCGCAGGTCAGCGCGGGTCCAAGGGCTATCGGGAGGAGGAGCAATAGGGACGTAAACGACCCGTACTCCGATCGGGGGGCGCTCCGTGCGGAACCTGCCCCTTCTGAATTGACCCCCTCTCAACTATGTTCGTGTGTCGACGGGGTGTAGGGGGATGCGCTCGACGAGTCCGTACGACGGACTCGTGCACACAAGCTTGTTCCGCGCGCTCCGGCTGCCGATGGCGGGGAGAGTCTCCGGGGGGAGACGTCATTACCGGGGGAACGCTTATGCACATTCAGGAATCTCATTGGTCATCCGCGTCAGCCACCGCGTCCGGTGGCATCGTCGGCGCGGCAGCGGGCGGCGACAGCCGCGGTCCGGGCACCGGATCGCGCACGACGCCGCTTCGCGTGGACGCACAGCGCAATCTGGAACACGTACTGCGCGCGGCGCGCGAGGTCTTCGGCGAGCTGGGGTACGGCGCGCCCATGGAGGACGTGGCGCGGCGCGCCCGGGTCGGCGTGGGCACGGTGTACCGGCGCTTCCCGAGCAAGGACGTCCTGGTTCGCCGGATAGCCGAGGAGGAGACCTCCCGGCTGACGGACCAGGCACGTGCGGCGCTCGGGCAGGAGGACGAGCCGTGGTCGGCGCTCTCGCGCTTCCTGCGCACGTCGGTGGCCTCGGGTGCCGGGCGGCTGCTGCCGCCGCAGGTGCTGCGGGTCGGCGTCGCGGAGGACGGCACGGAGGCGGAGGACGCACGGGTACCGCAGCAGCGGTCCCAACTCGTCTCCGAGCTGCGGCTCGTCGAGCAGCGGTCAGTGCCCGCGGAGGAGGTACTGATCGCGGCTGCGGACGACGCGGGTGCGGCGCAACTGCTCGAAGTGGTGGGCCGGCTGGTGGAGCGGGCGCGTGCGGCGGGCGAGCTGCGGGCGGACGTGACCGTGGCGGACGTACTGCTGGTGATCGCGACTGCGGCGCCCGCGCTGCCGGACGCCGCTCAGCAGGCGGCTGCCTCGGCCCGGCTCCTCGACATCCTGCTGGAGGGGCTGCGCTCACGTCCGGCGTGAGCGGCTCGACGAACACGATCACCGGTTACAAACACAAACACCGGGTACGAACACCGGGCACCAGGGCTTGTCTGGGCGCGGGTGCTACGTCACTCCGTCACACTCGCGCACCAGGCCCACCGGTCGCACTCCGGATATTCCAGGCACGGCGCCAACTCCCTCTCGGGAGCCGTTCGTTGACTATTCCCCAAAAGAGTGACGGCTAGTGCTGGCGTATGGGAAGTCCCCACGGACGAGTGGTTGGTCCGTGCAGGGGCGTCAAGCCACTGAAGCCTGTGGCAGTCTTGCCCGGTATTCGGGTCCGAGTGTGCAGGCGGGGGCTTTCCGCAATGAGCGTTGACGGGCGGGACGAGTCACTCGGTGACGGTGGCGCGGACGGCGGCACGGAAACCGGCGGGCTGCCGTCCCAACAGGTACCCAGCCAGGGCGGTCCGCAGGACAGCGCCCCGAGTGCCCCGCCCTCCGACAACGGCACCCCGGGAGTCCCGCCCTCCGGCAACGGGCCCGATCCCAGCGTCCCGCCGCAGCGTGACCGGTTCGACCGGCGGGACATCGGCAGCGTCCTGCCGCCCCCGGTCGATCCGCCGCCGTCCGACGCCGATCTGATCGAGCGGATGCGCGCGGGCGACGACACGGCGTACGAGGGGCTGTACCGGCGCCACGCCGAGGCCGTGCGCCGGTACGCCCGCACCTGCTGCCGGGACGCGCACACCGCGGACGACCTCACGGCCGAGGTGTTCGCCCGCATGCTGCAGGCCGTACGCGGCGGCAGCGGCCCCGAGCACGCCGTACGCGCGTATCTGCTCACCACCGTCCGCCGGGTCGCCGCGAACTGGACGAAGACGGCGAAGCGCGAGCAACTGGTCGACGACTTCGCGGTGTTCGCCGCACAGGCCGCCCGCGGCTCCGAGGTGTCCGACGACGACACACTCGACCTCGGCGCGGATGTGCGCGCGATGCACGAGGCCGAGCAGTCCATGGCCATGCAGGCGTTCCGGTCGCTGCCGGAGCGCTGGCAGGCCGTGCTGTGGCACACCGAGGTCGAGGACGAGTCGCCGAGCGACGTCGCCACACTCTTCGGGCTCGATGCCAACGGCACGCGTGTGCTGGCCAGTCGCGCCCGCGAAGGCCTCAAGCAGGCCTACCTCCAGGCACATGTGAGCGCCACGCTCACCACGGACGAGGAGTGCGCGCGCTACGCCGACCGGCTCGGCGCCTACGCCCGCGGCGGGCTGCGTACGCGCGCCGAACGCGGGCTGCGCAAGCACTTGGAGGAGTGCGCCAAGTGCCGCCTGGCGGCAGGCCAGATCAAGGAAGTCGCCAGCGGGATCCCGTCGCTGGTGCCGATCGCGGTCATCGGCTGGTTCGGTGCCGCCGGGTACGCGAAGGCCGCCGCGCTCATCGCCGGTGGGGCCGGCGCGGGTGCAGCCGGAGCAGCCGGTGCGGCCTCCGCGGCGGGCGGCAGCTCCGGCGGGGCGAGCGCGGGTGGCGGCGCGGCCGCCTCGGAGGGGCTGGGCGCGCCGGTCAAGGCCGGTATCGCCGCGGGTGTCGTCGCGGTGGCCGCGGCAGCGCTGGCGCTCGCCCTGGCCGGTAACGAAACCTCGCCCAAGAAGCCCGAGGCAAAGCCGGCCGTCTCGCCCGCCGCCGAGGTACCACTGCCGTCGCCCAAGCCGCCGAAGAAGGCGCCCGCGCCCAAGCCGCCGGTGGTCCTGGCGCCCGAGCCGACTCCCACACCGACCCCCACTCCGACACCCAAGCCCACCCCGAAGCCCACGCCCAAACCGTCGCCCACCCCGACGAAGCCGAAGCCCGCGCCCAAGCCGACCCCTCCCCCGCCCCCCACTCCGACACCGCCGCCTCCGCCCGCGCCGGTCGTCTACCAGTGGAGCGAGCTGGACTACGGCGTCAACGGCGACGGCACCAAGCCCGAAATGCGGCTCGGCGAGAGCAGTTGGGTGTGGCAGCGCTACGGGGTGTCGATCGCGGACAAGCAGTACGCGCACGGGGTGACCGTCCACGGCCACTCCTCCGTCACCATCGACCTCAACCGCAACTGCTCGGCCTACGACGCGGTGGTCGGCGTCGACGACATGACACTGGGCCTTGGCCAGGTGCGCTTCTCCGTGTACGCGGACGGCTCCCGCATGTGGCAGTCATCGCTGGTCAAGGGCGGCGACCGGGCGATCCCCGTCCATGTGAACCTCACCGGCCGCAAGACCATCCGCCTCGTCGTCGAGCCCCACTCCGTCCTCGACTCGACGGCACTGGCGGACTGGGCGGAGTCGAAGTTCCTGTGCGAGTGAGCTCCGGTGGGCGGCGCGAACATGCGTCGGCGGGGTGCTCCTGCGAGCCGTGCGGCTACGCGTCGGCGGGGTGCTCCTTCAGCGCCTCGGCCAGGTCTCGCAGGGCGTCGTTCCTGGTGAAGTCCGCACCCGTGGCGCGCTCCGACTCGTAGCGGACGGGGCCGATGGCCGCGAGCGCGGCGGCCTCTGTGCGCTCGGCCGCCGAACTCTCCTGGGCGCGCCGGGGATGGCCGCCGCGCCAGCGCGTACCGACGCCGAGCAGACGGGCCGCGCGCGGATGGTCGCCCAGCTCGGAGAGAAGGCCCGCGGCGCAGTCGACGAGGCCGGCCAGCACCACATCGGCACAGCGTCCGGCCACCGCCGCCGGCAGGGCGTCGGACAGCTTCCGCAGACCGTGCTCCGGGCCGCACTGGGCGGCCGTGATGACCGCGTCGACCCAGTCCAGTGCCGCCACGAACTGCGGGGGCGGGGTACCACGGGCGCTCTCCAGGCGTGCCTGCTCGTACAGTTCGCGGGCGACGGCGACTTCCCCGTCGTCCAGCGCCATCTGGGCACGCAGCATATTGACGAACGCGCGGGCGTCCGCCACCCCGTAGCGATCGGACGCGGCGCTCGCCTCGTCAAGAGCCGTCAGCGCCCGGGACCGCTCACCCGCGCGGTAGGCGATCTCGGCCAGCCGGGCCATGAGGAAGGGCGCCTCGGCGTACGCGCCCACCTCGAAGGAGAGCCGCAGCGCCTCCTCGTACTCCCTCTTCGCCTCCTCGAAGAGACTGCGCGACATGGCCGCCTCACCGGCCGCGCTGCACACCTGGGCCCGCATCCAGCGGTCGCCCACCCGGCGGCTGAGCTCGCGCAGCTCCGCCACATCGTCGTCCACGCCCTCCATTCCGCCCGGAGCGTCGACGGCCAAGTGCGTACGGAACATCAGGGTGAAGCCGATCTCCCACTCGCCGCCGTACGCACGGCAGTTGACGACCGACGCGTCCATGGCGGGCCGCAGATCCTCCGAACTGCCCAGGAAGTAGGCGGTCAGCGGCCAGATGACGCCCGGAATGCGCGCCGCCTCGGGGCCACCCCTCTCGAAGACGGCCCGCACGCGCACGATGTACTCCCGCATCGGCCCGTCGTCCTGCCCGGCCAGCGGGTCGGTCTCCACCTGCATGAACAGGTACAGCATGCGCAGCCTCATCCGCATGGCGTACAGCGGGTGTTGCTCGTCGCGGTCGGGGACGGCTGTGGGGGTTTCGAGGAAGGCCGCCACCGCGTCGACGGCGGCCAGATAGGCGAGGGGTGCGTCCTGGCCGGAGTCGTGCGAGGCACCCGCGCTGCTGCACCAACCGGGGGCCGGCAAGGCGCCGTCACCGGTGACGGCGCACAGCCGCAGCACCAGGTCCGTCCATTCCGCGCCCTCGCGGCGGAAGTTGCGCAGCCACCAGAACCAGCCCATGGCGAGGACGAGAGCGCCGGCCTCCTCCTCGTCACGGGCGACGACGGCGCGGTAGACGGCCGCCCGGATGTTGTCGAGCTCGGACTCCAGGCGCCGGATCCACGGCAGTTGCTCGGCGGAGCGCAGCAGCGGATCGGCCTCCTCGACCAGCGCGCGCACCCATGCGCGATGGCGCCGCTCGGCCGCGGCACGCAGCTCGGGGACTTCGGCGGCGCGCTCGACGGCGTACTCGTGGATGGTCTCCAGCATGCGATACCGCATGCCGCCCCCTTCACCACCGTCCTCCTCATCTCCGCCGTACGGCGTCGCGACGATCAGGGACTTGTCGACGAGCGCTCCTACGAGGTCGGCGGCGGGGCCGGTGCACACCGCCTCCGCGGCCGCCAGGTCCCAGCCGCCCGCGAAGACGGACGCCTCGCGCAGCACGGTCCGCTCCCGCTCATCGAGCAGGTCCCAGGACCAGTCGACGACGGCGCGCAGGGTCTGCTGGCGGGGCAGCACCGTGCGGCTTCCGGAGGTGAGGAGCCGGAAGCGGTCGTCGAGCCGGTCGGCGATCTGCCGGGCCGTGAGCAGCCGCAGCCGCGCGGCGGCCAACTCGATGGCCAGGGGCAGCCCGTCGAGCCGCCGGCAGATCTCGTCCACCGCCGCGGAGTCATGGAGCGCGGCATCCGCGTCGGGACGGACGGCCGACGCCCGCTCCAGGAAGAGGCGGCGCGCCGGATCGGGCGGCAGGGGCTCGACCGGACGCAGCAACTCGCCCGGCACGCCCAGGGGTTCACGACTGGTGGCAAGGATCGTGAGCCCGGGGCATTGCGTCAGCAGGGTTTCGGCGAGTTCGGCGGCGGCACCTATGACGTGTTCGCAGTTGTCAAGGATCAGGAGCTGGCTGCGCGGGGCGCAGTACTCGACGAGCAGGGCGACCGGGTCGTCCTGCGGTCCCGCCATCTCGTTGGTGATCAGCACGGTTTCGCGCAGACCGAGGGCGCTGACCACGGCACCGGGGACCGCCTCCGGCCGGTCCAGCGGAGCGAATTCGACCAGCCACGCCTGGGAAAGCCCGGCGGCGGCTTCCTCGGCGAGGCGGGTCTTGCCCGAACCCCCCGGCCCGGTCAGAGTGACCAGTCGTGCCCTCTGCACATCCGAACGGATGGCGTCGATTTCGGGTTCCCGCCCCACGAACGAGTTCAGACGCGGACGAATGTTGCCGTTTCGGGCAGCACGGGAGGGATCTCCTGGTGCCTGAGCCTGAGCCGCCGGATCCTGAGTCCCCGAGCCCGGAGCCGTCAGCCCGCGAGCCCGCGGACCCGCACCCGCACCCGCCGTCCGGGGCTGTCTCCCGTTCTCCGACCAGGCGCCGGACTCCGGTGCCCCTTCTCCCTCGCGATCCCCCTCCAACAACTCCGCGTGCAGTGTGCGTAGTTCCGGCCCGGGATCCGTGCCCAGCCCGTCCGTCAGGCGGCGCCGCGTCCTCTCGTACGCGGCCAGGGCGTCCGCGCCACGGCCGGCGTCGCGCAGGGCGCGGATGAGCAGGGCGTGCAGCGCTTCGTCGTACGGGTGAGCCTCCGTCAGTTCCTTCAACTCCGGTACGACGTCATCGGCGCGGCCGAGTCGCAGGTCGGCCTCGACTCGGGTCCGGGTCGCCTCCACGCGTAGGGCTTCCGGGCGGGTCGCGGCGGTGCGGTCGGGGAGGTCTGCGAGGGCGGGACCCCGCCAGAGGGCGAGCGCGTCGCGCAGGTGGGTGCCGGCGGTCGTGGCGTCATCGCGGGCGAGTGCGGCCTTGCCCTTTCCCACGAGGTGTTCGAAGAGGAACAGGTCCACGTCGTCCTTGGCGGCCCGCAGGCGGTAGCCGCCCGCCTCCGAGGTGACCGTGTCCCTCCCGATCGCCCGGCGCAGGCGGCCGACCAGGGCGTGCAACGCGGCGGGTGCGTCCTGAGGGGGCTCGGACGCCCACACCTCGTCGATCAGGGTCTCGGGTGCGACCGTGCGGTCGGGGCGCTGGGCCAGGGCAGCGAGCAGCGCCCGTACCCGGGGGCCGCCCACCGCTAGCAGGGCCCCCCGGTCGTCCTCCACCTGGGTGACCCCCAGAATCCCGTACCGCACCCACCCATTCTCACCGCCCCCACCCCTCCGGAGCACCGCCTTTCTCCGGCGAGCCTCCGGGGTACCTCGACGCGGACGTCCAGGCAGGCATTTTTTCGCCCCCTCCGCCCCTACCCGTCCCGTACCTGGGGGCTGCGCCCCCAGACCCCCGCCTTTCGGCCTGAACGGCCTCGTCCTCAAACGCCGGACGGGCTGAAACTGGCTGGCCGGGGATCCGGTGGGTGGGGATCGGGACGGCACCTCCCCG
>NZ_JBFBEA010000062.1:0-11198 GCF_040683495.1 Streptomyces sp. NPDC093544 | reverse complement strand
CTTCGTGATGCCGGGCGGTGTCGACGACCCGGCCGCGCCGAGCGGCGGCAACGCGTACGACCGGCGTCCTAGGGCACGCTCAAGACCCGCCCAGGGCACGCCTCCGTCAGGTCGACGTCAGGTCACCCGTAGACCGCTGTCAGGTCACCCGTAGACCGCTGTCAGGTCACTCTTGGATCGCTGTCAGGTGGTCGTCGACGTCGAGTACGAGTGCGCCCCCGTGCCCGCCAGCGCGCCCCCGTCGACGATCAGGTACTCGTCCCGGATCGGGGTGCCGTCGAAGAACGACTCCAGGATCTCTCGGGTGCCGGCCGCGTAACGGGCCTGCGCGGAGAGCGAGGAACCGGAGATGTGCGGGGTCATCCCGTGGTGCGGCATGGTGCGCCAGGGGTGGTCCGCCGGGGCGGGCTGCGGATACCAGACGTCACCCGCGTACCCCGCCAACTGCCCGCTCCGCAGGGCGCGGTCGACCGCGTCCCGGTCCACGATCTTCGCCCTGGCCGTGTTGATCAGGTACGCGCCGCGCTTCATCGCACCGAGCAGCTCGTCCCCGAACAGCCCCTCCGTCTCCGGGTGCAGCGGCGCGTTGATGGTGACGACGTCGCAGTGCGGGGCCATGTCCTGGGAACTCTCGTGCCAGGTCAGACCCAGCTCCTCCTCGATCTCGCGCGGCAGGCGGTGACGGTCGGTGTAGTGCAGCTTCACGTCGAAGGGCGCGAGGCGGCGCAGCACCGCGAGCCCGATCCGCCCGGCGGCGACCGTGCCGACGTGCATGCCTTCGAGGTCGTACGACCTGGCCACGCAGTCGGCGATGTTCCAGCCGCCGTCCAGGACCACCTGGTGCGAGGGGAGGTAGTTCCGTACGAGCGAGAGCGTCATCATCACCACGTGTTCGGCGACGCTGATGCTGTTGCAGTACGTCACCTCGGCGACCGTCACGCCGCGCGCGATGGCCGAGTCGAGGTCGACGTGGTCGGAGCCGATGCCCGCCGTGACCGCAAGCTTCAGGTTCTTGGCGGCGGCGATGCGCTCGGGGGTCAGATACGCCGGCCAGAACGGCTGCGAGATCACGATGTCCGCGTCGGGCAGCTCACGGTCGAAGACCGAGCCACTCCCGTCGTTGTCGTCCTTGTCGGAGGTGACGACGAGGGTGTGGCCGCGCTCCTCCAGGAAGCGGCGCAGGCCCAGCTCGCCGGTCACGCTGCCGAGCAGGTGGCCGGGGGTGAAGTCGGTCGCCTTCGGGGTGGGCGTGGTCTGGCCGCCCGGGTAGTGGTCGATGACGGGCAGATCGTCCCGGGCGTACGTCTTCGGGTATCCGTCGGTCGGGTCGTCGTACAGAACGCAGAGCACCTTGGCCATGTCGCGGCTCTCCTCAACTCCGTTGTATGAAGGTGCTCTTCACCATCCTCGGGGTCGATTCCGCAGGTCAAAGCGAACGTTGCTATGCCGAGATAGACGGCGGCTATCTGCCAGGCGGCCGCGTCACTCCCGTATCTCCTCCAGATACGTATGCAGCAGCGCGTCCAGCGCGTCGCGAACTCCCGCCTCCCGCGCCACCTTCAACAAGGCCTCCGCCAGGACGGACTGCGGATCCCCCTCGGCCACCACCAGCCCCACCCGCGGCCCGTGCGCCGGACCCTTCAGCGGCACCACCCGCATCCCCTCCGGTACGCCGAACATGTGCAGCCACGCATGCGAGATCACGCTGGACCAGCGGCCGCCCGGCAGATGCGCGTACAGCCCGGCCACGCTGTCCGACTCGATCGCGGGCGCGGCCTTCGCGCCGTCGGCGGCGAAGCACTCGTCGATGATCCGGCGGTTGCGCATCCGCGGGCTCAGCAGACACAGGGGCAGCGCCGCCGCGTCCGCCCAGCGGGCCGTCGACGCGGTGGCCAGCGGGCCGTCGACGGGAGTGAGGAGCACGTACCGCTCCTCGTACAGCGGAAACCGGCGTACGTGACGCAGCTCGTCGTCGTCCAGATACGTCATCGCCGCGTCGAGCTCGAACTCGGCGAAACCGTGGGTGATCTCGGCGGAGGACAGCGACTCCAGGCTGACCCGGGCCTGCGGGTGGTGTTCGCAGAACGGGTTGGTGAGGAGGGAGGCGGCAGGCAGCGCGGTGGGGACGATGCCGAGGCGCAGGGTGCCGGTCAGACCGCCGCGCAGCGCCGACAGCTCCTGGCGCAGGGCGTCGCGCTCGGCGAGGATGCGGTGCGCCCAGGCGAGGACGACCTCGCCCTCCGGGGTCAGCCCCTCGTACCGCCTGGCCCGCCGCACGATCGGCACGTCCAGCTCATGCTCCAGGCGCCGGATCGCGGCGGACAGCGACGGCTGCGACACGAAACAGGCGGCCGCCGCCCGCGCGAAATGCCGCTCCCGGGCGAGCGCGACCAGGTACTCCAGCTGACGCAGCAGCATCAGTCACCTCCGCGACGACGGTACTCGGGCGACAGCGGCCCGGTACGAACGCACATACCAAGACTCCCGGCTGATCAACCAGCTCATGCAATGCGACAGGAGACTTACAGCTCGCATATGCGGAAGTATGATCCGCACATACCTGCCCGAGGGAGTAGTCCTGTGTTCACCCGTTCCGTACGCCTCGCCGGAGGCACCGCCGCCGCGCTCCTGGCGCTCAGCGCCTGCTCCTCCTCCGACTCGTCGTCATCGTCGTCCTCGGACACCTCGGCCTCCGCCTCCCCGGCACTCTCAGGCACGGTGACCGTCTTCGCCGCCGCCTCGCTCCAGGAGAGCTTCACGACGCTGGGCAAGGACTTCGAGAAGGCCCACCCCGGTACGAAGGTGACGTTCAGCTTCGGCGGCAGCGACACGCTCGCCGCGAGCATCACCGGGGGCGCCCCGGCCGATGTGTTCGCCTCCGCGAGCCCCAAGACGATGGCGATCGTGACGGACGCCAAGGACACGTCCGGCACGCCCGCGACCTTCGCGCGCAACCAGCTGGAGATCGCGACCCTGCCGGGCAACCCCGACAAGATCGCCTCACTGAAGGACCTCACCAAGTCCGGCCTCAAGGTCGTGCTCTGCGACAAGACCGTGCCGTGCGGCGCCGCCGCGCAGAAGGCGCTGGACGCGAGCGGCATCAAGCTCACCCCGGTCTCCTACGAGCAGGACGTCAAGAGCGCCCTGACGAAGGTGGAGCTGAAGGAGGCCGACGCCGCCGTCGTCTACAAGACCGATGTGAACGCGGCGGGTGACAAGGTGGAGGGCGTGGACTTCCCCGAGTCGGCCGAGGCCATCAACGACTACCCGATCACCCTGCTCAAGGACGCGCCCAACGCCGCCGCGGCGAAGGCGTTCATCGCGCTGGTCCAGTCCGCCGAGGGCCAGAAGGTGCTGACGGCGGCGGGGTTCCTGAAGCCGTGACCGAGCCCGCCCCCGACAAGTCCGACGCCGCGACCGACACCCTCATGGGTGGGCCGCGGCGTCGGCGTGTCCGGGGCGGGGGGCCGGGTTTCCGGGGGCGAGTGCCGGGCATCCGGGGCCGAGCGCCGGGCTCCGGCGGCCGGGTGCCAGGCTCCCGCGGCCGGGTGCCTGGCTCCCGAGGCCGAGTGCCGGGCATCCGGGGCCGAGTGCCGGGCATCCGGGGCGGGGTGCCGCTTCCCCTCCTCCTGCCCGCCCTCGTAGGGCTGGCCTTCCTGCTGCTCCCCCTCGTCGCCCTCCTCGTACGGGCCCCCTGGCGCAGCCTCCCGGACCAGCTGACCAGTACCTCGGTCTGGCAGGCCCTTCAGCTGTCGCTGATCACGGCGACGGCGGCCACCGCGGTGAGCCTGGTCCTCGGGGTGCCCCTCGCCTGGCTGCTTGCCCGCACGGACTTCCCCGGACGCGGCTTCGTACGAGCCCTGGTCACCCTGCCCCTCGTCCTTCCCCCGGTGGTCGGCGGTGTCGCGCTGCTCCTTGCCCTCGGCCGCAACGGTGTCGTCGGGCAGTGGCTGGACTCGGCCTTCGGGATCACGCTGCCGTTCACCACGGCGGGGGTGATCGTCGCGGAGGCGTTCGTGGCGATGCCGTTCCTGGTCATCAGCGTGGAGGGCACGCTACGGGCCGCCGATCCGCGCTACGAGGAGGCCGCGACGACCCTCGGCGCCTCCCGCTTCACCGCGTTCCGCCGGGTCACGCTGCCACTGATCGCGCCGGGCGTCGCGGCAGGTGCCGTGCTGGCCTGGGCGCGCGCCCTCGGCGAGTTCGGCGCGACGATCACCTTCGCGGGCAACTTCCCCGGCCGCACGCAGACCATGCCGCTGGCGGTCTACCTGGCCCTCCAGAACGACCCGGCCGCCGCGATCGCCCTGAGCCTGGTGCTGCTCGCCGTATCGATCGCGGTCCTCGCGTGCCTGCGGGACCGCTGGATGACGGGGGTGTCATGAGGACCGGCGTATCCGGCGTGACGGGCGGTGTCGTGACGACCGACGTACCCCGAACGACGGCGGGTCTCAGGAGGACCGGCGAACCCCGCACGACGGGAGGTGCCCTGACGACCGACGAACCCCGCACGACAGCGGGTCTCAGGAGGACCGGCGAACCCCGCACGACGAGAGGTGCCCTGACGACCGACGAACCCCGCACGACAGCGGGTCTCAGGAGGACCGGCGAACCCCGCACGACGGGAGGTGCCCTGACGACCGACGAACCCCGAACGACAGCGAGCGTCACGGCGACCGACGAACCCCGCACAAAAGCGAGCGCCACGACGACCGACGTACCCCGCACGACGGAGGTCTCATGACGACCGGCGTATCCCTCGCGTCCGGCAAGGGACTCGACACCCGCCTCGTCGTCGACCGCGGCTCCTTCCACCTCGACGTCACCCTCACCGCCGCCCCCGGCGACGTCGTCGCGCTCCTCGGCCCGAACGGCGCCGGCAAGACCACCGCGCTGCGCGCTCTGGCCGGACTCACCCCGCTCTCCGCGGGCGGTCATCTCCGCCTGGACGGCAGCGACTTGGACCGTACGCCGCCCGAGTCCCGTCCCGTCGGCGTCGTCTTCCAGGACTACCTGCTCTTCCCACACCTCACCGCACTCGACAACGTCGCCTTCGGGCCGCGCTGCCAGGGCGTACCGAAGGCGGAGGCCCGTGCCCAGGCCGCCGAGTGGCTGGACCGCATGGGCCTGGCCGACCACGCGGGCGCCAAGCCCCGCCGGCTGTCCGGCGGTCAGGCCCAGCGCGTCGCCCTCGCCCGCGCGCTGGCCACCCACCCCCGGCTGCTCCTGCTCGACGAACCGCTCGCCGCGCTCGACGCCCGCACCCGCCTCGACGTACGGGCCCAACTCCGGCGCCATCTCGCCGACTTCGAGGCCGTAGCCATACTGGTGACGCACGACCCGCTGGACGCGATGGTGCTGGCGGACCGGCTGGTCGTCATCGAGGACGGCCGCGCGGTCCAGGACGGAAGCCCGTCGGACATCGCGCGCCATCCGCGCACCGACTACATCGCACAGCTCGTCGGCCTCAATCTCTACCGGGGCCGGGCGGAGGGCCACACGGTACGGCTGGACGCGGGCCCGGCGATCACGACGACCGAGGACCTCACCGGTCCCGTCTTCGTGGCCTTCCCGCCTAGCGCCGTCACTCTCCACCGCGACCGCCCCACCGGCTCCAGCGCACGCAACCTGTGGAGTTGCGAGGTCAGCGGCCTGGAAACGCACGGCGACCAGATCCGCGCGGACCTCACCGGCGAACTCGCACTGGCCGCCGACCTCACCACCGTCGCCGCCGCCGAACTCGATCTGCACCCGGGCGCGCCCGTCTGGGCGACGGTGAAGGCGGCGCAGACGCACGCGTATCCGGCGTGAGCTGTCCTACGTGGTGGCCAAGAGCCCGGGGCACGCCCGGCCCACCACGGAGCCTCCGCAAAAACCCGTTGGCGGACCATGGCGGCCACTGCTAACTTTCCGGAGGCCGTGCGAGAGAACGAGGAGGTGGTACCCGTGAACGCTGTATCGACATGGGTGCTCCCCTCCGGGGTCACGGTCGGACGCTAGGTCGTCCGGGAGCGCCGCTCTGAGCACTCCCGAAAGGCACGACCATGCACTTCACTTCCGAACAGCGCCTCGACGACGGCGTCCTCGAACGCGAATTCTCCCTCGGCGAGACCCCCGGCACTCTGTGGACGCCTGAGTCCGCCGCACCGGCTCCGCTGATCCTGATGGCCCACAACAACGGCCTGCCCAAGGCGGAACCCCGCCTGGTGGCCCGGGCCCGGTACACCGCGGCGCGCGGCTACGCGGTGGCCACCATCGACGCCGCCGGGTGCGGTGACCGGCGTTCCGCCACCGACGAGCAGGCCCGTGCCGACCTCCGGCGGGCGATGCAGGCCGGCGAGCCGGTCGACGAGATCTTCGAGTCCTTCATCGGCCCGCTGGTCGAAAACGCGGTCCCGGAGTGGCGGACCACGCTGGACGCCCTCCTTGAGCTGCCCGAGATCGGCGGCCCGGTCGGGTACTCCGGGGGGTGGACCGCCCTCGGCATTCGGCTGGCGGTGGTCGAGCCGCGCATCGCGGCCGCAGGCTTCTTCGCCGGGGGGTACGTGCCCCGTGCCCAGCGCGAGGAGGCCCGGCAGGTCAACATTCCGCTGCTGTTCCTGTTGCAGTGGGACGACGAAGGAAACCCCCGGCAACGGGCCCTCGACCTGTTCGACACCTTCGGCAGCAAGGAGAAAACGCTGCACGCCAATCTGGGCGGGCACACCGGCACACCGTGGTTCGAGCTGGAGGACGGGTGCCGGTTCCTGGACCGACACCTGAAGTAAGGCCGGGCCGTCCGGCGGGCAGCAGACGCTAGGCGGTGCCGGCCAGGATGCCGCTCATCGAGGACAGGTCCCGGCCCTCCTCGATGGCGGTACCGCCGGTCGGAGCGGTGCGAGGGCGTGGACGCCTGGGTCAGGTGTCAAACGCCCGTACCGTTCAAGCAGGCTCGATCGGGCTTGAGCGGTAGCCCAGGCCACCGTCGGTCGGCCCTCCAAGAGCTCAAGCGGGCGGCGTGACCGAAGACCACACACCGAACCACTGCTCGGCGCCGTACGCCTCGAATCGCTCCAGCTCGGTGAACCCGAGCTTCTCCGCGAGGCGCATCGAGCGGGCGTTGGCGGTCTGGGTGTAGAGCACCACCGGCTCACCGGGAAGGGCGCCGGCAAACCAGTCGAGGGCCGCCGCGCACCCCTCGGTGGCGTACCCGCGTCCCCACGCCTGCGGCAAAAACAAGTAGCCGAGCTCGGTACCCCCGGCCTCCCGACGGCGGCGGTTGCCGGCCGGAAGCTCGGGGGCGTGCGGGTCGAGCTCGACCGTGCCGATCACCGCTCCGTCGAGCTCGACCGCGAAGAAGCCGGGGCGCCGCCCGGGTACCTCGAGCATCGTGCGTTCGAGCTCGGTACGCGGTCGAGGGCCACCGAGGTAAGTGCCCACCTCTGGCGAGGCGTTCAGCTCGATGACCGCCGCACGGTCCCGGGCCTCGGACTCACGGAGTACGAGCCGCTCGGTCTTGATCGGGGCAGGTGGCCAGGCGAGGGGTCGGCGATCGGTCATACCGGCCAACCTAGCCAGCAGGCGCGACAGCGATCAAGATACGCAAGCCGATCAACACACCGACCGCTCGTCGGCCGCACGTTGAACCGCTCCGGTCTGCGTGATAGACGCATGTAATGACTTCGCCTGAACCCCGTTCCAAGACACCGGCGTTGGCCGCCGCGCTCGGTATGCAACCGCACCCGGAGGGCGGCTGGTTCATCGAGACATGGAAGGCGGCGCACACCTTCCGCCCCGACGGCTACCCCGGCCCCCGTGCCGCGGCCACCGGCATCTACTTCCTGCTCGGCCCGGGCGACACCTCCGCCTGGCACACGGTCCGTTCCGACGAACTCTGGCTCTGGCACCGCGGCGGCCCACTGGAGCTCCTCCTCGGCGGCGACGCCGACCAGCCGGACCAGGCACCGGAAGTCATCCGCGTCGGCCCCGCCGTGGAGAACGGCGAACGCCCCCAAGCCCTCGTACCCGGCGGTGTCTGGCAGTCCGCCCGCCCGGCCACCGATCAGGAGGTCCTGGTCAGCTGCATCGTGGCGCCGGGCTTCGACTACGCGGACTTCCGGCTCATCGACTCCGGGAACTGAGGCCCAGGGCGGTGCCGGTCAGGCGTGCGACGCGCGTATTCGGGCCAGCAGCGCGGCGAGCCCGTCCGGGGTGACGGGGAGGACGCGGGAGGAGTCGTCACTCTCACGGAGGAGCAACGTACGGTCGCTTTGAGCGAGTTCCACGCACTCGTTTCCGGCCGCGCCACCGGAGAACGACGACTTCTGCCAGTCGAGGGGCTGCGCCATGGGGGACCTCACAGTTCCTTCGCCAAACGGTGGATGAAGTCACGGGACTTCACGGGGTCGAGCGACAGCGCCTCCACCTTACGAAAGAGCGTTCGCATGGAGAGGAGCTGGGAGGCGTCGTCGAGGAACGCGGTGCCGTACGGAGTGTCCCGCTGCACGGTGTCCAGCGCGGGTACGCGCCCGCCCGCGTAGAACAGCGCGGCGCTCGCACCGGCGAAGCCAACCGTGTCGAAGGGGATCACACGTACGGTGACGTTCGGCCGCTCCGACTGCTGGAGCACTTCGTCCAGTTGAGCCAGGGCCACACGGCGGTCAGCGACTTGCGTACGCAGCACGGATTCGTGAACCACCGCCTCGTACTCGACCGCACGGTCGCCAGCAAGCACCTGCCTGCGCCGCAACCGGTGCTCAACCTGCCCTTCCAACTCGCCCTCCGGAAGCTCCGGAACCCAGAACGCGAACACCGCGCGCGCGTAGTCCTCGGTCTGAAGCAAGCCCGGCACATGCGCGGTACCGATGACCCGCAGAAACCGGGCGTGATACTCCAGCTCCGCCAAGTCCAGGAACTCCGGAAGCAGCACTCCCCGGTATTCCTCCCACCACCCACGCGTGCGATCGGCTGCCATCGCCACCAAGGCCTCGACCAACGCCTCGTCTGCGCACCCGTAGAGAGCCGCGAGCCTACGCAGACGTTCTTCGCTGACCCCTGACAGCCCGGCCTCAACCTGGCTCATCTGCGCCGAGGTCGACGAGAGGGCCTCCACCACCGTGCGGGCCGACATCCCCGCCGATACCCGCAGCTTGCGCAGCTCAGTCCCCAGTCGCACCTGCCTGGCGGTGGGCTGACTCCTCGGCGCCATCCTGTTCATCCCCTCAACAACACTGTTCACAAGCCCTCTTGGGGCCCTCGTTCGGGTGTCAGGCTACGCGAACGGCTTGCGCGAGGAGAAATCTCTCCTCTACCGTCGGTGATGCGACGCACACGTTGCGGAACCCCGGGACCCCGGAAGCGCACCGCCCCGCCCTGCCATGACGGCGGCGACATGCCACCGCCCGAACGACCGCCGCGCACTCCAACCCACTGACCACGAACCGGAGTCCACGCATGCCCGAAGCCAATGAAGAGCCCTGGGAATACACCCTCTACATCCCCAACGACCCCCGAGCCGTCACCATGTGCCGCCGCACCCTCCGCCTGATCCTCGCCGCCCACGGCCTCCCCCACCTCACGGAAGCCGCCGAGCTGGTGGCGACCGAGCTGGTAACGAACGCCGTACAGCACACGAAGGGCCCCGCCGCCATACGGCTCCGCGCGGAGGGCTGCGTCCTGCGCATCGGCGTCTGGGACGCGGACCCCGCACCGCCCCGCCTCTCCCGGCACACTGCTCCCGACGCGGAAACGGGCCGCGGCCTCACCCTCGTCCACAGCTGCGCGGACACCTGGGGATGGGTCCACCAACGAGACACCTGGAACATCGCCGGCACCGGCAAGTACATCTGGTGCGAACTGACCCCGGCGGTCTGAACGTTTCTTCGACCCACGAAAGAGGACTCTGCCGAGCACCGACGCTCCGGCGTCATCCTTCGTCGCCGGTGTCCGGTGGCCACCTCGGAGTGCGCAGTGCCGTCTCGATCTGCGTGAGCCAGTGCTCGACGGGGCCGAGTGACAGCAAGCCGCTTGCCGCGCCCGCGAGTTCGGCAGTCGCCGGGCGGAGACGGGCGTGGGTCCGGGCCAGTACCCGGTTGTCGCCGAGGGCCAGCGCGGCGGTGGCCTCCAGGCAGGTCAGGGCCTCGTACAACAGGTCCCGGGGTGGTTCCGGGAGGGCGTGCAGTGCTGCCTGGGCCTCGGTGCGGCGGTCGGCCTCCAGGAGGACCAGCGGTTCGACCCAGGGGCGGTACGGACCCCAGTCCGCGTCCGGGTCCGCGCCGCTCGGCGGAACCCGGAGGCTCAGCAGAGCCAGAGCGAGGAGACCGCGCTCCAGGCCCGGCATCCCGGCGCCGTCCAGCCGCGCGGCGGCGGCCCGGTAGGCGGCCTCGGCCTCCTCCGGGTGATCCGAGGCCGCCAGCCGCAGCGCCCGGTACCACTCGGTGAACACCCCTACCAGCGGCAGTTCATGACGCTCCGCCAGGCGGTCGGCCGCGACGGCGTGTTCGTCCGCCGTACGGAAGTCGGCGAGGGCGCTACGGGACTGGACCTGGATGAGATGACCGAGGACCTCGAAGGTCGTCAGGCCGTGCCGCGCGGACACGGCGATGAGTTCCGCGCCGATCCCGTCCCGCCGTGCGGCGAGACCGGCCCGGGTGAAGGACTGCATGAACACCCCGTTCAGGGCGAACACCAGCAGTGCCGGGTCGTCGAGGCGTCGGGCGATCCCCTCCGCCTCGCGGGCGGCCTCCGGTCCGCGGGGCGCGTGCGTGCCGCGCATCTCCAGCGCGATCGTGGCCAGCAGGCGGCAGCGCGCCCCGTCGTACGCCGGGCCCTGCGGCAGGGCGGCGAGGGTCCGTTCGGCCGCCGCGACGAGCCGCTCGGCGAGCTCCGGGTCGTCGGCGCGCGTCCAGATCGCGGGGACGTCGTACGCGCCGATCACCCGGGCGGTCAGCTCCACGTCACCGGACTCCTCCGCCGCCGCGACCACCGCCATACGGTGTTCCCGCGCCGCCTCCAGCCCCCCGCCGCCGGTCACCGCGAGGTTCCGCATCAGCCCGACCGCCGACTCCAGCCGAGCACGTGGGCCTGCACCGACGGCGCGGTCGTAGGCGGCGGAGGCCTGTGTCTGGACAACGTCTGGTTCGACCGGATCATCCCGTGCGGGATCCGCGACGCGGGTGTGGCCTCGCTCGCGGCCGAGCTGGGCCGCGACGTCACCATCG
>NZ_JBFBEA010000061.1:0-11453 GCF_040683495.1 Streptomyces sp. NPDC093544 | reverse complement strand
GTACATCCGCCCGTCGCCGCCGGATCAGACGTCGGTTGTGTGGAGACGGGTCCGGTGACGCGAACGTACGCGACGGGCATTTGATGTACCGGCCCCCGGCCCCTTCCGCCGGTGGGCGGCTTTCCGCATCAGCTCCGGCCGCGCAGTCTTTAGCCCGTCCGGCGTTTGAGGACGAGGCCGTTCAGGCCGATAGCGGGGGTCTGGGGGCGCGGCCCCCAGGTACGGGATGGGTAGGGGCGGAGGGGGCGAGGGAAAGCCTGGCTGGTCACCTGCTCCGGGGCTTGTCGTGGTGCTCTTTGCTCTCGGGGGCGGTGAGAGTGGGTGGCTGTCGGCGCCGACGTCTCGTCGGCAAATGGGGTGCGGGGGCGGGCGTAGCGTAGATGTATGACGACGTACGGATCCTTTCCCGGTACGCGGCCGCGGCGTCTGCGGACCACTGCGGTCATGCGGCGCATGGTCGCCGAGACTCGGCTGCATCCCGCTGACTTCATCCTTCCGGCCTTCGTGCGGGAGGGTATTGGCGAGCCTGTGCCGATCGCTGCGATGCCGGGCGTCGTGCAGCACACCCGGGACAGTCTGAAGAAGGCGGCCGCGGACGCGGTGGCCGCGGGGATCTCCGGGATCATGCTCTTCGGGGTGCCCGAGGAGTCGAAGAAGGACGCGGTCGGTACGCCGGGCACCGATCCGGACGGGATCCTTCAGGTGGCGTTGCGTGATGTGCGCGCCGAGGTCGGTGACGAGCTGCTGGTCATGTCCGACCTGTGTCTGGACGAGACCACGGACCACGGTCACTGCGGGGTGCTCGACGCCGAGGGCCGGGTCGACAACGACGCCACCCTTGAGCGGTACGCCGAGATGGCGCAGGTGCAGGCCGACGCGGGCGCCCATGTCGTGGGTCCCAGCGGGATGATGGACGGCCAGATCGGCGTCGTCCGTGACGCCCTCGACCAGATCGGCCGGGAGGACGTCGCGATCCTCGCCTACACCGTCAAGTACTCCTCCGCCTTCTACGGCCCCTTCCGGGAGGCCGTGGGCTCCTCGCTCAAGGGCGACCGCAAGACGTACCAGCAGGATCCTGCGAATGCCCGGGAAGCCCTGCGGGAGCTGGCGCTCGACCTCGAAGAGGGCGCCGACATGGTGATGGTGAAGCCGGCGGGACCCTACCTGGACATCCTCGCGCGGGTCGCGGACGCCGTGGACCTGCCCGTGGCCGCCTACCAGATCTCCGGCGAGTACTCGATGATCGAGGCCGCCGCCGAGAAGGGCTGGATCGACCGGGACAAGGCCATCCTGGAGTCGCTGACGGGGATCAAGCGGGCCGGGGCGCGGAACATCCTGACGTACTGGGCCACCGAGGTTGCGCAGCGGCTGCGCTGAAGCCACGGCACTCGGCGACTGCGTCCGTATCGCGGAAACCTGTTTGTAGGCGGCATGTACATCCCTAGGCTGCGGCAAGAGTCACGATCGCAGCCGAAGGAGCCGAGCCATGACCGTCGCCGAGCCCGCGCCCACTCGTGCCCCTGTGCCGCCGTTCGCCGCGCGGGCCCGGTCGATCGGCGGTTCGCCGGTACGGGAAATCCTTGCCGTCACCGCGCGGCCCGAGGTGATCAACTTCGCGGGCGGGCTGCCGGCGCCGGAACTCTTCGACGTCGAGGGGATCTCCGCCGCGTACCGGGCGGTCCTCGCCGAGGCGCCCGCGCGGGCGTTGCAGTACTCCACGACGGAGGGCGAGCCGGGGCTGCGGGCCGTGCTCGCCGCGCGTACCTCGGTACGCGGGCTGGCAACCGGACCCGACGACCTGCTCGTCACGACGGGCTCCCAGCAGGCCCTTTCCCTGCTCGCCAGCGCGCTGCTCGAACCCGGGGACACGGTCCTGGTCGAGAACCCCTGCTATCTGGCCGCACTTCAGGTCTTCGGCCTCGCGGGCGTGCGGGTGGTGGCTGTGCCGGGGGACGGGCGCGGTGTCGATCCCGAGGCGCTGGAGGAGCTGGTGGTGCGCGAACGCCCCAAGCTGCTCTACACCGTGCCCACCTTCCAGAACCCGACGGGCCGCACACTGCCGGGTGAGCGACGGGCCGCCGTCGCCGAAGTCGCCGGCCGGCACGGGCTGTGGATCGTCGAGGACGACCCGTACGGCGAGCTGCGTTTCGAGGGCGAGCGCGTGCCGTGGATCGCGACGTACGCGGGAGCGGAGGACCGTACGGTCCTGCTCGGCTCCCTCTCCAAGGTCATGGCACCGGGCCTGCGGCTCGGCTGGCTGCGGGCCCCGGCGGAGCTGCGCCGCGCGTGTGCCGTGGCCAAACAGGCCGCCGACCTGCACACCCCGACTCTCAACCAGCTGGCCGCGGCCCGGTATCTGGCGGACAGCGACCTGGACGGGCACGTCACACGGGTGGCGGCGGTCTATCGCGAACGCCGGGACGCGATGCTCGCCGGCCTCGCCGATGCCCTCCCCGAAGGCTCGGTCTGGGACCGGCCCGAGGGCGGCATGTTCCTCTGGGCCCGGCTTCCGGAGACGTACGACACCACGGCTCTGCTCCCGGCGGTGGTGCGGCAGCAGGTGGCGTACGTCCCCGGTGCGCCGTTCTACGCGGCCGAGCCCGACCGGTCGACGCTGCGGCTGTGCTTCGTGACGCAGACGCCGGAGGAGATCGGGGAGGGGCTGCGGCGGTTGGGGGCGGGGCTGGCCTTTGGCCGGTGAGCCCCAGCCCCCTGCGGCCCGGAGTCACCAGGTGAGGGCGTCGGCCATGGTCGACTGCCAGTACGTGACGGTGATCGTCTCGTCGATCCACACGCCCTTCGTGGGGAGCGACGGGTTTGCCGCGTCTCCCGTGCCGTTGTTCAGGAGGACGGCGAGGGACTTGGCCGTGTAGCCGTTGGAGCCGCTGCCGTCGCCGCTCGACAGGAGCACGCTCGCGTAGCCCGACTCGCCCGGGGCCAGGGTGACCACGGCCTGCGGCTTGGAGTCCTCGAAGGCCGGCGGGACCGACTGGGCCTCGCTGAAGCGGACGGCCGGGTAGCCGATGAGGTTGCAGTTCCCCGAGCCGGTGTTGGTGACCGTGAGGAGCAGGTGGTTCAGGGGGCGGGAGACCTCTGTGGCGGTCGTTCGGGTGGTGGTGCTGGAGCAGCGGGTGGAGGTGGGGGCCGAGTCATCGGAGTTGTCTGAGGTGTCCGAGTTGTTCGAGTCCTCTGACCCCTTCGAACCTGTGGAGTCCTTCGAGCCCGTGGAGTCCGTTGTGTTGTCGGCGGCCTGGCCGGCCCCCGTGGACGTTCCCTCGCTCGCCTTGGCCGGCGGTGACGACGGCTTGGGGGACGCGAGGGGTGACTGCGTGGTCGAGGAGATCGCCGAGGCGCCCTCGTCCTTGACGCCCTCTCCGTTGTTGCATGCCGCGAGCGTCAGCGTGGCGACCGTGATCGCGGCGGCGGCGAGCATACGGGTACGGGAGTTGCGTGCGGACATGGTTGATCCCCCTGTGTGGAGCGGGTGTGGATGCAGGCCGGTCGACCGGGTGCCGGGAGCGGCGTGCTTGGATGACCACAGCTTGTGCGGCGATCCGTCCCAGCCGCCACAGCTGCCGGGGTTTCCGGGACGCTGGAACGCTCGCAGGGGCTCTGACCTGGGGGAACAATGTTCCCCTGGAACGCGGATCTGGGACGTGGGGAAGTGAGGAACGGTGGTGGGGGACGAGTTCTCGGAGCTGCTGGGACAGTTGAAGCAGCGGTCCGGGCTCAGTTACGGGGTGCTGGGGAAGCGGCTCCACATGAGTGCGTCGACGCTTCACCGGTACGTAAACGGGGACGCCGTACCGACGGATTACGCACCCGTGGAGCGGCTTGCCCGGGTGTGCAAGGCCACCCCCGACGAACTGGTGGAGCTGCACCGGCGGTGGGTGCTGGCCGATGCCCGGCGGGGACAGAAGGGGGCCATGGGCGTGGGTTCCGCCGAGGCGGAGCCCGGGGCGTCTGCGGTCACAGAGCAGGTTGCCGAGCCGGTCACCAAGTTGGGTGTCGAGCTGGGTGCCGAGCTGGGTATCGAGCCGGTTGTCGAGCCGGTTGTCGGGTCCGGAGCGGGAGTTGATCCGGAGGCCGGGGTCGTCCCGGAGGTCGAGCGCGGGGTCCTGCCGGAAGCGCCTGTGGCGCCCGCGGCTCGGCGTCGCCGTACCGTCGTTCTTGCCGGCGCCGCCGTCGCCGCGGCCGTCGTGGCGGCCGCGCTGGTGGTGAACCTTGTGCCCGGCAGGGGCGATGACGATCAGGGGCGGCAGCAGTCCGTGGGGGCCGCCGCCTCGGAGTCCGTCGCCGCCAGTCCCGGTGACACGCAGGGCTCGAAGGGGAAGTCGGCGTCGCCATCCGCCTCGGGAGGCGGCACACCCACGGCCTCCACCTCCGTCTCCGCGCCGCCGAGCGATGAGGCCGGGGCGGCTCGGGATGCCGCGGACGAGGACGGCGCCTCCGCGCCCACGGTCGCCACCAACCCGTACAGGTGGGAAGACCAGTGCAGCCAGCACTACCTGGTGAACCAGAAGGCCGAGCAGGTGCCACCGCCGCCGAACGAGCCGGAGGCGCGTGGGTGGGTCACCGCGCTCGGCGGGGTCGCCGCCGGACAGCAGATGCTCGCGCTGACCGTGCAGGGCACCGGGAAGGCCACCGTCGTACTGGAGGCGCTGCATGTCCGCGTGGTGACGAAGAACGCGCCGCTCGCCTGGAACGACTTCCAGATGGGCTTCGGTTGCGGCGGCGGAGTGGACACGAAGTCGTTCGTCGTGGACCTGGACGCCGGAAGTCCCACCGTCGAGACCAAGGCGGGGCAGCGGGACTTCCCCTACAAGGTCAGTGAGTCCGACCCCGAGGTCTTCTACATCTTCGCGAACTCCAAGGCCCATGACGTGAGTTGGTATCTGGAGCTGGACTGGTCGAGCGGGACCAAGAAGGGCACCGTCCGCGTCGACGACAACGGCAACCCGTTCCGGACGAGCGGGAACGTGGGGCGGCCCGCGTACGCGTATCCGCTGGGCGACTCCGAGTGGTGGAGGAACGAGTACGAGCCCAACATCAAGGGCTGACTGCTGAATCGAGGGCCGCCTTCCGATCTCGGGACCCGTCCCGGACGGCACCATCAAGCTTCCCTGGGAGTTACGTTGTTGCCCGTTGAATGACGCGACTCTTCAGGGAGAGGCTCTATGCCCGGTGATGCTCTCAGCCAGGACCCCGCCGAGCTGAGAAGGAGGATCGACACCGCCAAGGCGCATCCGGCGCGGGTCTACGACGTCTTTCTCGGCGGCAAGGACAACTACCCCGTCGACCGCGCCGCCGCCGCTGCCGGCCTCGCGGCCAATCCGCGCGGTTACCTCGACGTCCGGCACAACCGTGACTTCCTGCGGCGGGCCGTGGCCACGGTGGCCCGGGAGGAGGGCATCCGCCAGTTCCTGGACATAGGCACCGGGCTGCCGACGCAGGAGAACGTCCACCAGATCGCCCAGCGGATCATCCCGGACTCACGGGTTGTGTACGTCGACAACGACCCGGTGGTTCTGGTTCACGCGCGCGCTCTGCTCACCAGCGGGCCCGAGGGCCTCACGGACTACATCGACGCCGACCTGAAGCAGCCCGCGCAGATCCTCCAAGAGGCCGCCAAGACCATCGACTTCGACCAGCCGGTCGCCCTCGCACTCGTCGCGATCCTGCACTTCGTCGAGGACGAGGAGGCCTTCCCGATCGTGCGCGAGCTCGTCGACGCGCTGCCGTCCGGAAGCCGGCTCATCCTCAGCCACCTCACCGAGGACCTCAACCCCGAGAACATCCGAGCGGTCCAACGGACGTACACCGAGCGCGGTTTCACCTTCGTGCTGCGCTCCAAGGCGGAGGTCGAGCGCTTCTTCACCGAGAGCGGCCTGGAGCTGGACGACCCGGGTGTCGTCCCCGTCCACCACTGGCGCCCCGACGGCGCGGCCCCGCTGCCCGAGTCGGCCGAGCCCGCCTACTTCGCCACCCTCGACGAGATCGACAAGGTCCGCTACCGCGACATCAACGACGTCACGGACGCCGACATCAACGTGTACGCGGCCACCGCGATCAAGCGTTGACCCGTGGGGCCCGCCGAACCACGCCTCGGCGAATGCGTCGAGGCGTGGTTCGGAGGAGGCAGTGTTCGGGGAGGCGGGGTTCGGAGGAGGCAGTGTTCGGGGAGGCGGGGTTCGGGTGACGAGTCGTGGTTCGGGTGCGGCGTGGTTCGGGTGCGGCGGGCGGTCGGCCGTCAGGTCGCTGTGCGCGACGCGGCCGGCGTCAGTCCCACCAGAAGGACCACACCTTCTGGCCGAGGACGTCGTGCGCGGCGTACGCCTGTAGCGTCTCGTGGTGGCCCTGGGTGATGTTGTCCGGGCAGAACGCGAAGTGCTCGGCGGCGATCGCCTCCGCCTCGGCCGTGGTGGTGGGTGGGGCCGCCACCGACAGGACGAGCTGGTCGAAGGTGAGGGCGACCACGCGGATGCCGAAGCGGTCCTCCCAGGAGCGGAGCACGGCGCACAGACGGGCCACGTCCCCCTCGTAGTTCACGGGACCGGACCAGCCGATCGCCGCCGGGATGTCCGCGCTGCGGCGGGCCGGGACCAGGGCGAGGCGCGGGTCCTTCAGCCACGAGCCGCTGTCCGCGAGGGAGTCGGCGATCTCGGCGGCGCGCACGTCCGGGTCCACGTCCGGCGCCGTGGCGGGGGCGAGGCCCGGCCACTGAGAGCCGTAGGGCGCGACCGTCTCGTCGTACGTGTGGGGCTCGCCGAAGGCCTCTACGACGGCTGCCTTGCCCGGGTAGTCCTCGTCCGGGTCGGGAGCGTCCGCCGCGTACTCCTCCCAGAACTCCGCGAGCACCTCCTCGGCGTCGTGATCCCCTGGGTACGACACCTCGTCCGGCGCCAACTCCCAGTCGTCCAGCTCCCCTTGGTCGCCGCCGACGTCTATGAGGAGGGGAAGCAGGCCGGATGTCCGCCGGGCGGGTGCCAGCGTCGACCAGGCTCCGGGAGCCGCCGGCCCGTCGGCGTGCCAGAGCAACGGCTCATGCCACGGACCGTCATCAGTCGCGTCGATCAGTCGCCCGGACGGGAGTTCAAGCCCGAGCGCGCGCCCGCTCGGGTCGGCCGCCAGAGTCGGCAGCGGGTTGGGAAGTGTCGCCATGGCAGTGACTTTAGGGGCAGCCACTGACAACGGCCCTGGAGACCCGGGTGACTTGGGGGACCCGAGCAGCGCCCCGGTGGCGCCAACTCCAGTACGTCCACCGCGGGGCCGTCGTCGCAGGTTCCGTGGTGGGCCAGGACCGTGACGAGTGGAGTGAAAGCCGGCGCGGCCCCCGGCACCTGAACAACCGGGGGCCGCGCCGGCGAACGCCCGTGGGCGTTCGGAGCGGATCAGAGCCGCTCAGGCGTCCTGATCCCAAGCAGCGCCATGCCCTGCTGGAGCGTGCGGGCCGTGAGGCCCACGAGGAACAGACGGTTCTCGACGAGCTCCGGCGGGTTGTCGGCGCTCAGAACCTGGCACTTGTCGTAGAACGTGGTCAGGAGCGAGGCCAGCTGGTAGAGGTACGACGCCAGCTTGTGCGGCTCATAGCCCGCGGCCACCTCGGCGAGCGTCTCGCCGAACCGGTCCAGGTGCAGACCCAACTCCCGCTCGGCCGACACCAGTTCCAGCTCCGGGTGGGCGACCGGGCGCGCCTCGCCCGCCTTGCGCAGGATCGACTGGATACGGGCGTACGCGTACTGGAGGTACACCGACGTGTCGCCGTTCAGCGACACCATCTGGTCCAGGTCGAACTTGTAGTCCCGGACGGCGGAGGTGGAGAGGTCCGCGTACTTCACGGCACCGATACCGACGTACCGGCCGTTCTCCTCGATCTCCTGCTCGCTCAGGCCCACCTTCTCGGCCTTCTCGCGTACGACGGCCGTGGCGCGGTCGATCGCCTCGTCCAGCAGGTCGACCAGCCGGATCGTCTCGCCCTCACGGGTCTTGAACGGCTTGCCGTCCTTGCCGAGGACCGTGCCGAAGGCGAGCTGGTGCGCCTTGACGTCGTCGTTCAGCCAGCCCGCCCTGCGCGCGGTCTCGAAGACCATCTTGAAGTGCAGGGACTGGCGGGCGTCCACCACGTACAAAAGCGCCGAGGCCTTCAGGTTGAAGACACGGTCCCTGATCGCGGACAGGTCCGTCGCCGCGTAGCCGTACCCGCCGTCCGACTTCTTCACGATCAGCGGGGTCGGGTTGCCGTCCGGGCCCTTGACGTCGTCGAAGAACACACAGAGCGCGCCGTCGGAGTGGACCGCCACGCCCGACTCCTCCAGGAGGCGGCACGTCTCGTCCAGCATGTCGTTGTAGCCGGACTCGCCGACCACGTCCGCGTCGCGGATCTCCATGTCCAGCTTGTCGAAGACCGAGTAGAAGTAGATCTTCGACTCGTCCACGAACTTCTGCCAGGCCGCGAGCGTTTTGGGATCGCCCGCCTGGAGGTCCACCACCCGGAGCCGCGCCCGCGTCTTGAACTCCTCGTCGGAGTCGAAGAGCTTGCGGGCCGTCTTGTAGAGCCGGTTCAGGTTCGACATGGCTTCTTCGCCGGTGACTTCGGCGTCCTCGTCGTCGAGCTTGTGGTCCAGCTCGTGCGGGTGCTCGTCCAGATACTGGATGAGCATGCCGAACTGGGTGCCCCAGTCGCCGATGTGGTGCCTGCGTACGACGGTCTCGCCGACGAACTCCAGGATCTGGACCACCGCGTCGCCGATCACCGCGGACCGCAGGTGACCTACGTGCATCTCCTTCGCCACGTTCGGCTGCGCGTAGTCGATCACCGTCGTGCCCGGGTGCTCGGCGAACGGCACGCCGAGGCGCTCGCCGTCCGCGTACCGCGCCGCGAGGTTCTCGGTGATCGCCCTGTCGGTGATCGTGATGTTCAGGAAGCCGGGTCCGGAGACCTCGATGTCCTTGATCACGTCACCTGTCGTGATCCGCTCCACGACCTGCGTCGCCAGCTCACGCGGGTTCGCCTTCGCCTTCTTCGCGAGCGCCAGGATTCCGTTGGCCTGGAAGTCCGCCCGCTCGCTTCGGCGCAGCAGCGGGTCCGCGGAACCGGCCTCCGGCAGGGCTGCCGAGAGGGCGTCCGCGAGGCGCTGATGGACGGAAGCGGTGAGGGACGTGACCGAGGCCATGTGAGTGGGTGCCGTTCTCCTCGAGGAATCAGATAGACCCATCCAGTATCCCATGGGGGGACAAGCGGATTTCTCGGGCGAGGGGGGTGTGGGGGTGCCCGCCGTGGGTGTGGACGCGGGGTATTTTCGCCCCCTCCGCCCCTACCCGTCCCTTGCTCCTGGGGGCTGCCGCCCCCAGACCCCCGCTGTCGGCCTGAACGGCCTCGTCCTCAAACGCCGGACGGGCTGGAACGGCGGCCCCCGTGGGTGGGTGGGGGATCGGGATGGCGCCGTCTCGTTGAAAAGGGGTTTTCGTGGATGGGCGTCGAGCTGGGAGAATGGGGCCTTCAGCCGTGTGACCGTGCCGGCTGGTTCGAAGGAACTTCAGGAAGAGGACGTGCCGATCGTGGCTCAGAGCACCGAGACCACCGACTGGGTCTCCCGTTTCGCGGATGAGGTCATCGAGGAGTCGGAGCGTCGGGCCCCTGGAAAACCGGTCGTCGTCGCGTCCGGGCTCTCGCCCTCCGGCCCGATCCATCTCGGGAACCTTCGGGAGGTCATGACGCCGCACCTCGTCGCCGACGAGATCCGGCGGCGCGGCCACGTCGTACGCCACCTCATCTCCTGGGACGACTACGACCGCTACCGCAAGGTCCCGGCCGGCGTTCCCGGCGTCGACGAATCCTGGGCCCAGCACATCGGCAAGCCCCTGACCTCCGTACCGGCCCCCAAGGGGTCGGTGCACCCCAACTGGGCCGAGCACTTCAAGGCCGCGATGATCACGTCGCTCGCCGAGCTGGGCGTGGAGTACGACGGGATCAGCCAGACCGAGCAGTACACGTCCGGTGTGTACCGGGAGCAGGTGCTGTTCGCGATGAAGCACCGGGGCGACATCGACGCCATCCTCGACCAGTACCGCACCAAGAAGGCTCCCGCCAAGAAGCAGCAGAAGCCGCTCGACGAGGCCGAGATCGAGGCCGCCGAAGGCTCCGGCGCCGCCGCCGAGGACGACGGCAGCTCGGACGCCGGGTACTTCCCGTACAAGCCCTACTGCGGGAGTTGCGAGAAGGACTTCACCACCGTCACGGCCTACGACGACGACAGCACCGAGCTGACGTACACCTGCTCGGCCTGCGGTTTCTCCGAGACCGTCCTGCTGAACCAGTTCAACCGCGGCAAGCTGGTCTGGAAGGTCGACTGGCCCATGCGCTGGGCCTACGAAGGTGTCGTCTTCGAGCCGAGCGGTGTCGACCACTCGTCCCCCGGCTCCAGCTTCCAGGTCGGCGGACAGATCGTCGGGATCTTCGGCGGCAAGCAGCCGATCGGGCCCATGTACGCCTTCGTCGGCATCAGCGGCATGGCCAAGATGTCCAGCAGCAAGGGCGGCGTACCCACCCCGGCCGACGCCCTCCAGATCATGGAACCGCAGCTGCTGCGCTGGCTCTATGCCCGCCGCCGCCCCAACCAGTCCTTCAAGATCGCCTTCGACCAGGAGATCCAGCGGCTGTATGACGAGTGGGACAAGCTCGCGGGCAAGGTGGCTGGGGGCACATCCCAGGCTTTCGGCTCTGGGGGAGGGTCCGTGCTTCCGGCGGACGCCGCCGCATACACGCGCGCGGTGGGCACGGCGGCCGCCGAGCTGCCCAAGACGCCTCGCCCGATGCCGTACCGCACCCTCGCCTCCATCGCCGACATCACCGCCGGCGCCGAGGACCAGACCCTGCGGATCCTCAGCGAGCTCGACCCCCAGAACCCGCTCGGCTCCCTCGACGAGGTCCGGCCGCGGCTCGACAAGGCCGAGACCTGGATCAACACCCAGGTCCCCGCCGAGGAGCGGACCGTCGTCCGCGACGAACCCGACGCCGAGCTCCTCAAGTCCCTCGACGACCAGGGGCGCGAGTCCCTGCGCCTGCTCCTCGACGGACTCGACGCGAACTGGTCCCTCGACGGCCTGACCCACCTCGTCTACGGCGTCCCCAAGATCCAGGCCGGCTTCCCCATCGACGCCACCGCCAAGGAACTCCCCCCCGAGATCAAGGTCTCCCAGCGCACCTTCTTCGCACGGCTCTACCACCTGCTGGTGGGGCGTGACACGGGCCCGCGCCTGCCCACCCTGCTGCTGGCAGTGGGGCAGGAAAGGGTGCGCAGGCTCCTCGGGGAGTAGACCCGGCGCTACGACGACGGGGGCGCCCGGTGCCATTGAGCACCGGGCGCCCGCTTCCACAGCAAGGGGTTTCTCCACGGCACCGGGCCCGGCCCCGCGCCTGGCCAACGGCTGGTCGAGCGGGGGCCGCGGCTTCC
>NZ_JBFBEA010000060.1:0-11947 GCF_040683495.1 Streptomyces sp. NPDC093544 | reverse complement strand
TGAGGGGTCTTGGGGGGGGTGTGGGTGGGGGGGGGTGTGGGGGGGGGGGGGGGGGGGGGGTTTTTCGCCCCCTCCGCCCCTGCCCATTCCCGTCCCCTGGGGGCTCTGCCCCCTGGACCCCCGCTCCTCAAACGCCGGAGGGGCTGAATCTCCCCGGCAGCCCCCAGGTACGGGACGGGTAGGGGCGGAGGGGGCGAGGAAACCCGCCGGTCGTCTGCGCCCGTACCCTTGGTCCGTGACCAGCCCCACCCCCGACGCCCTCCTGGGCCCCGCCGAGATCCGCGAACTCGCGGGAGCCCTCGGCGTGCGGCCCACCAAGCAGCGCGGCCAGAACTTCGTGATCGACGCGAACACGGTGCGCCGCATCGTCCGCACCGCCGGCGTACGCCCCGACGACGTGGTCGTCGAGGTGGGCCCAGGGCTCGGCTCGCTGACCCTCGCTCTGCTGGAAGCAGCGGACAGGGTCATCGCCGTGGAGATCGACGACGTACTCGCCGGAGCGCTCCCCGCAACCATCGCCGCACGCATGCCGCACCGCGCCGACCGCTTCTCGCTCGTGCACTCCGACGCGATGCAGGTACGGGAGCTGCCCGGCCCCGCCCCCACCGCGCTCGTCGCGAACCTGCCGTACAACGTCGCCGTTCCCGTACTGCTGCACATGCTCGACACCTTCCCGAGCATCGAGCGCACGCTGGTGATGGTGCAGGCCGAGGTCGCCGACCGGCTCGCGGCCCCGCCCGGCTCGAAGGTGTACGGCGTCCCGTCGGTGAAGGCCAACTGGCACGCGGACGTGAAGCGGGCCGGTTCCATCGGGCGCAATGTCTTCTGGCCCGCGCCGAACGTCGACAGCGGGCTGGTGTCGCTCACCAGGCGCACCGAACCCGTCAAGACCACGGCCACGAAGCGCGAGGTGTTCGCGGTGGTGGACGCCGCGTTCGCGCAGCGGCGCAAGACGCTGCGCGCCGCCCTCGCCGGGTGGGCGGGTTCCGCCGCGGCCGCCGAGACCGCGCTCGTCGCCGCCGGTGTGTCACCGCAGGCCCGCGGGGAATCGTTGACCGTCGAGGAGTTCGCCCGTATCGCCGAGAACCGTGTCGCCGAGAACAAGGAGTCCGCGGCAAAGTGACCGTGACCGTACGCGTCCCTGCCAAGGTCAACGTCCAGCTCGCGGTGGGCGGCGCCCGCCCCGACGGCTTCCACGACCTGGCCAACGTCTTTCTCGCCGTCGGCCTGTACGACGAGGTCACGGTGACGCCGGCGGACGAGCTGAGCGTCACCTGCACCGGCCCCGACGCCGACCAGGTCCCCCTCGACCGCACGAACCTGGCCGCCCGCGCGGCCGTCGAACTCGCCCGCCGGTACGACATCGACCCCGCCGTCCACCTCCACATCGCCAAGGACATCCCCGTCGCGGGCGGCATGGCGGGCGGTAGTGCCGACGGCGCAGGCGCCCTGCTCGCCTGCGACACCCTGTGGGGTACGAACGCCTCGCGCGAGGAACTCCTCGACATCTGCGCCGAGTTGGGCAGCGATGTGCCGTTCAGCCTGGTGGGCGGGGCGGCGCTCGGCCTCGGGCGGGGGGAGCGGCTGCGGGCGCTTGAGGTCGGCGGGACCTTCCACTGGGTGTTCGCGATGGCCGGACGCGGGCTGTCCACCCCGGCGGTGTTCCGGGAGTTCGACCGGATGAACGAGGGCGTACGGATCCCCGAGCCCGTCGCCTCGCAGGAACTGCTCGACGCTCTCGCGAAGGGAGACGCCGCCGCCCTCGCGGCCGCCGTCTCCAACGACCTTCAGCCCGCCGCTCTTTCCCTCTTTCCGGAGCTCGCCGAGACCCTGGCCGCGGGGCGCGCCGCGGGCGCCCTCGCCGCGCTCGTCTCCGGTTCGGGGCCGACCACGGCGTTTCTCGCGGGCGATCCGGAGTCGGCGGCCGAGGTGGTCCGGGCCCTGTCGGCCTCCGGTACCTGCCGGACGGTGCGTACGGCGTCGGGTGCTGTGCCGGGCGCCACGGTGCTCGGTCGCTGACCTGCGGTTTCGCCCCCTCCGCCCCTTCCCGTCCCGTTTCCGGGAGCTCTGCCCCCAGACCCCCGCTATCGCGCAGAACGCGCTCGTCCTCAAACGCCGAACGGGCTGAAGCGGGGCGGAGTCCCGGAAAGAAAGCCGCGGCTCAGTCCGCCTCGGCACGCGGACTACTCTTGAGGGTCGATCGTCCCCTCGATCGTCCCCCTTGTCAGGAGAGAAATGGCCGTCAACCTGGTCAATGTCGAGTCCGTCAGCAAGGTGTACGGCACCCGTGCACTGCTCGACGGGGTCTCCCTCGGCGTCAGCGAGGGCGACCGTATCGGCGTGGTCGGCCGCAACGGCGATGGGAAGACGACCCTCATCCGGATGCTCGCCAAGCTGGAGGAGGCCGACACCGGACGGGTCACCCACTCCGGCGGGCTGACCTTCGGCGTCCTGACGCAGTACGACTCCCTCGACCCCGAGGCCACCGTCCGGCACGAGGTCATCCGGGACATGGCCGACCACGAGTGGGCGGGCAACGCCAAGATCAGGGACGTACTGACGGGCCTGTTCGGCGGTCTCGACCTGCCCGGCTTCCCGCAGGGACTCGACACCGTCATCGGCCCGCTGTCCGGTGGCGAGCGGCGCCGTATCGCGCTGGCCAAGCTCCTCATCGAGGACCAGGACCTGGTCATCCTCGACGAGCCGACCAACCACCTGGACGTGGAGGGCATCTCCTGGCTCGCCCGGCACCTGAGCCAACGCCGCTCGGCCCTCGTCTGCGTCACCCACGACCGCTGGTTCCTCGACCAGGTCTGCACCCGCATGTGGGACGTGCAGAAGGGCGACGTGTACGAGTACGAGGGCGGCTACTCGGACTATGTCTTCGCGCGCGCCGAGCGTGAGCGGATCGCCGCCACGGAGGAAGTGAAGCGGCAGAACCTGGTGCGCAAGGAGCTGGCCTGGCTGCGGCGCGGCGCCCCCGCCCGTACGTCCAAGCCGCGCTTCCGCGTCGAGGCCGCCAACGAACTGATCGCGGACGTGCCGCCGCCGCGGGACAGCTCCGAGCTGATGAAGTTCGCCAGCTCCCGGCTCGGCAGGACCGTCTTCGACCTCAAGGACGTCACCGTCCAGGCCGGGCCCAAGGTGCTGCTCAAGCATCTGACCTGGCACCTCGGCCCGGGGGACCGGGTCGGGCTCGTCGGGGTCAATGGCGCGGGCAAGACCTCGCTCCTGCGGGCCATGGCCGAGGCCGCCCGCAGCGAGGGCGAGAAGCAGCCCACCGCCGGACAGATCGTCACCGGCAAGACCGTCAAGCTCGCCTACCTCTCCCAGGAGGTCGCCGAACTCGACCCCACCTGGCGGGTGTTGCAGGCCGTGCAGGCCGTACGCGACCGGGTCGACCTCGGCAAGGGGCGCGAGCTGACCGCGGGGCAGCTCTGCGAGACGTTCGGCTTCAACAAGGACAAGCAGTGGACGCCCGTCGGGGACCTGTCCGGTGGCGAGCGCCGGCGGCTTCAGATCCTGCGGCTGCTGATGGACGAGCCCAACGTCCTCTTCCTCGACGAGCCCACCAACGACCTCGACGTCGAGACCCTCACCCAGCTGGAGGACCTGCTCGACGGCTGGCCCGGGTCGATGATCGTGATCTCCCACGACCGGTTCTTCATCGAGCGGACGACGGACAACGTGTACGCGCTGCTCGGCGACACCACGCTGCGGATGCTGCCGCGCGGGATCGACGAGTACCTGGAGCGGCGCAAGAAGATGGAGGCGGTCGCGGCCGCCACCGTCCTCGCCTCCGCGCCGGCGCCCACCGCCAAGGCCGCTTCCTCCGCGACTGCGTCTTCTAAAGAGGGCCGCGCCGCCAAGAAGGAACTCCAGAAGGTCGAGCGGCAGCTCGACAAGGTCTCCGAGAAGGAGACCAAGCTGCACGCCCAAATCGCCGACAACGCCACGGACTTCGCGAAGGTCGCAGAACTCGACGCCGAGCTGCGGGAGTTGATCGTGGAACGCGATGAGCTGGAGCTGCGTTGGATGGAGCTGGCGGAGGACGCGTAACCGGCTGGGCAAGCCGGGCGCGTGCGCCGTGCACGCAGGGCGTGAAGGGCCCGTGAAGGCGCGTAACGACCCCATTACGAGCCGGTCCTCCCTTGGGAACAGGGGGAGCACCGGCCCGGTGTCACACGTCCTCACAGTGATAGAAAGAGCCGTCTGAGAAAAGTCTGAGAACCACCGGGTATGGCGGGAATCCAGCGCCGCCGGTGGGGCGCCACATCAGTGAAGAGGGGGACGCGCTGATGAGTCAGCCGCCGAATCAGCCGCAGGACGGCTTCGGAGCACCGCAGGACCAGTCGGGGGCAGGTGGGTTCGGCCCGCCGCAGGATCCGCGTGCGCAGGGCGGTTTCGGCGCGCCCCCGAGTACGCCGCCGAACTCACCACCTGGCACACCGCACGGCGCGCCTCAAGGCGCACCCCAGGGTGCCCCGACCCCGCCCGCGCAACCCCCGCACGCCCCCGCGCCCCCGCAGGCGCCGCCCACCGGAGCCCCCCAGCCGGGCTACGGATACCCCCAACAGCCCGCCCCCTACGGCCAATCGGGCCCGTACGGCCAGCCGCAGCAGCCGGGCCCGTACGGCCAAGGTCCGTACGGCCAGCCCGGCCCCTACGGCCAGCAACCCGGCTACGGCTATCCGCCTCAGGCGCAGTACCCGGGCGCACCCAACACCCCGCCCCCCGGCGGTTCCAGGAACCCCTTCAAGGGCAAGCCCGCGGTGATCATCGGCGCCGCGGTGGCCGCGCTGCTCGTCATCGGCGGCACCGTGTACGCCGTCAGCAGCGGCGGTGACGATGAAGGCAAGAAGCCGGTCGCGGAGAAGAGCGACGACGGCAAGGCCACGGGCTCCGCCGCCCCGGTCAACCCGGGTGACGGCAGCGGCGACGGCGGCGAGGACCCCGAGAACCTCAACGAGGGCCGTCAGGCCGGTGAGTCGAAGGTGCTCTGGTACAAGGAGGCGCCCGACGCGCCCGGTTCCGGCGCCGACGCCCCCGGCCAGTGGGTCACCGACAAGGTCGCGGTGAAGGCGGCGTACAAGCAGCTCTTCGCGTACAACGTCGGTGACGGGCAGCCCGCTTGGGACACGCTCACGTTCCCACAGAAGATCTGCGCGGTCACCCCGCAGAAGACGTCCGCGGACAAGGTCGTCATCGCCTACATGAACGGTGCGGGCGACAGCGCCAAGTGCAACCAGCTCCAGGAGATCGACCTCGCCACCGGTGCGAAGGGCTGGACCGCGGAGGTCGCCGACGGCGGGCTCTTCGACAGTGCCCTGTCCATCGCGCTCTCCCTCGTCGGCGACACCTTGATGGTCGGCCGTTCGATGTCGGGCACCGCGTACGACGCCGCCACCGGCAAGAAGCTCTGGGACAAGGGGAAGTACGGGCAGTCCTGCTACCCCGCCGCGTTCACGGGCGGCGCCAAGCTGCTCGCCGTCTCCTCCTGCGGCGCCAGTACCGACAACGAGCACGACGAGGTCCAGGAGCTGAACCCGGCGACCGGCAAGGTCAAGTGGACCAAGACGATCCCCAAGGGCTGGACGGTCGGGCGTACTTACTCCGTCGACCCCGTCGTCCTCTACCTCACCAATGAGGAGAAGGACCAGTGGAACGTCTCCACCCTGAAGAGCGACGGCACGCTCCTCTCCCAGGTCGACGTCGACGAGTCCTTCGCGCCCGAGTGCGGCTGGGCGATCCTCACCCGTGACCTCCAGGGCTGCACCGGTGCGGTCGCCGACGCCAACACCCTGTACCTGCCGACCGAAGTGACGACCGGCGCCAACGAGGTCGTCGCGATCAGCCTGGCAACCGGCAAGGAGAAGTGGCGCGTCAAGTCCCCGTCCGACGAGTCGATGCTGCCGCTGAGGACGGACGGCACGAATCTCATCGCGTACGTCAAGCCGTCGTACGACGCCGGTGGCCAGGTCGTGTCGATCCCGACGACCGGGAGCAGCCACAAGACCACGAAGCTGCTGCAGAACCCGCAGGGCACCGCGGACATCGAGAGCGGCTTCTACTCGAAGGCGATCGACTACGTGGACGGGCGCTTCTACATCTCCACGACCCGGCTCACGGGCACGGGCGACGAGAAGGAGAAGTTGATGCTGGCGTTCGGCGAGTGACCGGCCTCTCTCCTTCCTCCGCCGTCTCCCCTCCCACCTCCTCTTTCGTCCGGACATCCGAGGTACCCACGTCATGAGCCAGCCGCCGCCCCCGCCACCCCCGAACCAGCCCCCGCAGGGTGGTTTCGGTGCGCCCCAGGACCCGCCTCCGGGTGGTTTCGGTGCACCTCAGGACCCGCCTCCGGGCGGTTTCGGTGCGCCCCAGAGTCCGCCCCCGGGCGGGTTCGGTGCCCCGACGCCCCCGACGCCCCCGACGCCCGCGCAGGGCCCCGGCTACGGCTATCCGCAGGCGGCTCCGCCCACCCCGCCGCAGCAGCCGTACGGCTATCCGCAGGCCCCGCCGTCGCCCCAGGACGGCGGTCAGCAGCCGGGCTACGGCTACCCCCAGCAGCAGCCCCCGTACGGCTACCCGCAGCAGCAGCCCTACGCGCCGGCGCCCCAAGGCGGAGGCGGTGGGCGGAAGTTCAACAGCTCGGTGGTCATCATCGTGGCGGCCGTGGTGGCCGTCGCGCTGATCATCGGCGGCGGTGTCTGGTACGCGAACTCCTCCGGCACGGACGACAGCAAGAACAACTCCTCGGGCACAACAGGTGGTACCGGGGGCAAGGACGACAAGGGCGACGACACCCCGAGTGGCGGCGGAGGCAAGGAGAAGGCCCCGGCCGACCCGAGCGCCGCGGTCCTCCTCCAGGTGCCCGCGCCGGAGGTCAAGGACGACCAGATCGACAGCGTCGTGGGCTCCTGGCTCACCGACTCGGTGTACGCCAAGAGCGGTGTCAACGAGATCGTCGGCTACGACCCGGCCACCGGCAGCAAGAAGTGGACGCTTCCGCTGTCCGGCCAGACCTGTGCGGGCTCGCGGGAGGTCACCCAGGACGGCATCGCCGCCGTGGTCTCCGAGGCGACCGAGCGCAACAGCAAGGGCGATCACGAGGACTGCACGCAGGTCACCGCGTTCGACGTGAGCACCGGTGAGCAGCTCTGGTCGAAGAGCGCCGAGAGCAGCGGCCGGAAGGTGGCGTTCGAGGAAGTCACCATCTCCGGCACCACCGTCGCGGTCGGCGGCGGCTACGACGGCGGAGCCGCCTTCGAGGTGAAGTCCGGCAAGGTGCTGTGGCAGCCGAAGGTCGACACGTGCTCGGACGTCGGCTACGCGGGCGGGGAACAGCTGGTCGCGGTCCGCAAGTGCGGTGACTTCGGCAGTGAGACGTACGAGGTCCAGCTCCTCGACCCGACGTCGGGCAGCGTGAAGTGGACCTACAAGCTCCCCAAGGGCATCGACAACGCCAAGGTGATCTCCACCAAGCCCGTCGTCTTCGGTGTGGACTCCGCCGACATCACCGTCACCGGTGCCACGGACGTCTTCTCACTGGACGACAACGGCAAGCTGCGTATCAAGATCACGCTGGAGGACGGCAAGTACGCCCACGACTGCGGTGTCGGAGAGGTGTACGCCTGCAAGGCGATCGTGGTGGGCAACGACAAGCTCTACGTCCCGACCAAGGAGCACGACGGCGCCGCCGAGTACACCCAGACCAACGAGATCGTCTCCTTCTCGCTGGCCACCGGCAAGACCACCGGCGACAGGATCGACGCGGGCGACGGCAACGAGATCTTCCCGATCCGCATGGACGGCGGGAACGTCCTCGCCTACCGGGACGGTTCGGTCGACAAGGGTCCTCAGGTCCTCTCCGTGGACGGCACATCGCTGAAGCAGACGACACTGCTGGAGACCTCGGCCTCCGACAGCGTCCTGAGCGCCATCAGCTCCATGGTCCCCAAGAGCTCCGAGCTGCTGTTCACCAGCGGTCGCCTCTTCATGGGCAAGGACCTGATCGCCAAGCCGTACTCCGCGGATGACAAGGAGTACACCGCCCTCGGGTTCGGCACCGAGTAACTCTTAACCTCTCATCACTCCCGAATGTGAGGAATTTCGGTAATCCGGGGCACTTCTCTCCAGTAGGGGAAGCGCAACGTCGAACAAGCGTGTAGCTTCCGGTGGATGGAGAGCCGGGGGGCTCCTAATCCACGGGGAACCAGTGGAGATGCTTGGGGGAACTGGGGGGTTGCTCGATGGGAGTGCGGCTCATGGTGGTCGACGACCACCGACTGCTCGCGGAGGCGTTGGCCTCGGCGTTGAAGCTGCGCGGGCACCGGGTGCTCGCCGCCGCGGCGCCGGCCGCGGGGGCGGCGGAGCTGGTGATCACAAGGGCACCCGAGGTGTGCCTGATCGGTACGGCGACACCCGCACAGCCGGGGATCTTCGACCCGGTGGTGAAGATCAAGAAGGAGCGCCCGCAGGTGGCGGTCCTGGTTCTCGGCCCGGTCCCGAACCCGCGCGGCATCGCTGCCGCGTTCGCGGCCGGCGCTTCCGGATACGTACGTCATGACGAGCGCATAGAAGGCGTCGAGCGCGCGATCATGAAGGCGCGAGCGGGGGAGGCGGCCGTTGCGCCGCAGTTGCTCCAGGGCGCCTTCAGTGAACTGCTCAACCCGGCCGCCCAGCCCGACGACGAGGGCCAGCGGCTGCTCCAGATGCTGACGCCGAGAGAGGTGGAGGTCCTGGTGCGGGTCGCGGACGGCGAGGATACGCGGCTCATCGCGGCCGGCATGGGGATCGCGCCGTCCACGGCACGGACGCATGTCCAGCGGGTGCTGATGAAGCTGGGTGTGGGGTCGCGGCTGGAGGCGGCGGCGTTGGCGGCCCGTACGGGGCTGCTGGACCGGGCGGGGCCGGTGACACCGTCACCGTCGTTCGCCGACGTCCCGCAGGATCTGCGCTAGCTGTGCGGTAGCCGTGTGGTAGCCACGCCAGGGCCTGGCCGGGGCGGCGCGTCGCGCGCTCCCCGGCCTCCCACTCGCCCCCCGGGGAACCTAGTCGCGGGGCGCGAACAGCAGGTTCCGTGTGCCCTTGGGTCGGGCGGCGGTCGACGGGACGAGTGACCCGTCGGCCTCGGCGATCCAGTGGCAGTCGTAGCCGAGCGGGCCGAACTCGTCGAGAAGCGGGTCCAGGGGCGCGTTGACCAGCGCCTCAAGGATCACGTGCGGCCGGTCGCGCTTCAGCACCTGTCGAGCGCCCTTCAGAACCGACATCTCGTGGCCCTCGACGTCGATCTTCATGAGGTCCAGCTTCTTGTCGGCGAACACCTCGTCGAGCGTGAGCAGCTTGATGCGCTTCAGCTCGGCGCCCTCGGGAACCTGCTCCAGGGACGAGCCGGTCGACAGGAGGTTCGCCGAGAAGCGGACGCTGATGTCGGCCCACCCGGCCTCGCTCGACACTCCAGCCTGGTACCGCTTCACGTTCGTGGCGCCGTTCGCCCGTACGTTCACCGCGAGGCGGGCGTGGACCTGGTCCACCGGCTCGAACGAGTGCACCTTCGCCGCCGGGTTCGCGAGCGTGGCGATCATCGAGAAGTACCCGACGTGCGCGCCGACGTCCGCGATCGTCTCGCTCTTCGCGGCCAGCCGTGCCCACGTCGCGAGGCTGCCGGGCTCGTAGCCGAAGTGCCCGTTCCACAGGGTTTCGAGGGCGACCGCGTCATCGTTCAGACAGAACATGACGAAGGGCGGACAGTACGGGGACTCAATCTCGACGAAGCCGCGAAAAGGGTACTTTTTGCGGTGAGTACGGATGATTTCACCCGCGGCGACCGGTCGGACGGTGGTGGAGTGGGCCAACGTACGAGCATTGGCTTCTTCGAGCTCGGAGAGGCGCATTACGCGATGGTAGAGCTGTGGCCATGGCCTGTCGCCTGCTTGACGATTCCCAGATGGTGAACCTAAACGTTCGCCCAGGTTACGGATTCACCAACGATGCGCGGCCCGTACTGACCGTCTCGGCGGACCGTTCGGTTCCGATTCGCCGGTATCCGACGTGGCCGCCTCGGATCGCGAAGGGCGGCCTTCCGGGGAAGGCCGCCCTGGCGGTGACAACCGCGCACGGTTGCGCCGGTCAGCGTGTTACCAGACCCACCTCTGGTCGGTGTTCGTCGAGCACGGCCACTGAATGGCCTTGGTACCGATGACGGTGGAGGAGTTGGCGATGGCGAGGCACTTGTCGCTGTTCAGGTTCCGCAGCCGGTTGAGGCTGTCGTGGATCCAGGTCTGGTCGGTGTTGCTGGAGCAGGTCCACTGAATGGCCTGGGTGAGGTCGTCGGTGTTGCCGGCGGGCATGGCGAGACACTTGTTGCTGTTGACGTTCCTGACCCGGAAGCGGTCGCCGTTTCCGCCGGCGACGCTCTCCAACTGCCACTGCTGTTCGTTGTTGCCGGTGCAGGTCCACTGGATCAGGCCGACCAGGTTTTCGGTGCTGGCGCCGGGGACAGCCAGGCACCTTCCGGTCCCGGTGTTGGTGAGCGGATGCGGGGCGTTGACGTTGGTCGTGACCCATGATGCGAGGTCGTCGATGCGGGTGGTGATGGCTCCGGTGCGGGTTTCGGTGGTGTCGGTGCCGTAGCAGCCGGCTTGCCAGGAGCGGCTGTTGATGCCGGCGAGGGTGGTCTGGGTGCCGGTGAGGCGGACGAGGGGGCCGCCGGCGTCGCCGGCGCAGATCGCGGTGCCGGGCTGGCCGTTGATGCCGGCGGTGGTGGTGTCGGTGGCGGTGACGGAGAAGGTGCCGGTGTGCAGCTTCAGAGGGGCCCACTCGTCCGAGGTGCGGCCGTAGCCGGCGGCGGTGAGCTGTTCGCCGGTGGTGGGTGCGGTGGTGGCCAGGGTGATGGGGGTGGCGGTGGTGGTGGGGACGGGCCGGGCGAGGCGGGCGAGGACGAGGTCGCGGTCGGTGCGCGGGACGAGTTCCACGACCTGGGTGACGGTGCCGGTGGTGGTGGTGAGGTCGGTGCGGCCGATCGTCGCGGTGGTGGGGAGTTGGGGTGCGCCGGCGGGGACGGTGAGTCCGGCGGCCGGGTTGTCGACGAAGCAACTGGCGGCGGTGAGCAGCCAGTCGGAGTCGACGAGGGTGCCGGTGCAGGCGCGGGTGCCGTTGCCGATGTCCAGGCGCGCTGTGTAGTTGTACGCGGTGGTGGTGGCGGGGGCGCCGGTGACGGCCTCGGCGGGCGCGGTGGTCAGCGCGAGGGGGGCCGTGAGGAGTGCCGCGGCCAGTGCGAGGAGCCGGGCGGGTCTGGTGTGCTGGGTGATCATGATGTCCCTGGTATGAGGTCTGCCGGTCCGGTGGGTACCGGACGGCGGAAGGCTGATGAGGGAGTCGCCAAGCAGCGGCGCGGACGCGAGCAGTGCAGCGCGGACGTGAGTAGTGCAGTCCGGACGTGGTGTGTGTTGTCCGGGGGTCCGGTGTGCTGCTGGGGGTCCGGTCTGTTACTTGGTGGTCCTGATTTCGACGAGCAGGAATTCGCGGCCCTGCTCGTCGGCGCTTTCGCCGACCGGGGTCCAGGTGTTCTTGGCGATGTCGTAGGACTTCTCTTCGGTGCCGACGGTCATGTCGACCTGGGCCGTGTAGTCGTTGCCCTTGATGAGGTAGACCGAGGGGATTTCCAGGGTCAGGTAGCCGGAGTTGCCGGTGACGTGGAAGCAGACCTTGTCGGAGTTGCGGGCCCAGACCTCGAGCTGGCCGGTGTCGGCGGCGCAGGTGGCGAGGACGATGTGGCCGTCGCCGCGCTTCAGGGTGATGCCCTGTTCCGCGAGGATCTTGGCGGCTCCGGGGTAGTTGAAGTCCTCGACGGCGTAGCCGGGTGCTTCGTCGGCGATGGGGGCGACCGCTTCGGCGGAGTGGTTCTGGGGGGCGGCGGTGCCCGGCAGGCCTCCCACCACGAGCCAGG
>NZ_JBFBEA010000059.1:0-17413 GCF_040683495.1 Streptomyces sp. NPDC093544 | reverse complement strand
GCTTTTTTGTTTGCGCCGGTGGGTGGTTGTGGGGGGGGGGCCCGGGGCCCCACCCCCCCCTGGGGACGGGAATGGGCAGGGGCGGAGGGGGCGAAAAAACCCACCCCCGCCCCCCGAACCTCAGCCCTTCAGCTCCTCCGCCACCAGTTCCGCGATCTGGACCGCGTTCAGGGCAGCGCCCTTGCGGAGGTTGTCGTTGGAGACGAAGAGGGCGATGCCATGGTCGACGGTTTCGTCGGGGCGGATGCGGCCTACGTAGGAGGCGTCCTTGCCGGCGGCCTGGAGGGGGGTGGGGATGTCGGAGAGGACGACGCCGGGGGCGCCGGCCAGGAGCTCCGTGGCGCGCTCCGCACTCAGCGGACGCGCGAAGCGTGCGTTCACCTGGAGCGAGTGCCCGGAGAAGACCGGAACGCGGACGCAGGTGCCGGAGACCTTGAGGGCGGGGATCTCCAGGATCTTGCGGGACTCGTTGCGGAGCTTCTGCTCCTCGTCGGTCTCGTTCAGACCGTCGTCGACGATCGAACCGGCGAGGGGGAGCACGTTGAAGGCGATGGGGCGCTTGTAGACCTGCGGCTCGGGGAAGTCGACCGCCTCACCGTCGTGGGTGAGCTTGTCGGCGTCCGCGACGACCTTGAGGGCCTGGCCGTGCAGCTCGGCCACGCCCGCGACGCCGGAGCCGGACACCGCCTGGTAGGTGGCGACGACGAGCGCTTCGAGGCCCGCCTCCTCGTGCAGCGGCTTGAGGACCGGCATCGCGGCCATCGTCGTGCAGTTCGGGTTCGCGATGATGCCCTTGGGGCGGTCCGCGATCGCGTGCGGGTTCACCTCGGAGACCACGAGGGGTACGTCCGGGTCCCGGCGCCAGGCCGAGGAGTTGTCGATCACGACCGCGCCCTGCGAGGCGACCTTCTCGGCCAGCGCCTTCGAGGTCGCGCCGCCCGCCGAGAACAGCACGATGTCCAGGCCCGAGTAGTCGGCCGTGGACGCGTCCTCGACCGTCACACCGTCCAGGACCGACCCGGCCGAGCGGGCCGAGGCGAACAGGCGCAGCTCGTCGACGGGGAAGTCCCGCTCGACCAGGATCCTGCGCATGACTGTGCCGACCTGACCGGTGGCTCCGACGATTCCGACCCTCACGGCGACTCCCTCTGCTTGCGTATTACGTGGTCCGGCGCTTCCATCATGCGTCTGACCAGTGCCCGTGTGTCCAATCCTTTCGCCGTGCCACCCGAGGAGTGGGACGCGGGGCGGGGAAGAATTCCGCCCGGCGCCGCGACGGACCGCAAGCCTTGCTGCCTGGGCCTTGTTCCGGTATCCGGACCGGTGTGACGTACGACTCCGGGGCGCGTCGGAAAAAGAACGCCGGATCAGGCGAACGTTCCGGCCCGCCCCGGCGTCGTAGGGGAAACGCGGGAGGGGAGGGGTGCTGTGCTGCGCAGAAAGGCCCGCCGCGGCCAGGGGGGCCGCCACGGTGTGGACGACCCCCTGGACGCGGCGCAGGAACGCCGGGTGCGAGCGGTGCTCGCGCTCGGCGGAGTACCGCAGGCGGACCTGCCGGACGGGGTTCAGCAGGTCCGCCTGCGGTTGTTGGAGCGCGCGGCGAAGGGGGACGAGGCGCCGCGTGACGTGTCGGCGTGGGCGGCGGTCGTCGCCTCCAACCTGGCGATGGACTGGCACCGTTCCAAGCGCCGCCAGGAGCGGATAGGCGAACGCCTGGCCTCGCTGCGGCAGCTGGACCACTCCTCGGACGAGGACTCCAGCGTGCTGTCGCTCGCCGTCGCCCAGGGCCTGGACGAGCTGCCGGACGCCCAGCGCCAGGTCCTCGTCCTGCGCTTCTACGCCGACCTGCCCGTCCGCGGCATCGCCGAGGAGCTCGGCATCCCGGAGGGCACGGTCAAGAGCAGGCTGCACACGGCGGTACGGGCTCTGCGCGCCCGCCTGCACGAGGACGAGGTGGTGTGACGTGGCCGAGTACGAAGGTGTCGACGCGCTCCTGGCCGCGATCACGGACGAACCGCTGCCCGAAGGAGCCCAGGACGACGCCGAGTTCATGGCGGAGCACGGGTCGGCTCTCGCTGATGTGGCGCTGCTGCGCGAGCAGTTGACGCTCATCGGTGACGCGCTGGCGGACAACGCGAAGACGGCCACGGCGGTCAAGCCGGTGTATGTACGCGCCCCCAGGAATCGACGCCCCCTGAGGGTCGCCCTCGGCGCGCTCGCTGTCACGTGCGCCGCCGCCCTGATGGCAGGCATGGGCTGGCTCGTGGTGCAGGCCGGGCAGGGCGTGGGCGACGCAGGGTCGTCGAGCGCGGACAAGGCCGCAGGTGTTCAGGAGGACGACGGCGGGGATTCCAAGCTGAGCGCCCCGGGTTACATCGCCTGCTCCCGCCTCATCGTCGAGGGCACGGTCGCGCAGGTCGAGCCGCTTCCCGGCACCGCCCAGGACCGCATCACGCTCGACGTGAGCCGCTACTACAAGCCGGACAAGGGGGAGGACCGGATCACCTTCCTGATGGACGAGGACATCGACCCACGGCTACAGAAGGGCGACCACGTCATGGTCGGCATCGCGGGGGGCGAGGCGTCGCCCGACATGTGGACGACAAGTGAGCAGGAGATCGCCAGGGAACGGACCTGGATCCTCGACGCGCTGCCCGACTCCCGCGAACTCGGCGACGCCGCCTGCGAATGACCGGCCGCATGAGATGCGCCTGCGAATGACCGGCCGCACGAGACTCGCCTGCGAATGACCGAGCGCATGAGATGCGCCTGCGAATGATCTGGCGCATGAGAAAGGGCGGGCGCCCGTAACCGGACGCCCGCCCCGAAGCCGTAGAAGCTACGGCGTAACCTTCTCGATCTTCACGCTGCCGAGGCCCGCGACCGTGCCGCGCGCGTTCACCAGCTGGACCTGTCCGAAGAACTCGCGTCCCTCGGGCGCCGCGGCCGCGGCGGTGACCGAGGCGGACACCGAGGCCGAGGCGCCGGTGGCGAGCTTCACCGGAGTGGACTCGTCGACGTTGACCGTGCCGAGCGCGGACGAGAAGAACACGTCCTGGTAGTCGTACGCGGTCGAGCCCGACGGGATCGAGTAGCCCACGACCTCGACGGTGTACGTACCGGCGGCGGGTGAGGGGATGGAGACGGCTTCCTCGGAGTCGCCGTCGGCGGACTGACCGACGACGGTCCCGGCGGCGTTGTACACCGTCAGGTCGAGGTCGGCCGCCTGGTCCGAGACGTTGCCGATGGCGACGTCGAGGGACTCGGCGCCCGCGGGCACCTCGACCGTCGTCGTCTGCGTGTCGGCGTCGGCGATGGTCGGCCGCGTGGTCAGCGAGGAGCCGAGCGGGCCGCCCTTGAGGGTGCCGTCGAGCGCGGCGTAGTTGTTCTTCACGGTCCAGGAGGCGGGGGCCGGGGTGCCGACCTTGGCCTCGGGGACGGTGACGACGGCCGGGTCGAAGGCCACGCCGAGCACGGAGACGTCGAGCTTGTACGGGTTGTCGAGCAGCGGCGACGTACGGCGCGACTCGACCTCGATCTCCCAGACGCCGGCCTGCGGGTCCGCGTACGAACGCACGTCGGGCTTGCAGCCGTTGCCGTCGAGGTAGTTGTTGTAGCAGTACGGGGTGCTGGTGTTGTCGACCGGAACGCCGTACGGGTGGATGGCGATGAACCGGGTCTGGCTCGTGGCCTTCAGCCCGCCGATCGCGACCTCGAGGGACTTGGCGCCCTCGGGGACCGTGACGAAGTACGACGTGCTGCTGTTGCGCTGCACCGAACTCGACGTCGAGTAGGTGTAGTTGACCGGCGCGGAGACGACGACGGTCGACAGGATCTGCTTGTCGACGCCCTCGGTCTTCGGGTCGTCGACCTCAAGGATCGCGCTCTTGAGACCGGCCGACTTCGGCGCGGCCTGGACCTTGACGGTCACCGGCTGGTTCAGCGGGAGCTTGATCACGTCGGAGCCGACGATCTTGAAGGTGCCGGCGGCGTTGTTCTCGAAGTACAGCTCGTGGGTGAGCGCCTTGTCGGCGCCGGACGTACGGGTGATGGTGACGTCGTACGTCTTCTTCTGGCCGGCCTTGAGGCCGCCCTCACGGTCGTACAGACCCGTGCCGAAGCCCGGGGTCGCCAGCGCGTAGTCGATCGCGGTGTCGACCGGCGCCTTCACCGTGTAGTCGTGGGCGGTCGCGCCGGCCTTGATGGAGTTCCACGCGTCGGGGATGTTGATGAGGCCCGCGCCCTCCTCGTACGCCTGAACATCCTTGATGTGATCGGCGGTTGAGGTCAGCGCCGTGCGCAGGGTGGCCGGGGTGAGGTCGATGCCCTTCTGCTTGGCGGCGCTCAGCAGCAGCGCCGAAGCGCCCGCGGCCTGCGGGGACGCCATCGACGTACCCTGCAGCATCGAGTAACCGGCCGGCAGCGAGTAGCCCGCCTCGGCGACCGGGCCGCCGGGCAGCCAGGTCTGCGTGGTGTTGATCGCGGCGCCGGGCGCGGTGAGCGTCGGCGTGAAGCCGCCGTCCTCACGCGGGCCGCGCGAGGAGAAGGGCAGCAGCGCGTACTTCTTCTCCACCTTCGAGCCGTAGTTGGCGGCCCAGGTCTCCTTGGAGATGGACGCGGCGACCGAGATGACCTTGTCGGCCAGGCCGGGGTCGCCGATGGTGTTGGCACCGGGGCCGGAGTTGCCCGCGGAGATCACCAGCTGGACGCCGTAGGTGTCGATGAGGCGCGTGTAGAGCTCGGCGCGCGCGTTGTTGCCGTCGTTCAGCGCGGGCAGGCCGCCGATCGACATGTTGACGATGTCGACGCCGCGGTTGGCGACGAGGTCGATCATGCCCTCGGTGAGCGCGACGTTGGTGCAGCCGCCGGTCCAGGTGCAGGCGCGCGAGGAGACGATCTTCGCGCCGGGGGCCGCGCCGTTCATCTTGCCGCCGAACAGGCCGTTCGCGGCGGTGATGCCCGCCACGTGCGTGCCGTGCTCGGACTCGATGACGCCGATGTTGACGAAGTCGGCCTTCTTGCCGACCCAGGTCCCGCCGTACGGGTCCATCGGGACATCCTTGCGGATCTCCACGACGAACGGCTGGCGCTCGACGACGTCGGTGGACGGGTTGTCCGTACCGAAGTAGCCGACCTGGTAGCCGTCCTTGTACGGCTTCAGCGGGGTGTCGTCGCTGAAGTCGCCGTTGTTGTTCAGGTCGACGCGGACCGTGCCGGCCGCCGCGTCGTACAGGAGGCCCCACGTGTCCGTGGTGTCGCCGTCCCGGTTCGCGTCGCCCGCGGCGTCGCCGCCCGCGGTCGAGGACTCCCGGAAGAGGCTGACCTGGTACGAGCCCGCGGGCGCCGTCCAGGTCTTGCCGCTGTAGGTGAAGGTGGGCCCGGCCACCGGGGTGATCTGCGGGCGCCAGGTCGCGTCGCTGTCCAGGATCGGGTCGGTCGAGGTGACCCAGTCGACGATCTTGCGCTCGCCGGTGGTGGTCTTCTGGAGCGCCGGGTGCCCGAGGTCGACACCGGAGTCGAGGATGCCGATGGTGATGCCCCGGCCGTCCGCCTTCGGGTTCTTCTTCACGAAGTCGACGGCGCCCGTCTCGAAGGACGGGTTGTACGGGTTCTCGGCGGGCGTGGTCTTGGAGGGGGCCGGGTAAGTGGCCGCCGTCGAGACGTTGCCCGAGGTCTTGGCGGTGTCGGCGCTCGGTGTCGGGTCGTCGAGCGCGATCTCCTGGCGCAGGTCGATCCCGTGCACCGAGGGCAGCTTCGTCGCGGCCTCGATGGCGGAGTCGGCCTTGGCCGTCGGGACGGTGGCGCGGACGTAGCCGAGCTCGTCGTAGGTCTCGCCTACCGAGCCACCCTTCACCGCGTTCAGCTGGCCGGCGACCTGCTCGGTCTGGCCGGGAGCGGTGGCGATCATGATCGTGACGTTCTTGTCGCCGGCCGCCTTGGCGTCGGCGAGGAGGTCCGCGTCGTCCGAACCGAGCTTCTCGCTCGCGGACTTGACGACGGGGTCCGCCACCGGAGTGTCGGTTCCTGCGGAGAAGGCCATGGGTATCGGCCCGGCCGCGGAAAGCGCGGCCACCAGTCCCGCGGCCACGGCTATCCGGGCCACGCGTCTCGCGCCCGATATCGGAGCGCGCTGAGAGTCGGGGGTCATCAGCATCCCTGTAGGTAAAGGAGCGAGCGGGTGAGAGACCGGGGCCGATCTGTTCCGGCCGCGGACGTCCGGGAGGTGATCCCGGATGATCGCTCAGCTTTACGCATGGGAAGGATGTTTAGGGAGAGTTGACCGAATCGATATGGGCATGTGGGGAAAACCCCCTGTGCGCCGTGGGGGATGAATCACGAAAGGCGGCAACTTGCCCCTTTTCAGTCGCCCTTCGTGTGGCGCGCGTAATGCCGTGACGCCTTCGCGCGGTTTCCGCACCCTGCCATCGAACACCAGCGGCGGGTGCCGTTCCGTGAGGTGTCGAAGAAGTGCAGGATGCAGGACTCGTGGGCGCAGCCGCGGATCCGGTCGGGGGCGGTGCTCAGCAGGTCCAGATAGTCGCGCGCGGCGAGCCAGGCCGGCCCCCAGGACGGGTCGCTGAACTCGGGGCTCTCGCCCTGCCCCTGGGTGGTCAGCGTGAGACGCACCCGCCCGTGCGCGAGGACGGCGTCGACGCCGCCGGCCCCCTCGGTCAGGGACCCGTCGACGACGGCTCCCAGGGCGTCCCGCGCCTGGAGCGTGTGCCACAGGACGGCGTCGTCGGCCGGGAAGTCGAGCCGGTTGTCCGCCAGCCACACCGCCAGCCCGTCGGTGTCCGTCAGTAGATCCCGCACGGTCCCCTCATGCATCCAGCGGGTGTTGAGCAGGTCGAGCGAGACCGGCTCCCCGGTGAGCGGGCGCGGGTCGGAGGTGGCGGACATGGTGGCGGCTCCCTTCGCTGCTAACCGCTCAAGGTTATGTGACCGGTTGCGCTCATCGATTCTAACCTTTAATCTCGATTACAGAGGTTAGGTTCCGAGAGGGCCTGCCCATCGACAGAGGGGACTGTCATGACTCCGCGCACCGGCCACATCGGTCTGAACGTCACGGACCTCGACCGCTCGCTCGGCTTCTACCGCGACGTGCTGGGCTTCGGGGTGATCGGCGAGGGCAAGGAGGAGGACCGGCGGTACGCGTTCCTGGGAGGCGACAGCGGCCTCGTCCTCACGCTCTGGCAGCAGGCGCAGGGGTCGTACGACACCGACCGGGCCGGCCTGCACCACCTCGCGCTGGAAGTGGACTCGCTCGACCAGGTCAGGACGTACGAGACGGCTCTGCGCGACCACGGCGTGGAGTTCGCGTACGACGGTGTGGTCGCCCACGGTGAGGGCGCGGCGTCCGGCGGCATCTTCTTCCACGACCCGGACGGCACCCGCCTGGAGATCTACGCGCCGAGCGGCGCCGAGGGGGCGCCGGCACCGTCCGAGTCCGCTCCGACCTGCGGTTTCTTCTAAGAGTTCGATCCGCGGCTTCTTCTAGCCGCCTCCTCCAAGAGAGGGACGCGCCATGACGTATCACGCCGGTTCGCGCGCCGTGCAGGACAGGGTCGGCGTGCGCGGGATCGCCGACCATCAGGGCCAGGCCGTCGGGCAGGGCATCCGGCCGGTGGCCGCCGCCTTCCTGGAGCGGCAGCCGATGCTGGTGCTCGGCGCGGCGGACCCGGCGAGCGGTGCGGTGTGGGCCTCGCTGCTCACGGGCGAGCCAGGGTTCGTGCGGGCCACGGGTCCTCACCGGATCTCGGTGGTGGGCGGAGTCGGTGCGGGCGACCCGCTCGCCACCGCGCTCCGCGCGCCGGACACCCCCGTCGGCACCATCGCGCTCGACCCGCGCACCCGCCGCCGTATGCGCCTCAACGGCCGGGCGCGGCCCACAGTCCGCGGCTTCGCGGTCGAGGCCGACCAGGTCTTCTCCAACTGCCCGAAGTACCTCCAGCGCAGGGAGTCGTACGAGACGGTGGACCGCGCCTCCACCACGGCTCGGCGAGGTCACGAACTCACCCCGGAGCAACGGGAGTTCATCGAGTCCTCCGACACCTTCTTCCTCGCCACCGTGCACGAGCACGGCGCCGACGCCAGTCATCGGGGCGGCAACCCCGGCTTCGTACGCGCCGCTTCGCCCCATGAGTTGAGCTGGCGCGACTATCCCGGCAACTCGATGTTCCTGACCCTCGGCAATCTGTCCGTCGACCCGCGGGCCGGGCTGCTCTTCCTGGACTGGGTGTCGGGGTCGGTGCTTCAGCTCACCGGCACGGCACACACGGAGTTCGACCAGGACGGGGAGCGCACGGTCCGCTTCATCGTCGCCGAGGTCGTCGAGACGCCTGCCGCCAGCCCGCTGACCTGGACCGCCCCCGAGTATTCGGCTGCCAATCCGGAACCGGCGCGCTAACGTCACGGAGTGCGCGAGGAGTTGAGGGTGGCGGCCTACGCCATATGTGTCAGGGACGGGGAGCTGCTGCTCGCCCGCGGCCGGGACGACGACGGCACCCCTGAGTGGATGCTGCCCGGCGGCGGAATGGACCACGGCGAGGACCCCTACGACACCGTCGTCCGGGAGGTCGAGGAGGAGACGGGGTATGTCTTCGAGGCCACCGGGTTGCTCGGCGTGGACTCGATCCGGCGGCAGGTTCCGCGCCGCCTGGGGGTCACCGCCGACCACCACGCCCTGCGGCTCGTCTACGAAGGGCGGATCGTCGGCGGCGAGCTGCGCTCCGAGGTGGACGGCTCGACCGATCTCGCGGCCTGGCATCCACTGGATGCCGTATCCGGGCTGAACCGGGTCGGACTGGTCGATATCGGGCTTGCGTTGTGGAGGCAGCGGCCGGCCGTGGGCCGCGTGGCGAAGTAGCTCACCCGCGAGCGCCCGCGACCGCTCCGCCCGCGACCGCCCGCTCCGCCCGCAACCCGTCCTCCGCACCCGTGTTCCCTCCGCAGATGAACACGGAGTGACCGCCTCCAGGCAGTTCGAGGTGGGTTCCGTGGACGCCCATGGCCGGGCGGAGTGGTCCAAGATCCACGTACGGTGATCGGCGCTGCGCGTTGTGGCTCAGTTAACGCGCAGGTCATCCCTGGTGCCAACGATCCAGTATGAGCGGAGAGTTCGCGACGCGAGCCCCCCGCGACCACTGTCGACGCGTTCGCAATCGGGGAGACCGCGCCATGTCGCGCATACGCTCTGTCGCCGCTGCATCCGACCTCAACCGCCGCACCCTGCTGGCAGCCACCGGCGCGGTATCCCTCTCCGCGGGGATCGGCTTCGCCCTGCGGCCCGCCTCCGACGCACACGCCGCGACGGAGGCCGCCACGGACGTGACCGCCGCCGATGCGGGCGGGGCGCCGGTGGCGGTGTCCCGCAGGGCCCCCATCGACCGGCTCGACCCGTACTCGCGCGGCACCACCCTGAGCAGCGTCGCCACCCCGCGCTCCGGCTCCGGCGGGTACCGGCGGCTCGGCGACGGCCCCGGCTGGCGGCGGGTCGTGCGCAGCGAGCTGGCCTCGGCCAAGTCGGGCCGGGCGGACCGGCGCACCGCGCTCGCCGCGTTCGTACAGCTCACCGACCTGCACCTGATGGACACCCAGCACCCGCTGCGCCTGGAGTTCCTGCGCTCGACCGACATCCATGCCTGGCGACCGCACGAGATCCTGTCCGTGCAGGGCGCGGTCTCGCTCGTCGAGCGGGTCAACTCGCTGCCGGGAGCGCCCGTCACCGGCTCCCCGCTGCACTTCGCCATCACCACCGGCGACAACACGGACAACAACGCCAAGTCCGAGCTGGAATGGTTCATGAAGGTGATGAGCGGTGGCCGCATCACCCCCAACACCGGCGACCCGCGCGCCTACGAGGGTGTCCAGAACAGCGGCCTCAAGCAGTACTGGCAGCCCGACTCGACCACCCGCGACTCCGACAAGCAGGCCGGCTTCCCGCACATCGGCGGCTTCCTGGCGGCCGCGACCGCCGAACTGCAGAGCCCCGGCCTCAACCTCCCCTGGTACTCCACGGTCGGCAACCACGACGCCATGCCGCTCGGCACCTTCGCCACCCACAGCAACCCCTTCCTCAGGGACTTCGCGGTCGGCGGCAAGAAGCTGATGAACGCGTCGGCGGCGCAGTCCAAGGCCCTTCAGGACGCCATCAGGAAGGACACGGACCCCAAGGGTGTGCGGTACCGCGAGTTCATGGAGGCCCACGCGCGCGACCTGCGCTCGGTCACCCCGGACGAGCAGCGCGCCCCCTTCACCCCGGCCGAATACCTCAGGACACACCTCGACCCGGCGTACGCGGGCGTCGGCCCCGTCGGACATGGCTACTCGTCGGCGAACGTCGCCGCGGGCACCCAGTACTACTCCTTCCGCATCTCCGACGACGTCATCGGCATCAGCCTCGACACCACCGACCCGGGCGGCCACTACCAAGGCTCCCTCGGGGCGGCCCAGTTGAAGTGGCTCGACAAGACGCTGCGTGACAACAAGGACTCGTACGCAGTCGTCTTCAGCCACCACACCAGCGAGTCGATGGGCAACACCCGCCCCGACCCGGCCCGCCCGAACGAGAAGCGACACGACGGTGACGACGTCCTCGCCACGCTCGGCAGCCACGCCAACGTCCTGGCCTGGGTGAACGGCCACATCCACCGCAACGCCATCACCCCGCACTCCGCGCCCGGCGGCCGGTCCTTCTGGGAGATCTCCACCGCCTCGCACGTCGACTTCCCCCAACTCGCCCGCGTCATCGAGCTGGTGGACAACAAGGACGGCACGATCTCCCTCTTCACCACTCTCGTCGAGTCCGCCGCCCCGCAGGCCACGGACTTCACCGACCTCACCCAGACGGGCCTTGCCGCCCTCTACCGCGAGCTGTCCTTCAACGCGCCGGGCGCCAGCACGTCTCTGGGGGGAACCTCGCGCGACCGCAACACGGAGCTGGTCCTCAAGAAGGGCTAGATCTCGCTCAACCGATCAAGCCCAGGCAACCTCCGCGCCCACCCACCGGGTCCCCCTTCCCGACCGAGCTCATCGATGAACGGGGACCCCATGAACGACATGCGTCACACGCCCTTGCGTACGGGACTGGTGGCGGCGACCGCGCTGGCGCTGACGGCGGCCCTGGCCGGACCCGCGGTGGCGGCCGCTCCCGCCAAGGGCGACCACAGCGCCACCCGTGCGGCCATGGACGCCGCCGTGCAGGACGGCGTACCGGGCGTCACGGCGACGGCGAAGGACAAGAACGGCACCTGGTCCGCCACGTCAGGCGTGGGCGACCTCAAAACGAACGAGCCCCGCAGCACGGCGGACCGCTACCGCGTGGGCAGCATCACCAAGACCTTCGTCTCCACCGTCCTGCTCCAACTGGAGGCGGAGGGACGGTTGTCGCTGGACGACAAGGTGGAGAAGTGGCTCCCCGGCGTGGTGCGGGGCAACGGCCACGACGGACGTTTGATCACGATCCGCCAGCTCCTCAACCACACCAGCGGCATCAACAACTACACGGACGACGAGGAATTCGGCCGTACGTATTTCCTGAAGGACGGCTTCTTCGAGCACCGCTACGACACCGTGACCCCGGCCCAGCTGGTCGCGATCGCCATGACCCACAAGCCGGACTTCGCCCCGGGCACCTCGTGGAGCTACTCCAACACGAACTACGTCCTCGCCGGCATGGTGATCAAGCAGGTCACCGGCAACTCGTTCGCCTCGGAGATCACCGACCGCATCATCGAGCCCCTGGACCTGCACGCCACGCTCGTCCCGGGCACGAACCCCAAGATGCCCCAGCCGAGCAGCCGCGCCTACGGCAAGCTGGCCGAGACGACGACGGGACCGACGTACGACGTCACGGAACTGAACCCTTCCCTGGCCTCCGCCGCGGGCGAGATGATCTCCAGTTCCTCCGACCTGAACCGCTTCTACACAGCCCTCCTCCGCGGCAAGCTCCTCCCGCCGCAGCAGCTCAAAGAGATGAAGACCACCATCTCGGTCGACGGGACCCCGAACGCCGGTTACGGCCTCGGCCTCATCGGCCTCGAACTCGGCTGCGGAGTCGAACTCTGGGGCCACGAGGGAGGCATCCACGGCTCGTCATCCGTCTCCCTGACAACCCCCGACGGCCGCCACGCCCTCTCCTTCAACTTCAACAACGACTGGTCGGGGGACAGCGGGGCGGTGATCGAGGCGGAGTTCTGCGGTAAGTAGCCTTCGCGCGGACGTCGGGAAATCGGTGCGCGCCCAGCTCGCTGCGCGCGCACGAGGAGGGACCACCGGCGCGCCGGTGGTCCCTCCTCTCCCCTCCTGATGCGGTCCCGGTCCGTCATTACCGGGGCAGCACCACGACATAGGCCGCTGGATCGCGGTCGTTCGACGCCATCAGGGCGGTGCGTACGACGGTGGCCTGTTGCTCCATCGTGTCGCGCAGCTTCTTGGGGGTGATGTACACGACGGTGATGCCGAGGCGTTCCAGGTGCTCGCGTTTGCGGGCGTACTCCGACCAGAGGGCGTCCTCGTCCTGGCGGGGGGCGCGGGTGTCGAGCTCGACGGCCACCGCCTGTTCCGGCCAGTAGGCGTCGAGACCGCCGAGGTGGGGGCCGCCGGGGAGACGGAGGTCGACGTTCCAGACCGGGTCGGGGAGGCCGAACTCCTGGACCATCCGGTACAGGCGGTCCTCCGCGATCGAACGGCCCTCGGCGAGGAGCGAGTCCACCGCGTCCACCACATGGGGGAGCGAGAGCAGCTTGGCCTGGGTCAACTCCCTTACGACCGCGGCCGGTTCGCAGTGCCCGCCGCGTACCGCCTCCGTCAGCAGACGGCGTACGGCGTTCGCGTCCGACAGCTCCGCGACGGCGTCGGCGAGGGCGCGGGGGACGGGGGCGACCGGGACGCCGGTGATGTACGTGGGGGTCGGGAGGGACGGCGTACGGACGATGCGGGCGCTGCCGGTGGAGCGGAGGCGGCGCATGCGGGGGACCAGGACGTCGATCTTGTCGAGGGAGAGCAGCGGGGGAGCCGAGGTGAAGCCGTGCAGGGTGAGCGCCGCCAGGCCGGTGATGAGCGCGTCCGCGTAGGGCTGGGGGGCGTGCGGCGCCTCGGCTCCCGGCTGGACGGGGATCGCGGGTGCCGACTGGACGGGGGAGCGGGCGGCGAACATCAGGACCGCGTGCAGGCGCTCCTCGGTGGTGGGCGGGCCGGGGTGGAGAAGGTAGACGCCCGGGAGGAACTGCTGCCAGGGGCCGCCCGGCCGGCACTGCTCGTTCGTCTCGGCGGCGCTCACGCCGTGCGCCCGCAGCTGAGCGGTGGTCAGCACGCGCCGCTGTACGTGGGACAGGTGACGGAGGGGGCGGGGGGAGTGGGGGGTGTGGGAGAGCGGGGTGTTGTGGTTCATGAACCGGGGTTTCCCGCGCCGGGGCCGTGCTCTAACCGCTGTTACACGCTCGTCGACAAATCCGGACAAGCCCGCCCTAAAGTACGGGCGTTCGAGTGCCGAAAGGCGCTGCTCCGGATGGGGAGTAATAGGGGTTACGGGTCTGAGTATCTGTAGTTCGTAACCACTGAGTGCGCCGGTAATTCACCACCCCTGAGGGCATCGGCCACAACCGGTGCCCTCAGGGGTGGTCTCCTACGTCAGCCCGCGGCCGCTACGTCAACCGCCTGGGCCCGCAACGCGCGGGCCAGATCGTCGCGCGCCTCCAGCACCAGTCGGCGCAGCGCCGGTGCCGCGCTCTCGTGGGCCGCGAGCCACGCGTCCGTCGCGTCCAAGGTCTGCTGGGAGTCCTGGAAGGAGGGGAAGAGTCCCTTCACGACGTCCATGGCGATCTGGATCGAGCGGTCCGCCCAGACGCGCTCGATCGCCGCGAAGTACTTCGCCGCGTACGGGGCGAGCAGCTCGCGCTGGGACGGCTGGTCGAAGCCCGCGATGGTCGCCTCCACGAGAGCGTTGGAGAGGGCGTCGGACTCGACCACCGAGGCCCAGGCCTGGGCCTTGACCGCCGCCGAGGGGCGGGCGGCGAGGCAGCGGACCTGGTGGCGCTTGCCGGACGCCGTGTCGTCGCGGGCGAGTTCGGCGGCCAGTGCGGCCTCGTCGGCGCCCCCGTGCGCGGCCAGCGGTTCCAGGAACGCCCAGCGCAGCTCCTGGTCGACATCGAGTCCGTCGATCTTCGCCGTGCCCTCCAACAGGCCCCGAAGGAGCTGGAGATCAGCCGCGCCGGACGCGACCCGCGCGAAGAAACGGGCCCAGGTCAGCTGGTGCTGACTGCCCGGCTCCGCGAACCGCAGCTCCTTCAACGCACCTTCGGCGAGCAGACGTTCGCCCTCCGCACGCCAGTCGGGCGCGGCGTAGAAGGTGAGCGCGGAGTCGGCCCAGGCGTGCAGCATCTGCAGGACACCGATGTCGGACTCGCGTCCCGCGAACCGCAGCACCAGGTCGAGGAAGTCACGGGCCGGCATGAGGGCGTCACGCGTGAGATTCCACAGCGCCGACCAGCACAGCGCGCGCGCCAGCGGATCCGTGATCTCGCCGAGCCGGTCCCGCAGCGTCGCCAACGAGCCCTCGTCGAACCGGATCTTGCAGTACGTCAGATCGTCGTCGTTGACCAGGACGAGATCCGGGGCCTCGGCACCGACCAGTTCGGCGACGACCGTACGGGGTCCGTCGACGTCCAGCTCGGCTCGCGCATACCGGTCCACGGTGCCGTCGGGCGTCCGGCGGTACAGGCCCACCGCCACCCGGTGCGGGCGCAGTTCGGGATGTGATTCCGCGGCCTCCTGGAGGATGGCCAGCTCGGTGATCCGGCCCTCCGCGCTCAGAATCACCTGCGGGGTGAGGGAGTTGACCCCGGCCGTCTGGAGCCACGACCGCGCCCAGGTTGTCAGGTCGCGCCCGCTGGTCTCCTCGAGGACGGACAGCAGATCGCCGAGGCGCGTGTTGCCGTACGCGTTCCGCTTGAAGTAGTGGCGCGCACCCTCCAGGAAGGCGTCCTGGCCGACGTAGGCGACGAGCTGCTTCAGTACGGAGGCGCCCTTGGCGTACGTGATGCCGTCGAAGTTGAGCTTGGCGTCCTGGAGGTCGCGGATGTCCGCCGTGATCGGGTGCGTGGAGGGCAGCTGGTCCGCGCGGTAGGCCCACGCCTTGCGCCGGTTGGCGAAGGTGATCCAGCCGTCCTTGAAACGGGTCGCCCCGACCAGCGAGAACGCGCCCATGAAGTCGGCGAAGGACTCCTTCAGCCACAGGTCGTCCCACCACTCCATGGTGACGAGGTCGCCGAACCACATGTGCGCCATCTCGTGCAGGATGACGTTCGCCCGGCCCTCGTACGACGCCTGGGTCACCTTGCCGCGGAAGATGAACTCCTCGCGGAACGTGACCAGTCCCGGGTTCTCCATCGCGCCGAGGTTGTACTCCGGCACGAACGCCTGGTCGTACTTCCCGAACGGGTACGGGTAGTCGAAGTGCTCGTGGAAGAAGTCCAGGCCCTGCTTGGTGACGAGGAAGACGTCGGCGGAGTCGAAGTAGGGCGCCAGACCCTTGCGGCACATCGCGCCGAGCGGGATCTCCAGCGTCGTACCGTCGTCGAAGGTACGGGTGTAGTTGTCGGTCACATAGTGGTACGGGCCGGCGGCGAAGGCCGTGATGTACGTCGAGATCGGCTTCGTCTCGGCGAACTTCCAGACGCCGTCGGCGAGTTCACCGACTCCGTTGCTCCACACGGTCCAGCCCTCCGGGGCCCGGACCTCGAAGCGGAACGGGGCCTTGAGGTCCGGCTGCTCGAAGCCCGCGAAGACGCGCCGGGAGTCGGCGGGCTCGTACTGCGTGTACAGGTACACCTCGCCGTCCTCGGGGTCGACGAAGCGGTGCATGCCCTCGCCGGTGCGGGAGTAGGCGCACTGGGCGTCGACGACGAGTTCGTTGTCCGCCTGGAGATCTTCGAGGGTGACCCGGGTCCCGTCGAAGACCTCGCCGGGATCGAGATCCTTGCCGTTGAGCGAGAGGGCCGTCACGCTCGGCGCGATCAGGTCGGCGAAGCTGGTGGCGCCCGGCTCGGCGGAGCGGAAGCGGATGGTGGTCACCGAGCGGAAGGTGCGCGGCCCGCCATCGGCGGCCTGGCCGGCGGCTTGGCCCCTGGCCTGGTCCCCGATGGCGGAGCGCAGGTCGAGGGACACCTCGTACCCGTCGACGGACAGCAGCGCCGCCCGTTCCCGGGCCTCGTCGCGGGACAGATTCTCACCGGGCACGGGGGCACTCCCTCAGGGCTGGCCGGACAGGTCGGTACAGTGCCGATCCTGCCATGCGCCCCTGACACCGGGCACCCGGGAATGGGTCGGGTGACCGACGGTGTTGCCTTCGGTACGACCACTTTCCGAGGAGAACCATGCCCGAGCAGACTGCCCAGACGAGTTCCGGTTCCGGCAAGACCCCCGTCGACTTCTGGTTCGACCCGCTGTGCCCCTGGGCCTGGATGACCTCGCGCTGGGTCCTGGAAGTGGAGAAGGTCCGGGACATCGAGGTCCGCTGGCACATCATGAGCCTCGCGGTGCTGAACGAGCCGCGGCTGGACGAGCTGCCCGAGGAGTACCGCGAGCTGCTCGCCACCAAGGCCTGGAAGCCGATCCGCGTGGTGACCGCCGCCTGGCAGAAGCACGGCGACGACATCCTCGGCCCGCTGTACACCGCGCTCGGCACCCGCATCCACAACGAGGGCCAGGGCCCGACCATCGAGGCGGTCGCCGCCGCGCTCGACGAGGTCGGCCTTCCGGCGTCCCTTATCGACTACGCCGACCAGGAGAACTTCGAGTTCGACGCCGAGCTGCGCGCCTCCCACAAGGAGGGCATCGACAAGGTCGGCCAGGACGTCGGCACGCCCGTCATCGCCGTCCCCGGCGCCGACGGCGAGCAGATCGCCTTCTTCGGTCCGGTCGTCACCCCCACCCCCAAGGGCGAGGCCGCCGCCAGGCTCTGGGACGGCACACTGCTGGTGGCGTCCACGCCCGGCTTCTACGAGATCAAGCGGTCGCGGACGGCGGGGCCGGACTTCAGCAACCTTTAAGGGGCACTCGGCGGCGGGATCCGGAGCTCCTCGGGGAGGGTCCCGCCGTCGCTGCTCTTGCCGCGCCGCTGGACTCGTCGGCAGCCTTCGTGGGCGCAGCGGATGTAGGTGTCCACGTTCGTCTGCTTGACGACTTCCCTGGTCGCCGCGCGCTCCGCCTCGTTCTTCAGATGGCGGAAGGCACGCATCGTGCGGCAGTTCTTGCACCACTTGGACGGCATGTACGCCTCCTCAAAGACGCCCGGCCCCGTGAGCGTAAGCGCCCGCGGGGCCGGCGGAGGTTTTTTCGCCCCCTCCGCCCTGTTTCAGCCCGTCCGGCGTTTGAGGACGAGGCCGTTCAGGCCGATAGCGGGGGTCTGGGGGCG
>NZ_JBFBEA010000058.1:0-18104 GCF_040683495.1 Streptomyces sp. NPDC093544 | reverse complement strand
TGACAGGACATCACACCTCTGCACTTCCGATCAGCCGGATCAGACGTCGGGCAGGAAGCGAGGGGTCCGGTGACGCGAACGTAAGCGACGGGCATGTGATGTACCGGCCCCCGGCCCCTTCCGCCGGTGGGCATCTTTCGGTTTTCAGCCCGTCCGGGGAGTAGAGGGCGAGGTGGTGGCGCCGCCGTCCCGGTCCTTTGCCCCGCCCCCGATCCCCCACCCACCCGTGGAGGCTCCGCTCTTCAGCCCCGGCCGGCAGTCTTCAGCCCGTTCGGCGGTGGAGAGGTCTTTTAGCCTGTCCGGCGTTTGAGGACGAGGCCGTTCAGGCCGATGGCGGGGGTCTGGGGGTGGCAGCCCCCAGGTACGGGAATGGGTAGGGGCGGAGGGGGCGAATGAATGCCCTTTGCTCAACCGGGTTGGAGAGGCCGCGGTGGGGCGCGGTCGGGTCAGGTTGAGCGGCCGAAGCCGATGGTGGGGATGGCTCGGCGTAGGGGCCAGGGGCGGGACGCTTCTGGGAGTAGGGACTCCAGGAAGGAGTACCGCTGGAGCGCGGTGGGATCCTGGTCGTCGACGGACTGGACGCGGCGCCACCACGCGGCGATCTCGGACCAGCCGGGAGCCGACAGGGATCCGCCGAACTCCTGGACGGAGAGCGCGGCGGTGAGGCCGGCGAAGGCGAGGCGGTCGGCGAGGGGCCAGTCGGCGAGGGTGCCCATGACGAAGCCGGCGACGAAGACGTCCCCCGCGCCGGTGGGGTCCATGGCCTCGACGGCGATGGCGGGCACCTCGGCACTCTGCCCGGTACGCGCGTCCACGGCGTACGCCCCCTCCGCACCGAGGGTGACCACGGCGACCGGCACATGCTCGGTGAGCGCATGCGCCGCGGCGCGCGGAGAGGACGCGCCGGTGTAGCGCATCGCCTCCTCGGCGTTGGGCAGGAACGCCTCGCAGTGCGCGAGATCGGGCAGCCCCGCCAGATCCCAGGCCCCCGTGTCGTCCCAGCCGACGTCCGCGAAGATCCGGGTGCCCTTGCTCGCGGCCTGCGCGATCCAGGGCGCGGGTTTGCCGGGCGTGAGGGCGGCGACGGCGGCACGCGCGATCGGGGGGCAGTCGGGGGCCGGTTCCTCCGGGGGCGGCTCGTGGCCGTGGGAGACCATCGTGCGCTCCCCCTCGTACGCCATCGACACGGTGACCGGCGAGTGCCAGCCGGGCACGGTGCGGGACGGGGAGAGGTCGATGTGCTCGCCCTGCTCCAGGGCGTCCCAGCAGTACTCCCCGTAGTGGTCGTCCCCGAAGGCCGCCGCCAGCGAGGTCTTCAGGCCGAGCCGCGCCAGCGCCGTCGCCATGTTCGCCACGCCGCCGGGGCTCGACCCCATCCCGCGCGCCCAGGACTCGGTCCCGCGCACCGGCGCGGAGTCGAGCCCGGTGAAGATGATGTCGAGGAACACGGTGCCCGTGAGGTAGACGTCCCAGGGCGGATCCTGGGGCGTGCGCAGCCCGGCGAGCGGGTCGACATGCGCGTGGCAGTACGGTCGCTCTCCGTTGGATGCGATCACGGTGCGCTCCCTGACGTGGTGCGGATTCACGCCAGTCTGCACCACGCCGTGTGCTCAGTGGCGCTGAGCACGCCCGCGTCGTCTGTCGCGTCAGGGTCTCGTGGGAAACGTTCCCGCAGGTCCGGGGCCCGGTGTCCGGGCCGCGGAGAGTGTGGCCGTCCGGGCCGCGGCGGCCCGGACCGGCTTGTGGCGCGTCCGGATTCGGTCGTTACCAGCGGGGGACGGCCGGCGTGACCCACTCCGGGTCGGCGATCCGCATCGCGGCCGCGTCGTCTCGGTCGTGCAGTGTGCCGTCGTCGTCGAGCCACCGCTGGTGCAGGAACCGCAGCTTGTCCTGGTCGAGTTCGACACCGAGGCCGGGCGCGTCGGAGACCTTGACCGAGCCGTCCTCGAAGGTGAGGCGCTGTGTCAGTACGTCCTCGGACTGCCAGGGGTAGTGCGAGTCGCAGGCGTGGTGGAGATCGGGGACCGTCGAGGCGACGTGGGTCATCGCGGCGAGGCTGATCCCCAGGTGGGTGTTGGAGTGCATGGACACCCCTACGCCGAACGTCCGGCAGATGGCGGCCAGTTCACGCGTGTTGCGCAGTCCGCCCCAGTAGTGGTGGTCGGACAGGACGACCTGCACGGCTCCCTTCGTGAAGGCCTCCTGGATCTCCGCGAAGGTCGTCACGCACATGTTGGTGGCCAGGGGGACGGAGGTGTGCGCCGCTACTTCCGCCATGGCGGGTGTGCCGAGTGCGGGGTCCTCCAGGTATTCGAGTACGTCTCCCAGTTCCTCCGCGACCTTCAGTGAAGTCGCCACGGACCAGGCGCCGTTGGGGTCCAGGCGGAGCGGATGTCCGGGGAAGGCCTCGGCCAGGGCTCGTACGGCGGCGATTTCCTCGTCAGGTGGGAAGACGCCGCCCTTGAGCTTGAACGAGGTGAACCCGTACCGCTCGGTGAACTTCCTCGCCTGCTCGACGACTCCGGCCGGGTCCACTGCCGCACCCCAGTCGTCCTTCTCGCTCTCGACCCCGGCGGGGTGTTCGGCCCACCGGTAGAAGAGGTACGCGCTGTACTCCACCGCGTCCCGTACCTTGCCGCCGAGCAGCGCGTGCACCGGCAGCCCGAGTGTCTTGCCGAGCGCGTCCAGACAGGCCACCTCGAAGCCGGAGACCACGGACAGGCGCAGTTTGTCGGCGGTCTGGACGCCGCGCAGGCCGCCGACGTCGATCTGGTCGTCGACCCGGCCCTGGTCGACGGCCACCTCGTCGGCGACGGTGAACAGCCCGTTGAGGTCGGTGAGTTGGCGGCCCACGAGTTTCTCGGCGAACGGGCGGGCGAGTTCCAGGTACTTGCTGTCGCCGTAGGTCTCGCCGACACCCGTCACGCCGTTCGCCGTGACGACCTCCACGATCAGCCGGGGGGTGTACGGCTGGTGCACGCCCTGCGTGTTGAGCAGTGGCGGGTCGGCCACCAGGATCGGCGTCAGCCGGACGTCTGTGATGGTGAGGTCGTGGGTCACAGAGCGGCTCCTACGGAGGCGGCGGGCGCGGGGACGAGGGCCAGTCCGGTCGCGAGCAGCTTCTCCAGGTCGGCCAGGTCCGCGGGGGACGGGTCGGTGAGCGGGGCGCGGACCGGGCCCACCGGGCGGCCGCGCAGTCGGGCGGCCGCCTTCACGAGCGAGACGGCGTATCCGGTCTGGCGGTCGCGGAGTTCGACGAAGGGGATGTAGAAGTCGCGCAGCAGCCGGTCCATGGCGGCGTCGTCACCGTCCCGGTGAGCCGCGAAGAACGCGTCGGCGATCTCGGGCGCGAACGCGTGCACGGCCGACGAGTACGCCGGGACGCCGACAGCGGCGTACGCGCGGGCCTGGATCTCCGCGGTGGCGGCCCCGTTGAAGAACAGGAAACCCTCGGGTGCGGCGAGCGTGAGCCGCTGGAGCCGGTCGAGGTCGCTGTGTCCGTCCTTGAGGCCGATGACGCCGGGGACGCGGGCGAGACGCCTCAACGACTGGGTGTTGAAGGCGACTTGGCCGCGCTGGTAGACGATGAGCGGCAGCCGGGTGCGCAGGGCGATCTGCTCCACCTGCGCGACGAGTCCCTCCTGCGGCCCCGCGACGAGATAGTGCGGCAGCACGAGCAGGGCGTCGGCGCCGGCCTCCTCGGCGATGCGCGCGAACCGGGCTGCCTGGGCCCATCCGTACCCGATCCCGGCGACGACGGGCAGACGCCCGGCCGCCGCCTCGACCGTCGTGGTGACGACCTGCCGGTACTCGTCCTCGTCCAGTGAGAAGAACTCGCCGGTGCCGCACGCCGGGAAGACCGCGCCGGGACCGGCGGCGATCTGCGCCGCCACATGCGTACGGAAGCCGTCGAGGTCGAGGGAGCCGTCGCCGTGGAAGCTGGTGAGCGGGAAGGACAGCACGCCTCGTGCCATCCCGTCGCGCAGCCGCTCCACGATGGCCTCTCTGTCTACGTCCGCGGTCATCCCCGTCACCATCTCCGTATGTAGATGTCGTCTACGTATGAAGATGAAGATTAGGTACGCGAACGAGAGTCGTCAATGGTTCCGGCCGACACGCCTACGATCTGCACATGCCAGAACCCACTGACGAGCGCGGAGTGCGCGAGGTGAAGTCCGCCGCGCGCACGGTCGGGTTGCTGGAACTGCTGGCCGAGCGGGGCGACCGGCCCGCACGCCTCCAGGAGCTCGCGGACGCACTCGGGGTGCCCCGCAGCTCGATGTACGCGCTGCTCCAGACCCTGATCAGCCGGGGCTGGGTGCGCACGGACGTCACGGGTTCGCTGTACGGGATCGGCATCCACGCCCTGCTGACGGGCACCAGCTACCTGGACTCGGACCCGCGCGTGCGCGCCGTACGCCCGTATCTCGACGAGGCGTCGCAGGCGCTCGGCGAGACGGTCCACATGGGGCGCCTTGACGGCACGGACGTGGCCTACCTCGCCACCCGCGAATCGCACGAGTACCTGCGCACCATCAGCCGGGTGGGCCGCCGGCTGCCCGCCCATGTGGGCGCCCTCGGCAAGGCGCTGCTGGCCGAGCGCCCCGACGAAGAGCTGCCCGAGGGCCCGTACGTCCCCGCCACCCCGCGCACCCACACCGACCGTGACGCCCTGGCGGCGGACCTGGCCCGTACCCGCGCCCGTGGCTACTCCGTCGACCGGGAGGAGGGCGTCCTCGGCATCGTGGGCTTCGGCTTCGCTCTGCGGTACGACGTTCCCGCTCAGGACGCCATCAGCTGCTCGGTCCCCGTCGTCCGGCTGCACCCCGCCCACGAGGACCGGATCATCACGGTCATGCGCGAGATCCGGGCCAAGATCGAGGCGGCGACCCCCGGCGGGGGAGCGGGCGCCCCGCGCTGGCGTTGACGGCTCACGGCTCACGGCTCACGGCTGTCGGCTGACGCCTGACGCCTGACGCCTGACGCCTGACGCCTGACGCCTGACGCCTGACGCCTGACGCCTGACGAACGCGACGCCGCACGTCACAGTGAAAAGCCCTACGGACTTGTCAGTGCGGAGTCGTACTCTTGGAATCGCAAGGCTGCCCCTGTGGCAAGCGTGCCGATCGAGGAGGAAAAGCAGGCCTCAGAGCCGGCCCATGACTCAGACACCCACAGCACAGACCCCCGCACAGGGGCAGGCACGAGCGCGTTTCACGGTCCCCGCGAACCACCCCATGGTCACCGTGCTGGGATCCGGCGACGCCCTCCTGCGAGTGATCGAGAAGGCCTTCCCGGCGGCCGACATCCATGTCCGGGGCAATGAGATCAGCGCGGTCGGCGACGCCGGTGAAGTCGCCCTCGTCCAGCACCTGTTCGACGAGATGATGCTGGTGCTCCGCACCGGGCAGCCGATGACGGAGGACGCCGTGGAACGCTCGATCGCGATGCTCAGAGCGAGCGAGAACGGGGAGGGTGACGGCCAGGAGACCCCGGCCGAGGTCCTCACGCAGAACATCCTGTCCTCGCGGGGCCGCACCATCCGCCCCAAGACGCTCAACCAGAAGCGGTACGTCGACGCCATCGACAAGAACACGATCGTGTTCGGCATCGGCCCCGCCGGTACCGGCAAGACGTATCTCGCCATGGCGAAGGCCGTACAGGCGCTCCAGACCAAGCAGGTCAGCCGCATCATCCTCACCCGCCCGGCGGTGGAGGCGGGTGAGCGGCTGGGATTCCTCCCGGGCACGCTCTACGACAAGATCGACCCGTATCTGCGGCCGTTGTACGACGCGCTGCACGACATGCTCGACCCGGACTCGATCCCACGGCTGATGGCGGCGGGGACGATCGAGGTGGCGCCGCTCGCCTATATGCGTGGCCGTACGCTCAATGACGCCTTCATCATCCTGGACGAGGCCCAGAACACCAGCGCCGAGCAGATGAAGATGTTCCTGACCCGGCTCGGCTTCGAATCGAAGATCGTGATCACGGGTGACGTGACGCAGGTCGACCTGCCGAACGGGACGACGTCGGGTCTGCGGCAGGTCCAGGACATCCTGGAGGGTGTTCCGGACGTGCACTTCTCACGGCTCACGTCGAGCGATGTCGTACGGCACAAGCTGGTCGGCCGTATCGTCGACGCGTACGAGAAGTACGACAGCGAGAACGGCACCGAGAACGGCTCCCACAAGGGCCGCGGGCATAGCGGGAAGTAGACCAGCAAGACCATGTCGATCGACGTCAACAACGAGTCCGGAACCGAGGTCGGCGAGCAGGCGATCCTCGACATCGCCCGCTACGCGCTCGCGCGGATGCGCATCCACCCGCTCTCCGAGCTCTCGGTGATCGTCGTGGACGCCGACGCCATGGAGCAGCTGCACATCCAGTGGATGGACCTGCCGGGGGCGACGGACGTCATGTCGTTCCCCATGGACGAGCTGCGGCCGCCGTCCAAGGACGACGACGAACCGCCGCAGGGTCTGCTCGGTGACATCGTCCTCTGCCCGGAGGTCGCCGAGCGGCAGGGCAAGGAAGCCGAGACGCAGCACTCCATGGACGAGGAGCTTCAGCTCCTGACCGTCCACGGGGTGCTGCATCTGCTCGGGTACGACCACGAGGAGGCCGACGAGAAGGCCGAGATGTTCGGTCTTCAGGCGGCCATCGTGGACGGCTGGCGCGCGGACAAGGGCATGACGGGTCCCTCGCCGGCCCCGACCGTGTCATGAGTCCCCAACTCGTCGCCGGCGCCGTCCTGTTGGTCGTCGTCGCCTGGCTCGCCGCCTGCGCGGAGGCGGGCCTCGCGCGCGTCTCCAGCTTCCGCGCGGACGAGGCCGTACGGTCCGGGCGGCGCGGCAGCGCGAAGCTCGCGCGGGTCGCCGCCGACCCGACCCGCTATCTGAACGTCGCGCTGCTGGTGCGCGTCGCCTGCGAGATGGCCGCCGCCGCGCTCGTCACGTACGCGTGCCTCCAGCAGTTCGAGGAGACCTGGCAGGCCCTCGCGGTCGCCATCGGCGTCATGGTCCTCGTCTCGTACGTCGCGGTCGGCGTCTCGCCCCGCACCATCGGCCGCCAGCACCCGCTGAACACGGCGACGGCGGCGGCGTACGTACTGCTTCCGCTCGCGCGGATCATGGGCCCGATCCCGTCGCTGCTCATCCTCATCGGCAACGCGCTCACACCCGGCAAGGGCTTCAGGCGCGGACCGTTCGCCTCCGAGGCCGAGCTGCGCGCGCTGGTCGACCTCGCGGAGAAGGAGTCCCTCATCGAGGACGAGGAGCGCCGCATGGTGCACTCCGTCTTCGAGCTCGGCGACACCCTCGTACGGGAAGTGATGGTGCCGCGGACGGACCTGGTCGTCATCGAGCGGTACAAGACCATCCGGCAGGCGCTCACGCTGGCACTGCGCTCCGGTTTCTCGCGCATTCCCGTCACCGGGGAGAGCGAGGACGACATCGTCGGGATGGTGTACCTGAAGGACCTCGTCCGCAAGACGCACATCAGCCGCGAGGCCGAGAGCGAGCTGGTGTCCACCGCCATGCGGCCCGCCACTTTCGTACCCGACACCAAGAACGCGGGCGATCTGCTGCGCGAGATGCAGCAGGAGCGCAACCACGTCGCCGTCGTCATCGACGAGTACGGCGGCACAGCCGGCATCGTCACCATCGAAGACATCCTCGAGGAGATCGTCGGCGAGATCACCGACGAGTACGACCGTGAGCTGCCGCCGGTCCAGGAGCTCGGCGACGACCGCTACCGCGTCACCGCCCGTCTCGACATCGGCGACCTCGGCGAGCTGTACGGCTTCGAGGCGTACGACGACGAGGACGTGGAGACGGTCGGCGGGCTGCTCGCGAAGGCACTGGGGCGCGTACCGATCGCCTCGGCGTCGGCGGTGGTCGAGCTGCCCGACGGGCGGGAACTGCGACTGACGGCCGAGGCCGCGGCCGGACGCCGGAACAAGATCGTCACGGTGCTGGTCGAGCCGGTGGGCCCGACGGATCCCGCCGAGAAGGAGAAGCCGGAGTGACTCCGCAGCGGCTTCGCGCGTTCTGCCTGTCCTTCAACGCGACCGTCGAGGACTTCCCCTTCAACCCGGACACCTCGGTCTTCAAGGTGCTGGGGAAGCTGTTCGCCCTGACGAACCTGGGCGCGCGGCCACTGACGGTCAACCTGAAGTGCAACCCGGACGACGCCGTACGACTGCGCGAGGAGCACCCCGGCCTCATCATCCCGGGCTACCACATGAACAAGCGGCACTGGAACACCGTGACCGTCGACGGCGAGCTCCCGGACCGGCTGGTGCGGGAACTGATCGAGGACTCGTACGACCTGGTGGTCGCGGGGTTGCCACGCGCGGAGCGGCTCCGGTTGGACCGGGCGTGACCCCGCCCAGCTGTCGATGACCTGTTGACCTGATTCCGACGGGTCGACCGGACGGGGAAATCGCGGCAGAATGGTGAGTTCGGCGGGCTCTCAACAGGCCCACTCCGTGTAGGCCGAGCAGCACACTCGGAGTGGAACCTGCTTCTACTGGCGTCCGCTTCCATGGCCCCGGCTTCTCTTGACCGGGGCCATTTCTCTCACACGCGGCGGAGCACCTCTTCGATGATCTTGTAGATCAAGAGAATGAGGCTTGCCCAGGGAACGGTGTACGCCACCCTGTCCGTCCACGTGTTGCGGCGCCCCTCAGGCTCTGTGGCCATGGGGCTGCTCCTCCCTTCCGATGGCTCCACATACCTTGTGGATACCGCGGCGATCCACAAGTGCCGAGTCGGCGGAAGTCGGGGCGGCTCCCGGGGGGTTGGCGTCAACTTCGCTACTGCTTGGTTGAACCTCCTTTCGTGGAGCCGGAGTTGAGGGCCGTGTCGGATGTCCGGCAACGTAGCCCTCGACACCAGCGTAGCCCGCTGGCGGACGGGTGAACAGTCCTAACTGCTGACTCCGACTCGGTGTGTCCGATACGTTGGGTCCGAAGTGCGACATAGCATCCCGAGAGTTGGCGCAACCAGCGCGACCCCCGCCACCAGTGGTGATCTGTGCCGCGTTACGTGCATGTGTTCTCTTGGAGAGGTATCGATGTGTAACCATCAAGACTGCTATGTCGCAACTCGATTGGTCCTCATGGGGGTAGAGGACCATGGGTGAGCCGAGTAGGCCGAGTCCGGCACTCCAGCGGATCCGGCTCCGCACGGAACTCCGCAGGGCACGGACCCGGGCGCGTCTGACGCAACGTCAGGTAGCGGAAAAAATGGAGTGGAGTCCGTCCAAGCTGATCCGCATCGAGGCGGGCGAAGTCGGGATCACGGTCAATGACCTGCGGCCCCTTCTCGCCGTCTACGACATCACGGACCGGCGGACGATCGACACGCTGCTCGATCTCGCCCGGGGCAGCCGAAAAATGCCGTTCACCGAGTTCCGGGACATCTACTCCAAGGAGTTCCTCCAGTTCCTGGCTCTGGAGACCTCGGCAACACTCATCCGGCACTTCAACTCCCTTCAGATTCCAGGGCTGTTGCAGACGGAGGAGTACGGGCGCGCCATCATCCGCGCCTACGACAGCGGTGTGGCACAGGAGACGCTGGACCGCTATGTCGAGGCGCGGCTTTCCCGCCAGGAGTTGCTCCAGGGTGATGAGGGCCCGGAGTTCTTCTTCATCCTCGACGAGTCGGTGATCCGCAGGCAGGTCGGCGGGCGAGGGGTGATGCGTGCCCAGCTCGAGCGGCTGGCCGAACTGGCGGCCCGCCCGAGGATCCACATCCTGATCCTTCCGTTCAGTGTGGGTGCCCACGCCGGCATTCAAGGGCCCTTCACGCTGTTCGAGTTCGAGGCGGAGGAGATGCCGGACTCGTTCTACCTGGAGAATCCGCGCGGCGACTCCTACGCCAGCAACGATCCCGAGGAGACGGGGCGATACGTCGAAAGGTTCTGGGAGTTGGAGGACCTGAGCATCAAGGACCATGTCGACGGCCTGCTGCGCAGGGTGGCGGAGAGGCTGGGGGAGGGGGGCGACGATCTCGCGTCGCTCCTGGAAGCCGGCGCGGCGCCCGAAGCGGAGTAACTCCCCCTGTTTAAGAGGACCTTGGCGAGAAACGTCTCGTTCTTATTCCAATGAACGACCGTTACTCTGGAAGAGGTGCTGCGTGTCCACACCCGGGTTGGAGGGGACAGCGTGGGTGGCTCATGGTCGTGGCGCAAGAGCAGTGTGAGTGGCGGTGGCGGAAACGACTGCGTGGAGATCGCCTGGACCGGCGAAGCGGTTCTGGTGCGGGACTCCAGAGTTCCACGGGGAGTGGTGCTCGTTTTCGACCCTGTCGCCTGGCGCACCTTCCTGACTTCGGTGCCGCCCAAGTCCTCATCGGCATCGGCCGAGCCGACGGCCCGCCCCTGACATCAGGGGCGGGCCGACGTCGTGAAGGGGGGACGGGGCATCAGTCCCGGACGCGCCTGCCGAGGCCCGTCCCGACCAGCACCGCAGCCACCAGCACGATGCCCGCGTCCAGGGACAGCACCGTGTGGACGCCGGACAGGAGGTCGGTGGAGGTGGTGGCCAGGATGCCCAGGAGCGGGATGCCGATGGTGATGCCGACCTGCTGGGTGGAGGTCACCAGGCCGGTGGCCAGGCCCTGTTCCTCGTCGGGGACGCCCGAGGTGACGGTCAGGCCGTACGAGATGATCGCGCCGAGGTGGCACATGCTGGCCAGCGAGACCGCCGCGGTGGCCAGCCAGACCGACCAGCCGCCCGCGCCGAGGCCGAGCAGCGCGCCGGTGAGGACCCCCTGGCCCGCCAGCGAGCCGACCAGCGTACGGCGGGCGCCGAAGCGGCCGATGACCTTCGGGGCGTACACCCCGGCGACCACCGACAGGATGCCCTGCACGCCGAAGACCAGGCCCGTCTCGAACGCCGACAGTCCCAGGGTCTCCTGGAGGTACAGGGTCAGCACGAAGATCACCGTAGACATCATCGAGAAGGTGACCAGACCGCCCAGGTTGCCCCACGCCACCGTGCGGCGGCGCAGCATGGGCAGGCTGACCAGCGGAGCCGCGGCGCGCGACTCGACGTACACGAAGGCGGCGAGCAGTGCGACGCCCGCGACGAGGGTGGTGATGACGTCGGCGCCGCCGAAGCCGCGCTCGGCCGCTGTCGACAGCGAGTAGATCAGGGCCAGCAGACCGCCGGTGACCGTGACGGCACCCGGGATGTCCAGGCGTGGGCGGTCCGGGGTGCGCGACTCCGGCAGCAGGCCGGGCGCCAGCGGCAGCACGATCAGCGCGAAGAGCGTGAGCAGGCCCATCGTGGAGCGCCAGCTCAGTACGTCGGTCAGGACCCCGCCCGCGACCATGCCGATCGTGAAGCCGAGCGAGAGGAGTGTGCCGGAGATGCCCAGGGCGCGGGCGCGCGCCGGGCCCTCCGGGAACGTCGTCGTCAGCAGCGACATGCCCGTCGGGACGATCGCCGCCGCGCCGAGCCCTTGCAGCGCCCGCGCCGTCAGGAAGGACGCCGGGTCCCAGGCGACGGTCGCGAGCAGTGAGGCCGACCCGAACAGGGCGAGGCCGGTCAGGAACAGCCTGCGGCGCCCGTACAGATCACCGATGCGGCCGAAGAGGAGCAGGAATCCGCCCGACGGCAGCGCGAAGGCGGTGACCGCCCACTGCAGGGCGGACCGGCTCATACCGAGGTCCGCGCCGAGCACGGGCAGCGCCACGTTCAGCACGGAGAAGTCGAGCGCGACCATGAACTGGGCCGCGCAGAGGACGAAGAGGACAAGCTTGTCGCGGGTCGACAGGCGGGTGTCGAGCGGGTGTTGCGGGGTTCGCAGGGGACTTGAGGCGGTGTCGGTGGGCATGGGCAAGAGCTTGCTGCGGCCGGAATAACCGTGGGGAGCCGGAACTTATGCTGGTGGTCGCACCACCAGTCGCCAGTAGGGGGATTCGTACGTGGCTGAAGACGCGGCGCTCAAGACGCACCGGCTGAGGGAGTTGCGCGAGTTCCTGATGAGCCGCCGTGCGCGGGTCACCCCGGCCGAGGCGGGTCTGCCGGACGGCGGGGCCCGGCGCCGTACGCCCGGTCTGCGCCGCGAGGAGGTCGCCGTGCTCGCGGGTGTCGGCGCGTCCTGGTACCAGTGGCTGGAGCAGGGACGGGACATCTCCGTCTCGCCGCAGGTCCTCGACGCGGTGTCCCGGGTGCTGCGGCTGAGCAACGCCGAGCGACGCCATCTGTATGTGCTCGCCGGGCTGAACCCGCCCGCGCCCGAAGTGGCGCCCGAGGTGCGGGACATGTGCGACGGGCTGCGACGGCTGATCGACACGTGGATGCCGTATCCGGCGCACATCATGGACCAGTACTACAACTGCGTGATGTACAACGACGCTGCCGCCATGGTCCTCGGCATGCGCCCCGAGAACACCCAGAACTGCATCGTCGACTTCTTCACCGACCCGCTCTACCGGGGGCGTTCCCGGACCTGGGAGCTGAACGCCCAGACGGTGGTCGCCCAGTTCCGTGCCTCTTGTGCAGCCGCCCCCGACGACGAGGGGTTCCGGGAGCTGCTGGCCCGGTTGACGGCGGCCGGCCCGGAGTTCACCGCGTTGTGGGAGCGGCGGGACATCCAGGACGCGGGGCAGATCCGCAAGGAGCTCGACCATCCGATGGTCGGGCTCCTTGCCGTCGAGTCCACCGCGATGAAGGTGCCCGCCCGGCCCGACCTCACCGTCGTCCTGCACACGCCGCTGCCGGAGGCGAACACCGCGGCGAAGCTGGAGTGGCTGGCCTCGCCGGAGGGGCGGCGGGGGTCGATGTACCCGGTAGCGGGCTAGGGGGTGTCGTTCGGATCACCTCGGATCAGGCCGCGGCGCATGGTGCGGTGCATCGCAAGGCGGAGCATGACCCGGGTACTGGACGTACTCGGGTGATGCGACAACGCGGCGAGGTGCCGTGCCAGGCGTCGCGGACCCGGGGTGATCCAAACGGCACCCCCTAGGACAGGCCCTGGGCCGTGCCCTAGCGGCCGGGTGTACGAAACCGGTGGCCGGCGGGCTCGATAAGCTCCGTCCATGACCGAGAACTCCGCCCTCGATCCCGAGGACCGCAAGATCGTCACCCTGGCCCGTTCGGCTCGGGCCCGTAACGGTGTGCCCGAGGGGGCGGCCGTGCGGGACGAGACGGGGCGTACGTATGTGGCCGGGAGTGTGGAGCTGCCTTCGTTGCGACTGAGCGCGCTGCGGACGGCTGTGGCCATGGCTGTGGCGTCGGGGGCGAAGTCGTTGGAGGCGGCGGCGGTGGTGACCGAGGCGGAGGCGGCGGCCGAGGAGGATCTGGCGGCTGTACGGGATCTGGGCGGGGCCGGGACGCCGGTACTGGTGGCCGGGCCTGACGGGGCTGTGCGTGTGCGGGTTGTCGCGGGCTGAGTTTTCCGCCCCCTCCGCCTCTCCCCGTCCCGTTTCTGAGGGCAGCAGCCCCCAGACCCCCACTTTTCGGCCTGGACGGCCTCGTCGGCTCTGTTATCAAGCGTTAGACAGGCTGAAAACCGGCCTTACCCCGGGTAACTTCGGCCACTTTTGCTGACCCCTGGAGGAATCCAGGAGGAGTCCCTTGCAATCGCCCGGCGCTCACGCCTCAATGGAACCGTCAGTTCCGACGGACCGTCAGATGTGTCGCCGCTCGCGGAACCGTCCGCGTACACACCACTCCACACCCTCACCGGCGTACCGGTGACGCGTCCGTGTGCCCGGCGCAAGACGGCGCCGTCCCTCCATCCCCACATGGCAATTCCCGTACAAGGGAAGGGAATCCGATGAAACGCATGCGACTCGGAAGCGCCGCGGCGATAGCCGCCGGCACCCTCGCCGCGACCGGTCTGGCCTTCGCGCCGACCGCCGCGGCCGTCACCCCACAGACGGCCACCATCAGCGCGACCTGCAGCCTTATCGGCAGCGGTGTGGCCACTCTCACGGCCACGCAGACCGGCACGGCCGCGACCATCACCGTCTCCTCCACCGAGATCACGACCCCGATAGGCCTGGGTGAGGACTCGGTCGCTGCCACGTTGACCCTGGTGAAGGCCAGTGGTGGCACCACCGTCTTCAGTGGCACGGAGAACCCCGCCATCCCGGCGGGCGGCGGGGTCACGGTCGGCCCCCTGACCGGCACTGTCGCCCCCGGTGACAGCCTGGAGGCCTTCGGAGGCTCCCTGCAGTTGTCGGTCTTGGGGATCCCCATCACCTGCACCGCGAGCGCGGCGCAGTCCCCGAGCCCGTTCGTGTTCGAGTAGCCACTAGGTACCAGCAGCACGCGCAGTACAAGCAGTACGCGAAGGCCGGTGTCGCCCGCGCGCGGCGGCACCGGTCCTCGTGGTCAGTCGTTTTCGGTGGTCGTGGTCGCGGTCGGTGAGGGGTCTCAGAGCGCGTCGGGGCCGCGCTCGTCCGTCCGTACCCGCACCACCGTCTCCACCGGCACCACCCACACCTTGCCGTCGCCGATCTTCCCGGTCTGCGCGGCCCGCACGACCGCGTCGAGGACCGCCTCGGAGTCGGCGTCGTCGACGACGACCTCGATACGAACCTTGGGTACCAGGTCGACCTGGTACTCGGCGCCGCGGTACACCTCGGTGTGGCCGCGCTGACGCCCGTACCCGCTGGCCTCCGTGACGGTCAGACCGTGCACGCCGAGTTCCTGGAGGGCGGTCTTGACCTCGTCGAGGCGGAACGGCTTGACGATCGCGGTGATGAGCTTCATGCCTGGGCCTTGACCTTCTGAGCGATGGGGGCGGGAGTGGGGGCGGGGATGGGGACGGATGGCGAGACCGGGGCGCCTTGACCGGCCCGGGACCTCGTGATCGTAGGCCGTCCCGGCGGGCGCCGTAAGGTCCAGGCCGGTCTGCTCATGCTGTGCGTGGGGGTTTTCTGAGCCGCCCCGCGGTGGCCGTGAGCGTCGCCGCTTCCGGTTGTCGTACGGCGGGGCTCCGATGATCAGGGACAATGGGCGCCATGAGTGTTCGTACCGAGTCATCCGAGCCGTCCGAGGCCATCCACCGCGCCGGCTTCGCCTGCTTCGTGGGCCGCCCCAACGCGGGCAAGTCCACGCTCACGAATGCTCTGGTCGGCCAGAAGGTGGCGATCACCGCGAACCAGCCGCAGACCACGCGGCACACGGTGCGGGGCATTGTGCACCGGGCCGACGCGCAGCTGATCCTGGTGGACACCCCCGGGCTCCACAAGCCGCGCACGCTGCTCGGTGAGCGGTTGAACGACATCGTGCGGACCACCTGGGCCGAGGTCGACGTCATCGGCTTCTGCCTGCCCGCGAACGAGAAGCTCGGCCCCGGTGACCGGTTCATCGCGAAGGAACTGGCGTCCATCAAGAAGACGCCGAAGATCGCGATCGTCACGAAGACCGACCTGGTGGACAGCAAGACGCTCGCCGAGCAGCTCATCGCCATCGACCAGCTCGGTACGGAGCTCGGGTTCGAGTGGGCGGAGATCGTGCCGGTGTCGGCGGTCGGGGACGACCAGGTGGGTCTGCTGGCCGACCTGATCGTGCCGCTCCTCCCGGAGGGGCCCGCGCTGTACCCGGAGGGTGACCTCACCGATGAGCCCGAGCAGGTCATGGTCGCTGAGCTGATCCGTGAGGCCGCGCTCGAAGGTGTGCGGGACGAACTGCCGCACTCCATCGCTGTCGTGGTGGAGGAGATGCTGCCGCGCGAGGACCGGCCCGCCGACAAGCCGCTCCTCGACATCCACGCGTTCGTCTACATCGAGCGGCCCAGCCAGAAGGGCATCATCATCGGGCCCAAGGGCAAGCGGCTGAAGGAAGTCGGCATCAAGTCGCGCAAGCAGATCGAGGCGCTGCTCGGTACGCCGGTGTTCCTCGACCTCCATGTGAAGGTCGCCAAGGACTGGCAGCGGGATCCTCGGCAACTGCGGAAGCTGGGGTTCTGAGGGGCGTTTTTCGCCCCCTCCGCCCCTGCCCATTCCCGTCACTTGGGGGCTCCGCCCCCAAACCCCCGCTCCTCAAACGCCGGAGGGGCTGAATCCCTCCCCGGCCGGCGCTAGAGATTTTCAGCCCGTGCTCGGCGACATGTCCTGTAGGCCCACCACGCGCAGCAGTTGGAGCCGTTCGTGGGACTCCGTGCCAGGGCGGGCGGTGTGGACGATCAGGAACTGGTCGTGGTCCGAGCTGAGCAGGGTCTCGCAGTCGAGTTCGAGCAGGCCGACGGTCGGATGCCGGAAGCGTTTGGTGGAGGCGCGGCGTACGGCGACCTCGTGCGTGTCCCACAGCTTGGCGAACTCCTCGCTGACCGCGCGGAGTTCGGCCACCAGCCGAGCCGGACGCGGGTCCTCGGGCCGCGCCGCGGTGACGGCGCGCAGGTTGGCGACATGGGAGCGGGCCAGCTCCGGATGGTCCTCGGCAGGGAAGAGGGCACGGGCCCTCGGGTCGGTGAAGAAGCGGCGAACCATATTGCGGTTGCCGTCCGCCTCGCCGACGAGGGCCGCCGCCATCGCGTTCTGCGCGAGCACGTCGCCGTAGTCCGTCGCGACCATCGCGGGCGCGTCGTGCAGCCGGTCGAGGATCAGCAGCAGCCCCGGCCGGACATGGGTGGACGCGCTCTCGGAGCGCGGCGGCTCCTCGCCCACCAGGTGGAAGAGGTGGTCCCGCTCGTCGCCGCTGAGCCGCAGTGCCCGCGCCAGCGCGCCCAGCATCTGTCGTGACGGGCGCGGCCCCCGCGACTGCTCCAGCCGTGTGTAGTAGTCCACGGACATCCCCGCGAGCCCCGCCACCTCCTCGCGCCGCAGGCCCGGCGTACGGCGCCGGGCGCCCGCAGTGAGCCCCACGTGGGAGGGCTCCAGGCGGGCGCGGCCACGGCGCAGGAAGTCGGCGAGTTCGGCACGGTTCACCCCTCCAGCGTGGCGCAACGCGCCCGTCTTATCCAGGGAGTGCTGATCCCCTGATCGAGAGGTCTCTCCCGCCGCCCGCCGCCTCGTCCCAGGCTGGCGGTACGAGAGAGGAGCACATGATGCTGACACTGGTGACGGGTACGACGGGTGAGGTCGGGCGCCGCTTCGTCCCACGGCTGCTGGCGCAGGCGCAGCCCGGCGAGCAGGTACGGGTCCTGGTCCGCGACGAGTCGAAGGCGTCCCGGTTCGCCGAACTGGGCGCGCAGGTCGCGGTCGGGGACCTGCGGGACTCCGAGACGCTCGGGAAGGCGCTCGCCGGAGCCGACGCGGTGGTGAACATCGCGGCTTCCTTCCGCGGCGTGCCGGACGACGAGGCACGGGCGGTCAACCGGGACGCGGCGCTGGAACTGGGGCGCGCGGCGGTCGCTTCCGGCGTACGCCGGTTCGTACAGGTCAGTACGAACCTCGTGTACGGCGCGGGGCGGGGCCGCCCGCACACCGAGTCCGACCCCTTCGTACCCGGCGGCCGCATGTGGGGCGCGTACCCGGAGTCGAAGGCCCAGGCCGAGCGCGGGCTGCTGGCCATGGCGGACCTTGACGTACGCGTCGGGCGGCTCTCGTTCGTCTACGGCGAAGGGGACCCGCACCTCGCCCAGGTGATGCGGTGGGCGGGGGACTGGGCCGCGACCCAGCGGTTGCAGATGGTCCACCACGTGGATGTGGCCCAGGGGCTGCTGCGTCTGCTGTACGCCCCGGGCGCCGACGGCCGTGTGTACAACATCGCGGACGACGCGCCGGTGACAACGGTCGAGCTGCACCAGCTCAACGGCCTTGAAGTCCCCGAGGACCTGCACGACCGGGCGGACGACGACCCGTGGCACGGCATCGTCTCCACCGGCCGCATCCGCCGCGAGCTGGGCTTCCGGCCCCTGTTTCCATCGGTGTGGACGGCGGTGGACGCGGGGGGACTCTAGGGCTGCTCCGCAGCGTGGGTGCTTGGCCGCCCGAACGGGTCCGGCGGCGGGGTGCGGGTGCCACCCGGTCGGGCGACGGCCGTCCGACGCTCCCCGAGGGGTGCTGCGGCCGGTCCGAACCGGGGCGCCGCCCGTCGCTCCGGCCGCGCTCCCCCTCCCCATTACCGTCTTCGTAGCCCCGCAACGGGGTTACCGGCCTTCGGAGTTGGCATGACTACCTCCCCTTGTCGAGTGCAT
>NZ_JBFBEA010000057.1:0-25948 GCF_040683495.1 Streptomyces sp. NPDC093544 | reverse complement strand
TCACCCGCGGCCTTGTAGTTGAAGTTCCAGCTGAGCTGGATCGGGCCGCGGCCGTAGTACGCGGACTGACCGGCCGGGCAGCCGTAGGACTGGCCGTAGTCGCAGTAGTGGGGGTAGTTGGCGGTGTTCTGCTCGACGATGTAGACGAGGCCGCCGGTCTCGTGGTTGACGTTGGCGAGGAAGGCCGCGGCCTCCTGCTTCTTCACCGTGTCGCTGCCCGTGTTGGCGAAGGCGGGGTACGCACTCAGGGCGGCGACCAGACCGCTGTACGTGTAGAAGGAGTTCCGGCTCGGGAACATCTGGTTGAACTGGGCCTCGGTGACGACGAAGCTTCCGACGGGGGTCCCGGAGCCGCTGTCGCAGGCGTAGGGCTCCCAGTACCAGGTGCTGACGGTGGGGTCGTAGCCCGGGTTGTCGTGCTCGGCTATGTAGGCCTTGCCGTCGGTGTAGCGGACGATGTTGCCGGTGACGTACGCCTTGCCGGCCACCCAGCTGGAGTAGCTCGAACAGGCCGCGGCGGAAGCGCTCGCGGCCGGCAAGAGCACCGGTGCGGCGGTTCCAATGATGACTGCGGCCATGACGGCGGAGATACGGCGCCTCGACACAGGATCAACTCCTCTTCGGAGCACGGCCGCACCCGACCAAGGCAAAGCGAAGCAAAGCCTTGGGCACACGCGCCGGTCGAGCCGGACACGGCGTCGGGGGCGGCCGTGGTGGGGGGTGTGGAGGCACACTCAACCGTATTGGTCTGTACCAGTCAAGGTATAGACCACGCGGATCTGACAACGTTGGCGGGTGAACTGCCGGGCATCCGACGACAATTGGGCGGCACGCCCGATACCTGGACATTTCGGATACTTGCCGACACTTGAACAGCACGGTGGCCCGGTCCGGTTCAGCACCGGCCCGGGCCACCGCCCGCATCCCGCATCAGTCGAGCGGCTTCTCCAGCACGGCCTTGCGGTGGCCGAACGTCTCGATCGAGTAGCGCCCGTGGTAGCTGCCCATGCCGCTCTCGCCGACCCCGCCGAACGGCAGGTCGGAGACGGTCAGATGGGCAAGCGGCAGGCCGAAGCCGAGGCCGCCGGACGAGGTCTCGGCGGCGAGCCGCTGCCGGGTGGTGTCCGAGTCGGTGAAGACGTACAACGCCAGCGGCTTGTCACGGTCGTTGATGAAGCCGATGGCCTCGTCGAGGTCCGCCGCCGTGACGATCGGGAGGATCGGTCCGAAGATCTCCTCCTGCATGACCGGCGACTTGGGGTCGACGTCCGCCAGGACGGTCGGCGCGATGTATTTGACGGAGCGGTCGCTGTCGCCTCCGGTGACCGCGCGGCCGGAGCCGAGCAGCGCGCTGAGCCGGTCGAAGTGCCGTTCGTTGATGATCCGTCCGAATTCGGTGGAGGTCTTGGGTTCGGCGCCGAAGAGCGCTTCGACGGCCCGGACGAGCTCGGGCTCCAGGGCGCGGGCGGTCCCGGGGTCGGTGAGGACGTAGTCGGGTGCGACGCAGGTCTGTCCGGCGTTGAGGAACTTGCCGCGGACGAGCCGGGCGGCGACGACGGCAAGGTCGGTGCCGCGGTCGACGAACGCCGGCGACTTGCCGCCCAGTTCGAGGGCGACGGGGGTGAGGTGCTCCGCGGCGGCGCGCATCACGATGCGGCCGACCGTGCCGTTGCCGGTGTAGAAGATCTGGTCGAAGCGCTCGGCCAGCAGGGCCGTGGTCTCGGGAATGGCGCCCTCGACGACGGCGACCGCGTCGGTGTCCAGATACTGCGGCAGCAGCCGGGCCAGGACGGCGGACGTCGCAGGGGCCAGCTCGCTGGGCTTGGCGACCACCGCGTTGCCCGCGGCAAGCGCGCCGAGCAGCGGGGTGAGCAGGAGCTGCACCGGGTAGTTCCAGGGAGCGATGACCAGGACGACACCCAGAGGGTCGTACTGGGTCCAGGCCGTCGCGTCGGCACCGAGGTGCGCCGGGACCGGGGCCGGCTCGGGGCGCAGCCAGGTGTCGAGATGCTCCAGGGTGTGGTCGATCTCGCGCACGGTGAAGTTGATCTCGGTGCGGAAGGACTCCGTGGAGCTCTTGCCGAGGTCCGCGTGGAGGGCCGCCGCGATGTCCTCGCCGTGCGTGGTGAGCAGCTCGCGCAGACGACGCAGCTGGGACTTACGCCACTCGACGGGCTTGGTCCGGCCGGAGCGGAAGGTCGTACGCAGCCGGGAGACGACATCGGCGGGCTGCTCGGGGGTGGACTGGTTCACGATGCCTCGCTGGTCTGGCGCGGACGGGTGGGGCCACCGCGCGACGTACTCGATAGCTGGACGTAAAGCCGACTGTACAGCTGGATGTATATGCCAACCTTTCACCTGCCCAAATAAATTCCGGGCACGCGAAAGGCACTCTCCGCGACCATACCGAGCCGGAGAGTTCAGAGAGCGGTCTCGGTGCTCGCCTCGTCGAGCGTGTCCACCAGGCGTCCCAGCAGGGCCCGCAGCAGCTCGTCGTCGCCGTCGCTCAGCACCGGCCACTGGGCGCGGACCTCGCGGTCGAGGCGTCGCCAGTACGTCTGACCGCGCGGGGTGAGGTACGCCAGGATGCGGCGCCGGTCGAGCGGATCGACCCGGCGGTGGACAAGGTTCTGGTCGACGAGGTGGTCGACGAGCTTGGTCAGCGTCGGGGGCGGCAGGAAGGCGGTCTCGGCGATCGACGTCATGTGATGCCCCTGGCCGTCGCTGAGCAGGGCGAGCACCCGCCATGCGTCGAGTGAGCAGCCGTCCTCGTCCAGCACGCTCTGGAGCCGACGCGCGGCCAGCCGCTCGGCCCGCGTCAGGAGGTGCGCCAGATCCTGGGGCTGACGCGGAGTTGGGGTGGGCATCCTGCTCCCTGGGGTCTGTCCGGCGGGCCCTGGGTCCCGGGGCTGTACATGGTATGAGACAGACTGGAGTTCACCGGACGGACCCGAAATCATGACGCCATGTTCCAGCAGGATCCGCCTCCGCCCGACTGGTTCACGGCAGACGACTCCGTGTTCCGGGTGGCGCTCGTGTTCCCCATACAGGGATCGGCGGGGATCTTCGGACCGACCTGCGAACTGTGCGCACAGCTGGCCGCCGAGGAGGTCAACCGCGCGGGCGGTGTCCTCGGCAGGGAGCTGCGGCTGGTGCCCGTCGACGGCGGCAGCGCACCGCGCGAAGTCGCCGACCACGTCGAGGCGTTGGTGGACCTTGGAGTCGTGCAGGGCGTCACGGGCTGGCACATCTCCTCGGTGCGGCAGGCGCTGGCGCCGAGGATCGCGCATCGGGTGCCGTACGTCTACACCGCACTGTACGAGGGCGGCGAGAACACCGCGGGCGTGTTCCTCACCAGCGAGACCCCTCGCGATCAACTGCGTCCCGCGATGGGCTTGTTGGCCCATGAGCGCGGGGTGCGGCGCTGGTTCGTCGTGGGCAACGACTATGTGTGGCCTCGCCGTACCGCCCGAGCCGCGCACGCCTACGCACGGCAGGCCGACGGCAGGATCCAAGGAGAGGTCTATCTCCCCCTGGGCACACACGACTTCGACGCGGTGCTGCGCCGCATCGAGCGGTCGGACGCGGACGGTGTGCTCATGCTGCTCGTCGGCAGCGACGCGGTCCGCTTCAACCGGGCGTTCGCGGCGGCCGGTCTCGACGCGCGCTGTCTGCGGCTGAGCACGCTGATGGACGAGAACATGCTGATGGCGAGCGGCCCGACGGCCACCGTCGACCTCTACAGCACCGCCGGGTTCTTCGCCTCGCTGGCGAACCAGGACACCTTGGACTTCCACGGCCAGTACGCCGGACGGTTCGGCATCGAGGCACCGGCCCTGGGGAGCCTGGGCGAATCCTGTTACGAGGGCGTGCTGTTGCTGGCCGCGCTGATCGCGCGAGCCAGGGCCCTGGACGTGTCGGCGATCGGGGCGGCGGCCGAGACGGTGTCGTACGAGGGCCCGCGCGGGCTGCTCCATCTGAGGGGCGGTCATGTCCGCCAACGCATCTATCTGGCGCGGGCGGACGGTGTCGGCTTCGACGTGGTCGCCCAGCTCGACCTTCGCGGTTCCCGCCCTTGACATGGCCGCACCCCCGCCAAGATACTTCCCGCAGGAAGTAACTAGAATGCCTCGGGCGAATTGTGAATTCAGGTGTTGAATTCTGCCCTAGGCATTTTTTGTTGCCCGGAGAAGAGCCCCCGAACGTCCCCTGAATGCCCCGCTATTGCCCCATGAAGGCTCCATGAGAGCGGGAAGATACGGCTGGGAAAGTGTCCCGAAACGCCTTGGAAACAGGGTGACTTGAGGCTGTGGACCGCACTTCAGGAGGTCGTCTCCTCCACAGTCCGAGGGGGTTCTTTTGTCCAGCGGTTCAAGCGGTTCAAACGATTCCAGTAATCTCCGACGCCGGGTGGTGGCCGGCGCCGCCGCACTCGCGGCGGTTGTCGCGCTGTCCGCGTGCGGCGCGAAGACCGACGAGGGCGGTACGTCCGACAAGGCCGCGCAGGCGGACGTGAGCGGCGACACCGTCAAGGTCGGACTGCTCAACTCGCTCTCCGGCACCATGGCGATCAGCGAGGTGACCGTACGCGACTCGCTGAAGCTGGCGATCGAGGAGATCAACGCTTCGGGCGGAGTGCTCGGCAAGCAGATCAAGCCGATCAGCGAGGACGGCGCCTCCGACTGGCCGACGTTCGCCGAGAAGGCACAGAAGCTGATCTCGGAGGACCGGGTCGCGGCCACCTTCGGCTGCTGGACCTCCGCGAGCCGCAAGGCCGTCAAGCCGGTCTTCGAGAAGAACAAGTCGCTGCTGTTCTACCCCGTGCAGTACGAGGGGCTCGAGGAGTCCCCGTACATCTTCTACACGGGCGCGACCACCAACCAGCAGATCGTCCCCGCGCTCGACTACCTCAAGAGCCAGGGCAAGAAGAAGATCTACCTGGTCGGCAGCGACTACGTCTTCCCGCGCACCGCCAACAAGGAGATCAAGGCGTACGCCAAGGCCAACGGCATGACGGTGCTGGGCGAGGACTACGCTCCGCTGGGCTCCACGGAGTTCAGCACGATCGCCAACAAGGTGAAGGCGTCGAAGGCGGACGCGGTCTTCAACACCCTCAACGGCGACTCGAACGTGGCCTTCTTCAAGGAGTACAAGTCCGCGGGCCTGACCGCCAAGGGCATGCCGGTCGTCTCCGTGTCGATCGCCGAGGAAGAGGTGAAGTCGATCGGAGCGCAGTACCTGGAGGGCCAGTTGACGGCCTGGAACTACTACCAGACGACTCCGGGCGCGGCGAACACCAAGTTCGTGAAGGCCTACAAGGACAGGTACGGCCAGGACAAGCCGACCAGTGACCCGATGGAGGCCGCGTACACCTCGGTCTATCTGTGGAAGGCGATGGTCGAGAAGGCGAAGTCGTTCGACCCCGAGAAGGTCAAGGCCGCCTCGGACGGCATCACCTTCGACGCGCCCGAGGGCAAGGTCACCGTGGACGGCGCCAGCCAGCACATCTACAAGACCGCCCGCATCGGCAGGATCGGCGACGACGGACTGATCGAGCAGGTCTGGGACTCCGGCAAGCCGATCAAGCCGGACCCGTACCTCAAGGGCTACGACTGGGCCGCCGGCCTCTCCTGATCACCCGCTCGCGGGGGCCCCACGCGTTGAGGCCCCCGCGTCCCGCCTCCCCGGAGTCGCCGCATGACCGTGATCCTCGGGCAGATGTTCACCGGCGTCAGCATCGGTGCCGTTCTGCTGCTCATCGCGCTCGGCCTCTCGCTCACCTTCGGCCAGATGAATGTCATCAACATGGCCCACGGCGAGTTCATCATGGCCGGCGCCTACACCACCTATGTCCTCCAGAAGTCCATTTCCAGCGCAGGAATATCGTTGCTCGTCGGGCTTCCCGTCGCCTTTCTCGTGTCGGGGGCGCTCGGCGCGCTCCTTGAATGGCTGCTCATTCGCCGCCTTTACCTACGGCCACTCGACACACTTCTCGTCACATGGGGCGTCTCCTTGATGCTCCAGCAACTCGCCCGCGATATTTTCGGGGCGCCCAATGTGCAGACTCGCGCGCCCGACGTTCTCACCGGGAACATCACCGTCATCGGCGGCGACGACCCGCTCACTTTCGCCAACAGCCGCCTGTTCATTCTCGGGCTAGCCCTCGCGGCGGTTCTCGCGCTGGCGCTGACGCTGCGCCTCACCCCGCTCGGCCGCCGGATCCGCGCCGTCGTGCAGAACCGGGACCTGGCCGAGGTGTCCGGCATCTCCACCGGCCGCGTCGACCGCACCGCGTTCTTCATCGGGTCCGGGCTCGCCGGGGTCGCCGGAGTCGCCCTGACACTGGTCGGTCCGATCGGGCCGACGATGGGCACCAACGTCATCATCGACGCCTTCCTGGTGATCGTGGTCGGCGGCATCGGACAGCTCAAGGGCACCGTGATCGTCGCCTTCGTGCTGGGCGTGCTCCAGTCCGTACTGGAGTACTCCACCACCGTCAGCGTCGCGAAGGTGCTGGTCCTCGTGGCCATCGTCGCGTTCCTCCAGTGGCGGCCCCAGGGGCTGTACACGCTGCGCACGAGGAGTCTCGTATGACCACCACCACTCCTGTCGCCCCGAAGCAACCCGCAGGAATCAAGGGACGGTTCCCGGCGCTGCGCCCCGCGGCCGGCTTCGCCGCGGGCGCCGTCGTGCTCTTCGCCGTGGCGCCGCTCGCACTGTCCGACTTCCGGCTCGGGCTGCTCGCCAAGTACCTGTGCACCGCGATCGTCGCCGTGGGCATCTGCCTGGCCTGGGGCCGCGGCGGACTGCTGACGCTCGGGCAGGGCGTCTTCTTCGGGCTCGGCGGTTACGCCATGGCCATGCACCTGAAGATCGCGGACGCGGGGCCCGGCAATCTCCCCGACTTCATGCAGTTGTACGGCACCGCCACCGAACTCCCCTGGTGGTGGCGGCCGTTCGCCAATCCGCTCTTCGCGCTCGCGGCGACCGTACTGCTGCCGATGGCCGTCGCGGCGATCCTCGGCTCGTTCATCTTCCGGCGCCGGGTGAAGGGCGCGTACTTCGCGATCCTCAGCCAGGCCCTGGCCGCCGCCTTCGCCATCTGGCTGATCGGCCAGCAGGCCACGACCGGCGGCACCAACGGACTCACCGACATCCAGGGCTTCTTCGGCTACGACCTCGACGACCCGGTCAACCAGCGGATGGTGTACTTCATCATCTCCGCGGTCCTGCTCCTCCTGATCGCCCTCGCCCGCCAGCTGATCCACAGCCGGTACGGCGAACTCCTGGTAGCCGTACGGGATTCCGAAGAGCGGGTCCGTTTCCTCGGGTACAACCCGGCGAACGTGAAGCTCGTCGCGTACGTCGTGGCGGCGGGCATGGCCGGGCTCGCGGGTGCGCTGTTCGTGCCCGCGGTGGGGATCATCTCCCCCGCGCTGATCGGGATCGTGCCGTCCATCGAGCTGGTCATCGGCGCCGCGGTCGGCGGCAGGGCGATCCTGGTGGGCGCGGTGCTCGGCGCGGTCGGTGTCGCCTGGGCCAAGACGGCGCTGTCGGAGGAGTTTCCCGCGGCCTGGACCTACTTCCAGGGGCTGCTGTTCATCGTCGCCCTGGCCTTCCTGCCGGGCGGTCTCGCCTCGCTGGTGGGGATCGTACGGCGCCGGCGCAGGTCTTCCCGGCCGGCCGACGAGCCGGGGATCGGCGAGAAGGCGCCCGTCCTTCCTGTGGGAGAAGCGGTATGAGTGAACTCTCAGGTCTTGAGATACGGCAACTGCGGGTGTCCTTCGACGGATTCACCGCCGTGGACGGAGTCGACCTCGATGTCGCTCCGGGTGATCTGCGTTTCCTCATCGGGCCGAACGGCGCGGGCAAGACGACACTGGTCGACGCCGTCACCGGACTGGCCAGGGCGGAAGGCTCGGTGCGCTTCGGGGGTGAGGAGATCCTCGGGCGCAGCGTGCACCGGATCGCCCGCTCGGGCATCGGCCGGACCTTCCAGACCGCCACGGTCTTCGACGAGTTGACGGTCCTTCAGAATCTGGACATCGCGGCGGGCGCGGGCCGGAGCATGCTGACGATGCTGCGCCGCCGCAAGGGAGTGCCGGAGCCCGTCGCCCGCGCGCTGGACACGGTGGGCCTCACCGGACTCGCCGACAGCCCGGCCGGGACACTCGCGCACGGTCAGAAGCAGTGGCTGGAGATCGGGATGCTGCTCGTCCAGGACGTACGGCTGCTGCTGCTCGACGAACCGGTGGCGGGCATGAGCCACGACGAACGGCGGGCCACCGGTGAGCTGTTGGAGCTCATCAGCCGGGAGCGGACCGTCGTCGTCATCGAGCACGACATGGACTTCATGCGCTCCTTCGCCCGTAGCGTCAGCGTGCTGCACGCGGGCAAGGTGCTGAGCGAGGGGACGGTGGCCCAGGTGCAGGCGGATCCGAAGGTGCAGGAGGTGTATCTCGGGCACGCGGCCGATTCACCGACTGCCGAGACCCCGATCGGCAAGGGTCCGATAAGCGAGGGTCCAGTCGGCGGGCCTCCGATCGGCGAGGCCTCCGCGGGCGTCACCGTGCGGGAGGCGTGAGCGGACATGATGCTGGAGATCGACGACGTACGCGTCGGCTACCACCGCAGCTCCGTCCTGCACGAAGTCTCTGTCGAAGTTCCGCACGACGGCGTGACAGCCGTCCTTGGACACAACGGCGCCGGAAAGAGCACCCTTCTGCGCACCGCTGTCGGACTGCTCAGCCCGCAGAGCGGCGCCGTCCGTCTCGACGGTGAGGACATCACCCGCCGCAAGCCCCATGAGCGTGTGGCCCGCGGTATGGCGTACGTCCCCCAGGGGCAGCAGGCCTTTCCGCACCTCACCACCGCGGAGAACCTCCAGCTGGTCGCCGACGGGCGAGCGCGCGGCAAGGAGGCCATCGCCGAGACACTGGACCTGTTCCCGGCGCTTCGGACCCTCTCGGGCCGGCGCGCCGGGCTGCTCTCCGGTGGCCAGCGACAGCAACTCGCCATCGCCCGCGCCCTGGTGACGGACCCTCGGCTGCTTCTCCTCGACGAGCCCACCGAGGGCATCCAGCCCTCCGTGGTGGCCGAGATCGAGGAGACGATCCTCGCCCTCGCCGCGCGCGGCGGGCTCTCCGTCCTCCTGGTCGAACAGCACGTCGGCTTCGCGATGCGGGCGGCGCAGCGGTACTACGTCCTGGAAGCCGGACGGGTCACATCCTCGGGCGAGGGCGGACAGGAGGCGGAACGGTCGGTGCGGGAGGCGCTCAGCGTGTGAGGGGCGCGTGCGCCGTCGGGGGTGAGAGGGGTGCGTGCGCCGTCGGGGCGAGGGGCGCGTGCGCCTTAGGACTTGTCCGAGCGATCTCTGAGCGGCAGAGCGGGCTCCGGGTCTTCGAGAGGTGGATTACGCTGGCCGGCGTATTCAGGGTCTTGCCGCCTGCGTCGACCGGGCGGGCGGCGACCACCGGCGGGTGCCGGCGGTTCTGAGATCCCGGAAGGAATCGGCTGCCCCCGGGCGCTCGCTGAAGTCGCGGCCGACACCGGGGCGGCGAACAGGTTGGTGTGCGGGGCCGACGGAACCGGGTAACGTCTTTGTCATGTTCTTCCAGGCGCCGATTTACGAGTGAGAGCGTGATGGGCCCCTGGTGACGTCTTGCGACGTCGCCGCCCGTCCCCCACCGATGAATCCGTAGATCACTTCACATCATTACCGGGAGAACCCGTGACCGTGAGCAAGAACATCAACAACCCCGTGGGCATGGGCGGCGGCAAGCGCAAGAAGCTGTCCCGCGCCGAACGGCAGAACCACGGTCCGCATCGCAACCTCGACCGCCAGGGTGCAGCCGACCAGAAGGCGGAGCTGGTGCGCAAGATGCGTGAGAAGACAGGCGCAGCTGAGGGCGCCGGGCAGGCGGGCGACGACACCGCACAGCGCTGACGCACCGCCGCCGCAGGGCGGCACCGCACGGGGCAGGGTCCGGACCGCGACGCGCGGTCCGGACCCTGCTGCCGTAAGGCGGCGCGTCCGAGGCGGAACAGGCAGCCGCAAAGACGCCCGCGCGAAGGCGCGCAAAGCCGTGGGCGAGGCCCTGACCCAGCGCTATGGGCCGTGGAAGACCGTCTATGAGCGCCATCGGCGCTGGTCAGCCGGCGGGACCTGGGAGCTGCTGCTCCAGCAGGTGCAGGCCCCAGGCCGATGCCGCCGCCGGGATCGACTGGGACGTCTCGGTCGACTCCAGCTCGATTCGTGCCCACCAGCACGCGGCCGGCGCCCGCAAGGCCCCGCCACCCGGTGCGTCAAAAGGGGCGGTGGCGATGGCACATCAGAGCGGGATGCCGTGGGCGAGGCTACGCGCCCGCTTGGTGGAGGTGGTGCAGGAGGTGAGGCGCTCGGTCGCTCCCGAGGAGGGTTCACCACCAAGATCCACCTGAGTGCCGCGCGGTCGCCCCGCCTCGGGCCGGGGCGCCCGCGCGGCCCACCGGACAGCGTGAGCGCCGACAGGGCCTACAGCAACCGCTGGAGCCGGGCAGGTGGTCGCCCGGCCCCGGCTGGGACAAGGAGCGGTACAAGCAGCGCAACACCGTGGAACGGGCGATCAACAAGCTCAAGAACCAACGAGCTGTATCCACGAGGTACGACAAACGCGCCTACGTCTACCTAGGGGCATACGGGTCCCCGCGCGGGCACGCGCGCACTCCACTGATCGTTGACCCGGTTCCAGGTGCTCCCCGCGTGGAAGGTTGAATCGGCACCGGACACCTCGACACCGGGAGATTCCTCCGATGAGCACCGCACCGCATCACCTCGTCAGCCGCGCCCGCCATCTCGCCGCCGAGGTGCTCGCGCCCCAGGCGGAGCGCGTGGACCAGGAGGGGGTGCCCGCGAGCAGTATCGAGGCGGTCAAACGGTCGGGACTGCTGGGGGTGAGCGCTCCGGTGGAGTACGGCGGTTCGGCGGCGCCCGCCGCGGTGGCCCGGGAGACCGCCGAGATCCTGGCCGGGGCGTGCTGCTCGACCTGGTTCGTGCAGACCCAGCACCACACACCGGTGCAGATGCTCACCAAGGCTCAACTTCCCCTGCGCGAGCGGCTGTTGGGCCCGCTGGCGCGTGGTGAGCTGTTGTCCGGGGTGGCGTACGCCCAGTTGCGCGCCCATCCGCGCGTGCCTGTCCGGGTCACCCGCGAGCGCGGCGGCTGGCGCTTCGACGGAACGGTGCCGTGGTACACAGGCTGGGGTCTCAACGACGTGATGCTGCTGGCCGGAGTGACGGAGACGGACGACGTGCTGTTCGCGTTCACCGAGGCGCGTGAGCAGCCCGGTCTGCGGCCCTCTCCTCCGATGCGGCTCGCCGCGCTCACCGCCTCCCGGACGGTCTCCCTGGAGCTGGCCGGCCTGTGGCTGCCGGACGACGCGGTGGCGTTGCGTGCCCCGTACGAGACCTGGGCCGTCACCGACCGCCCGAAGAACACCAACGCCTCACCGGCCGTCTTCGCCGTCACCGCGTCCGCGCTCGACCTGTTGGAAGGGTCCGACGGCGACCCCGCCACGAAGGAGACCGCGCGTGCACTGCGCACCCGCCTGAACGAGATCAGGCGGCAGGCGTACGAGCTGGCCGACCACCCGGTGCCGACCGAGCGCATCGATGAACGGCTTGCGGTCAAGACGCGGTCGTACGACCTCCTGCGCGCGGCCACGACCGCGGCGGTCGTGGCCGGTGGCGGGCGCTCCATCGACCTGGGCAGTCCGGCGCAGCGGCTGGCGCGCGAGGGAATGTTCCTGCTGGTGCAGGGGCAGACGGCCGAGGTGCGCACGGCGCACCTCGGTTCGCTCGGGTCGCCCGGTCGGCTCAGCTCGTGAAGGGCACCTGTGCCGCCGGAGTGGCCGGCTTCGCGAACGGGTGCTGCCACAGGCCCTGTGCGGCAAGCCGCGGCAGGACGCCCTCGCCGAACCAGTACGCCTCCTCCAGGTGCGGATAGCCGGAGAACACGAACTCGTCGATGCCGAGGGCGTGGTACTCCTTGATCCGCTCGGCGACCTCGTCGTGGCTGCCGACCAGAGCCGTGCCCGCGCCGCCGCGCACCAGCCCGATCCCGGCCCACAGGTTGGGGTGGATCTCCAGGCCGTCGCGGCTCCCGCCGTGCAGCGCGAGCATCCGCTGCTGGCCCTCGGACTCGCTGCGTCCGAGCCCTGTCTGTACGGACTTCACGGTCTCCGGGTCGAAGCCGTCGAGGAGCTTGTGGGCCTCGGCCCAGGCTTGCTCGGAGGTGTCACGGGTGATGACGTGCAGCCGGATCCCGAACCGGACGCTGCGTCCCTCCTTCTCGGCGAGGCCGCGTACCCACGCGATCTTCTCGGCGACCTGCGCGGGCCGCTCGCCCCAGGTGAGGTAGACGTCCACGTGACGGGCGGCGATCTCACCGGCGATGGGTGAGGAGCCGCCGAAGTAGATCTCGGGCACCGGGTCGGGTACGCGGGCGAGCTTGGCGTCCTCGACCTTGAGGTGTTCGCCCGCCAGGTCCACGGTCTTGCCGTCCCACAGGTCCCGGACGATCTGGAGGAATTCGCCGGTACGGCGGTAGCGGGCGTCCTTGTCGAGGAAGTCGCCGTAGGCGCGCTGCTCGTGGCTCTCGCCGCCGGTCACCACGTTCAGCAGCAAGCGTCCACCGGTCTGTCGCTGGAAGGTGGACGCCATCTGCGCGGCGAGCGTGGGTGAGACGAAGCCGGGCCGGAAGGCGACCAGGAACTTGAGACGTTCGGTGTTCTGGCTGACCATCGCGGTGGTCAGCCAGGCGTCCTCGCACCAGGCGCCGGTGGGCGTGAGCGCGCCGACGAAGCCCAGGTCCTCGGCGGCACGGGCGATCTGACTCAGATAAGCGACCGTCGGCGGCCGGTCCCGTCCCGAGACGGTGGCCGGGGTGCCGTGGCCGCCACCGACGACATGCCGACTGTCGCCGTTGGTGGGCAGGAACCAGTGGAAGGTGAGGGACACGTGAGGTCTCCGTTCAGAGCAGGCCGTGCCGAGGGGGCTTCGTGCCATTGAGTACGTAACGGCCGATGTGCTGGATCTTCCAGCGTGCCGGGTCGTGCAGCGTGTGGGTCCGGGCGTCGCGCCAATGCCGGTGCAGGTTGAGGGAGTTGAGGGCCGAGCGGGTGCCGGACACCTCGAAGAGCGCGTCCGCCACCTCCACGGCGGTGGCGGCGGTGTGCACCTTCGCGGCGGCCACCGCGATCGACGCCTCGGCAGCCGAATCCTCGTCGAGGTCCTCGCGGGCCGCGTCGACCGCGCGGGCGGCGGCGCCGAGCAGCGCCTCGGACGCCCTCACCTGGATGGCGAGTTCACCGAAGCGCTGGATGAGCAGCGGATCCTCGGCCGCGGTGTCGAGGCCGCTCTCGAACCAGGGCCGGCTCTTGGTGCGGACGAACTCGACGGCCTCGGCGAGCGCACCCGCGGCGATCCCGGCATCGATGGCGGCGTGCAGCAACTGTGCGACGGCGCCGTGGAGTTGGGGTTCCTGGAAGGTGAGGTGGTGCGGGACGACACGGTCGGCGGGAACGGCCACGGCGTCGAGGCGGACGGTGCCGCTGGCCGTCGTACGCTGCCCCATTCCGTCCCAGTCGTCGACGACCGTGACCCCGGCGGCGTTCTGCGGGACGTATGCGACGTGCAGGTTGCCGTCCTCGGCTCGGGCGAGGACGGGGATCCAGTCCGCGAAGAGCGCGCCGGTGGAGTAGTGCTTGACGCCGGTGAGCACGTACGAGCCGTCCGGCTGGGGTTCCAGGCGGGTGCGGATGTCCTGGACGTGCTTGGTGCCCGCTTCCGACTGGGCGTTGCCGAAGCGGCGCCCGGCCAGCACTTCGGCGAAGAAGAACTCCCGCTGCTGCGGGGCGCCCTGACGGCTTATCACATTCACGTACACGAAGTGGTTCTGCGGGATCTGGGCGAGGCTGGCGTCGGCAGAGGCCAGCAGCCGGAAGATCTCCGCGAGGGTCTCCTGGCGCACGTCGGCGCCACCGTACGCGGCGGGCACGGTGACGGCGAGCAGCCCGGAGGCGGAAAGCCGCTCCAACTCCGCTCGCGGGAGCTTTCGTTCGGCATCCCGCGCCGAGGCACCGGCGCGGAACTCGTCGGCGAGCGCGGCGGCGACGGCCAGTGCCTCGACATCGTCGGCGATCACTTTGGCGGTCATGGTGTCAGCCTGCCGCAGCCAGCAGGGGCGTGCGGCCGAGAGCGGCCGAGAACTGGTCGACCACCTGGGCCAGGGCCTCGGCGGTGCCCGGTGCCACGGTGATCCTGCCGTCCTCGCCCGTCGTGATGTCCTTGTCGAGGGTGAACCAGCCCTGGACTATGTGCGCGGCACCCATGGAGTTGAGGACGGGGCGGAGCGCGTAGTCGAGGGCGAGGACATGCGCGGTGCTGCCTCCGGTGACCAGCGGCAGCACGGTCTTTCCGGTGAGGGCGTACTGCGGGAGCAGGTCGAGCAGGGCTTTGAGGACACCGGAGTAGGCGGCCTTGTAGACCGGGGTGCCGATGACGACGCCGTCGGCGAGGGCGAAGAGTTCGGTCGCCTCCACGATGGCGGGGTGCTTGAAGTCGGCGCCGAGCAGGGCTTCCGCCGGGATCGTGCGGACGTCGAGCGGGATGACCTTGTGCCCCTGCGCCGCCAGCCGGGTGTCCAGGTGGCGCAGGAGTTTGGCGGTGCGGGAGGAGACGGAGGGGCTGCCGGAGACGGACAGGACGGTGGCCATGGGCCCTCTTTCTGCGGTGCGGGGCGCCTCCCGACGGAGGCGCCCCGGGCGAGCGGTCAGGAGTACCAGGTGGGTTCGGGCAGTTCGCCCTCGAGTACCCAGCGGCCGACCTCGCGCCGCTTGTAGGCCACCGGGTCGTGGAGGGAGTGCGTGCGGATGTTGCGCCAGAACCGGTCGAGACCCTCGGCCCCCGCGGTGGAGCGGGCGCCGGTCACCTCGAAGATCCGGTTGCCGATCTCCAGGGCGACGTCCGTGGCGCGGGCCTTGACGGCGGCGACCCTGACCTCGAAGTCACCGCGCGTCTGCTCGGTGACGGCGTCGGGGTCCTCGTGCAGCTTCTGTCCCTCGGCGGCGACGGCGTCGGCGAGCGCCTCGACCGCCCAGAGCTTCGCGGTGAGGTCGCCGTAGGTGTCGATGACGTACGGCTCGTCGACCGCGCGCTCATGGCCGCCGTGCAGCCAGGAGCGGGCCTTGGTGCGGGTGTAGGTCGCCGCCGTGTCCAGGGCGCCGGCGGCGATGCCGAGGTAGAAGCTGACGAAGACCAGCTGGATGGTGGGGACGTTGAGGGTGTTGTAGATCCGCGGCTGGAACTCCTTGTCGACGTACCCGGCGGCGCTCGCCCAGGGAGTGCGGACCCGGTCGAGGGTGACGCTGCCGCTCTCGGTGAGTCGCTGGCCGATGTTGTCCCAGTCGTCGTGGAAGGTCAGGCCCTCGGTGTCGGAGGGCACGATCGCGAAGACGTGCCGGTCGGTGCCCTCGAAGACGCCTTCGAGCACGGTGACGTCGGAAACTTTGCTGCCGGTGGAGAAGGACTTGTGGCCGGTGAAGAGGAGGTCGTCGCCGTCCTCGGTGACCACGACGTCCTTGTCCCGCGGGTTGACGGCGCCGCCGAAGAACCAGCGGCCCTTGGCGGCTTCGGCCTCGACGTGCTCCCACTGCTCGCGGGTGCCGACCAGGCGGGCGGCCCAGTTCCACAGGTAGTGGTAGCCGAGGAGCTGGCCGATGGAGCCGTCGGCCTTGGCGACCTCGCGGATGACGCGGTAGGCGGTGGGCCAGTCCTGGCCCGCGCCGCCGTGCTCGGTGGGTCCGAGCAGGGTGACGAGGCCCGAGTCCTTGAGGAGCTGGATCTCCGCGTGCGGGGTCGCTCCGGCGTGGTCGCGTTCGGCGGCGTCGGTGGCGAGGACGGCGGCGACCGCGGCGGCGCGGGCGATCCAGTCCTGGGCGGTCTGCGGAGCGGGGCGGGTCTGCCAGTCGGTGGGGGTGGCGGTACTCATGCTTGTCTACCTCTTTCGCAGAGCGGTGCGGTAGGGGCGGGGGGAGCCGACAGAGGCGGTCACGCGTGCACAGACGCGGACTCGGCCTCGGACTCAGGCAGTTGGGCTTCCAGTTCACGTACGAGGGGCAGCACCCGGCGGCCGAAGTACTCGACCTCCTCGTGGTAGTGCAGGAAGCCGAGGAGCAGAAGGTCGACGCCGAGACGCTTGTAGGCGACGATCCGCTCGGCGATCTGCTCCGGGGTGCCGATCAGCCCCGTACGGAAGCCGTCGTTGTACTGGACGAGGTCCTCGAAGCTGGAGTCCTGCCACATGCCCTTGCCGTCGGTGGTGGACTGTCCCGCCTGCTTCACGGCGGCGCCGAAGCCCTCGACGGCCTCGCTGTCGGCCTTGGCGACGATCTCACGGAGGGTGTCGCGGGCCTCGGCCTCGGTGTCGCGGGCGATCAGGAAGGCGTTGAGGCCGAACTTCGGTGCCTTGCGCCCGACTTCGGTCGCGGCCTTCTGGACGTCCGCGATCTGCTCGGTGACGCCGTCGAAGTCCTTGCCGTTGGAGAAGTACCAGTCGGAGACCCGCCCTGCCATGGCGCGGGCGGCGGTGGAGTTGCCGCCCTGGAAGATCTCCGGGTGCGGGCGCTCGGGGGTGTTGAGGGGCTTGGGCTTCAGCGAGAAGTCCCGCAACCGGTAGAAGTCACCGGCGAGTTCGGTGTGGTCCTCGGTCCAGATCTGCCGCAGGGCGCGGATGAACTCCTCGGAGCGGCGGTAGCGCTCGTCGTGCTCCAGCCACGGTTCGCCGAGGGCGGTGAACTCGCCCTTGAACCAGCCGCTGACGACGTTGACCGCGAAGCGGCCCTTCGACAGGTGGTCGGCGGTGGCGCCGAGTTTGGCGAGGACGCCCGGGTGCCACAGACCCGGGTGGACGGCAGCGATGACCTTCAGACGTTCGGTGGCGAGGAGCAGGGCGAGGCTGAAGCTGGTCGACTCGTGCTGGAACTCGGCGCCGTAGCTGGCCATGTAACGGACCTGGCTGAGCGCGTAGTCGAAGCCGTTGTTCTCGGCGAGGACGGCGAGTTCACGGTTGTAGTCGTAACCCCAGTCGGTGCGCTGCTCGATCTTGCTGGTGACCAGACCGCCGCTGACGTTGGGGACCCAGTACGCGAAGCGGACGGGTTCGCCGGTGGTGCCTGTGGGGGTGTCGGTCGCGGATTCCGTTTCGGGCACGGAGAACTCCCGGTGGTCGATACGAGGGCATGACGAATTACGGGCCCGGCTTTTCCGTGGGAATGCGGGCGGTGAAAGGGGGGCGGCAGGTGCCGGAAAACACAGAGATCTACCGCGCGGGAGAATTCACCGATGGGCAGGCTGGTCTGTGCGAAGGGGACCCTACCGTCGGGATCGTCAGGCTTCGCTACAACAGAAGGAACTGGAGACACGCGCGAGGTCGACGTGGCGTCGCCGCGTGAGGTCCGGTCGCATCTTCATGTCGTCGATCGTCGCAGCCCCCCGTCCGGACCGTCAAGGAATAGCCGACCGGTCTCGCATCCCGGACCGGTGTATTTCACGAAGGTGTGACAGGGAAACCCTTGAACGCGGCGAGCCGGCGACCGCATTCTGCTGGGGTGCGAATAGAGCAGCTGGAATACATCGCGGCGGTCACCCGGCTCGGATCGTTGCGGCGGGCCGCCGAGGAACTCCACCTCTCGCAGCCCGCGCTCAGCGAGACCGTACGGAACCTGGAGCGCGAACTCGGCGTCGACCTGCTCGAACGTAAGCGGACCGGCGCGAAGATGAGCGCCGAGGGACGGGACCTGCTGCCGCACATCATCAACGTGCTGGACGCGGTCGACCGACTGCGGGGCGCGGCGGGCGAACAGCACCGCATCAGCCGTATGGTCCGCGTCGGCACGGTGAACGCGGCGACCGTGCCGTTGCTCATCCCCACCGTCCGGGAGTTCCGCGCGACGCATCCGCAGACGCAGGTGGAGGTGGTCGGCGCGCAGCAGTCGGACATCCACCGGGCCCTCTCGGAGGGCGGCTTCGACCTGGGCCTGGTGAACCACCTCGACGGCGACGATCTGCCCGCCGACTTCGAGACCACCGAACTGCTGCGCGGACGACCGGTGTTGTGTGTACGTCCTGACAGCCCCCTTGCCTCACGGGACACGGTCTCGGCGTCCGATCTCCTCGACGAGCACGAGCCGCTGATCGCCATGCGCGCCGGGTATGTCATGCACCGCTACCTCCACCGGCTCCTGGAGGGCCACGCCCCGTCCTTCTCGTACTCCACCGACGGCGCCGAGATGGGCAAGGTGATGGTCGCCGAAGGCCTGGGCGTGACGGTCCTGCCCGACTTCAGCGTGCTGGACGATCCGCTGGAGCGATGCGGCGCGATCACCTACCGGCCGATCGACGACGACTCGACGCAGGTGGTGCTGATGCTGCAGCGCCGCAGGGCGGACTCCGTTCCCCGCGCGGCCGACGACCTGCACGAGGCGTTCGTCCACAGGGCCCGGGAGCTCGGCGGGCGGCTCACGCCCGCCGCAGGACCCGCTTGAAGCCGATGAGCGTGCGATACCGGTCCCGGGCGGCGAAGTCCGCCATGCTCCACACGGCCGGACGCCCTACCTCGGCGCAGAGGTGCAGGACCTGCCCCTCCCCCACGACCACGCCGACGTGCGCACCCCAGGCCTCGCCGGTGGCGTTGAAGAGCACCAGGTCCAACGGCTGGGCGTGCGCGACCCGTTCGGTGAGTCCGGTGTCGTCCCACAGGTCGCTCGACCGCCAGCCGGGGACGTCCAGAGCCCAGTGCCGGAGTACCGCGTAGGCGAAGAGCTGGCAGTTGGCTCCCTCGGCGAGGCCCGGCGTCTCGGCGACCGCCCGGGAACCGGGAAAGCGCCCGCCGACGTACGGCGTCCCCCAGATCGCTTCGGGCAACCGCGCCGGCAGCTCGTCCTCACTCAGCTCCCACACCTCTGCCTCCGCCTGTCTCAACTGCGCTGCACCGGTGCCCGCTTTACCAGGATGACTTTTTTCAAGCCTTGACTTAACACCAAGGATATTGCTTGGATCTGCCGCATCGGTGGGGTGGGAGGGAGTTGCTGTGGTGGCTGTCGCCACGTCAGAACGCATACGTACACCCCTCTGTCGGCTGCCGGACGGCGCCGGCCAGCTCACCGACTCCGGATACGTCGTGGAGGCGTACCAGGTCGCCGGGACGTATCCGATGTCGCGGCGTTCTCTCTTGAACCGCCCGTTCAGCTCGCGCCGTTGGCGGCAAACGGTCGCGCGCCTCTCTTTCAGCGCAGCGCCACCCCCCTCATCCCCCGAGCCCAGGAGCAGCTGTGAGACGTACTCTCACCGCGATCGCGGCCATCGCTGTCACGACACTGTCCACGCTGGCCGGCACGGGTCCGGCCGCGCATGCGGACCGGGCCGCCGGCGGGTCGGCCGGTAACGGCCAGGTCGTGACCGGCACCTACTCGACCGGCGGTGAGCAGGCCTGGCAGCCGCTGCCGAGCGTCCGGACAGGCACCGGTTCCGGCGGCTCCGCCGATGCCACCGTGGTCGTCGACCCCAGTGCCGCCCGGCAGGAATACACGGGTATCGGCTTCTCCCTGGACGAGACCAGCGTGTCCAACCTGTGGAAACTGACGCCTGCCAAGCGTGAGGAAGCCATCCGGCTCCTTGTCGACCCCAAGACCGGCGCGGGCCTGGACCGGTTCCGGCTGACGATCGGCAGCCCCGATCTCATCGAGCACCTCCCGTTCTGGTCGGAGGACGACCTGCCCGCCGGTGTCACCGAGGACTTTGGTCTGAAGTACTTCTCCATCCAGCGGGACATCGACCTGCACATCATCGACACGATCAAGCTCATTCAGCGCTACAACCCCAAGGCCACCTTCTTCGCCTCGGCGTGGAGCGCACCGGCGTGGATGAAGACGAACAACCGGTTCACCGGTGAGGTCGCGCTCAAGCCCGGGAGCACCACGGACTACTACCAGGCCGGCAAGTTGCGCGACGACTGCATCGACGTGTTCGCGCGGTACTACGTCAAGTTCGTCCAGGCGTACGCCAAGAAGGGCATCCCTGTCGACGCGCTGACTCTGCTGAACGAGCCGGGCATGGACGTCGTCTACCCGGCGATGGACATCAGTGTCGAGCAGCAGCAGAAGCTGACCCTGGCGATCAAGCGTGAGTTCCAGAAGGCGCGACTGAGCACCGAGTTGTACGTGCACGACTTCAACTTCTGGGACTGGCGTGATCCCAACAGTACGGCGACCAAGAATTACTACCGCATCTTCGAGGACGCCCCGGACGGCTCGGTGACCGGCGAGGAGGTCCGCGACGCGTCGGACGCCATCGCTTTCCACCCCTACTGGGGGGACCCGAGCGTCATGCGGGACGCCTATGAGGAGACGGGAAAGCCGGTCCATCTCACGGAGACGAGCGATCTGTCGCCCTCGACGATCCTCAACGACTTCCGCCTCGACGCCGGTTCCTACATCCTGTGGGCCCAGGCCACCGACCAGGACGGCGGGACGCTGCACTGGACGCCTTCCCGCGACAACAACATCGACTGGGACGAGGTCGCGGCCACCACCAAGTGGCCGGACCGACTGGTGAAGGTGAACACGCTCACTAAGGACTTCACCGTCCGCGACGAGCTGTACACGATCGGGCAGTTCTCCAAGTATCTCTCCCCGGGTGACGTGCGCCTGGAGTCCAGCGCCACGGAGCACGGTGTCAGCAACGTGGTCTACCGCTCCAAGAACGGCACCTTCACCGCCGTCCTCGGCAACAGCGCCGGCACCGACAGCAAGGTCCGGGTCGTCGTCGCCGACCAGACGTTCGTCGTGACCGTTCCGGCGGGTTCCTTCGCCACCTACCGGTGGAAGGGCAAGGTGCCGACGGGTTCCCGTAACCACGCCCCGGTCCTCGAGCAGGCCGCCGATGTCGTCGCCGACCAGTACAGCACCGTGAGCCTGCAGTTGAAGGCGACCGACCGGGACCGGGACCGGCTGGCCTACTACGCCACCGAGTTGCCGGGCGGCGTCACCCTCGACCCGGCGACCGGCCTGGTCACGATCCGTCCGACCGTCGCCGGCGAGCAGGACCTCACCTTCTACGCCACCGACGGAAGGGCGCACGACCAGGTGACCGTCCATCTCACCGTGCGGCCGCACTCAACCCCTGTGGGCGAGAGGATCGAGGCCGAGTCGTACACCGGCCAGCAGGGCTGGCCCGCGGACGGCAGCAACTTCATCGAGAACAACTCCGCCGCCAGTGGCGGCAAGAACGTGGGCTGGACGGCCGCCGGCAACTGGCTCACGTACGCCGTCGATGTGCCGCAGGCAGGCTCCTACGATCTTGAGCTGCGCGTCGCCAACGGTACGGACACCACCGCGGCGAACGCCGTGTCGCTCCGCGACGACAAGGGCGCCACGCTGGCAACGGCCTCGGTGCCCGCCACGGGTGGCTGGGCGAGCTACCAGTCGGTACACGTACCCGTCGACCTCCGGGCCGGAGAACAGACGGTCACCGTCTACTGCGAGACCGGTGGCTTCAACCTCGACTACCTGCTCATCTCCGGTACCTGACACACCTCCCGCTACACATAAGGAAGAAATAAGAGCACAATGGGATGAGTCAGGCACTTACCGCATACCGGACCATGAGCGGTAGGGCCCAGAGATCGAGAGAGCTCGAAGGAGACGAGTTATGGCCAACGTCTCGCACCCCCGAAGCGACATCAGCAGCCACCCCGACGCCGATGAAATGCGGGACCGGTATGCCCGCGTGGTCGGCGCCCGCGATGTGGCGCTCGTGGACGGGCCGGTGTTCCTGCTCGGCCTGTACTGCACAGTGTCCCCGTGGATTCTCCACTACACGACAAGCCAGCCCGCCCTCGTGACGCACAACCTCATCATGGGCATCGCGATAGGCCTGCTGGCCCTCGGATTCACCATCACGCCGGAGAGGATGTACGGCCTGAGCTGGGCGATCTGCGCGATGGGCGCGTGGATGATCATCTCGCCATGGGTCGTCGGCACCAGCCCGGACACCGGAGTCGTCCTCAACAGCATCATCATCGGCGCACTGGCCGTGGTGCTGGGGGCACTGTGCGCGGTCACGGCGAGGGGCAGCACATCCGGGCGTAGCCGGTAGGAAGCAGCAAGCCACAGAAGGGAAGCCGACGTGCGGCCGGTCCGCTCAGCGCGGGCCGGCCTCCTCCGTGCCCCGTCGACGCGTCAGCGGCCAGGCACCAGCCACGGCTCCTGCGGCAGCGGGCTGCCGGTCTCCAGCAGGGACTTCAGGTTGGACAGCACCGCGGGCCAACCGGAGCTCACGTCGCTCAGGGCGCCCTCGTCGGCCAGGTCCTCGTGGGTCACGGTGAGCCGGACGATGTCGGCGTGCGGCTGAATGTCGTAGGTGACCCGGGAGTACCTGTCGGCCCGACCCTCGTCCTCAGGTGCGGCCCAGGTGGCCACGAGCCGGGTCGGGCGCTCGCTCTCCACGACGGTGCCCACCACGTCGGCAATGCCCGAGCCGTCCGTACGGCGGTGTTCCCAGCGGGAGCCGGGCTGCCAGTCCGAGACGTTGCTGTGGCCCCAGTAGGCGGCGGTCAGGTCCGCGTCGGTGAGCGCGTCCCAGACCTTCTCGGGTGTGCTCTGGATGTAGATGACGTACACGTAGGTCGGCTTGTCGGTCATGGCTTCCTCGGCTCGTCGCTTGAATGCACTGAGCGCGCGCAGACGCGGGCGCTCGAACTTGTCGATCCATCGCTCCTGGATCTCGTGGAGCGGCACCGGATTGAGGTAGTGCAGCTTTTCCCGCCCCCGCCGCACCGTGCTGACCAGGTTGGCGGCCTCCAGGACCGCCAAATGCTGCGTCACCGACTGACGTGTCATGTCGATGTGCTCGCACAGCTCGCCCAGCGTCTGGCCGCTGTGCGCGCGCAGCCGGTCCAGCAGCTGCCTCCGCGTCTCGTCGGCCAGAGCCTTGAAGACCTGATCCATCCCCGGCATCCCGGGCTCTCTGTCTGATCGCACACTCAAAGTTATGCAGTCAATTGCCTGCACGTCAAGCAGTACTTACGGCGGGCGTACGCGACCGGACGTATCCCGATCGCCCGGCGCGCTCCGGGCTGGCACGCTTCTGGCATGGATCAACCGGAGGCACTGCTCATCGGCGGGCGCGCGGGCGTCGGCAAGACCACGGTGGGCTGGGAGGTCTCGGCGCGGCTGAAGGTCGCGGAGATCGCTCACGCGGTGGTCGAGGGCGACTTCATGGGGTACGTGCATCCGGCGCCGGACGGCGATCCGCACCGCGCCGGGATCACCGAGCGCAATCTCCGGGCGGTGTGGGAGAACTTCGCGGAACTCGGCCACCGGCGTCTCGTCTACACCAACACCGTGAGCGTGCTGGCCGAGTCGGCGAGCCTGTTCCGGCAGGCCATGGGGAGCGAGGTACGGATCATCCGCGTGCTGCTGACCGCCACCGACGACACCACGGCCCGGCGGCTCAAGGGGCGCGAGATCGGCTCCGAGCTGGAACGCGAGCTGGCGAACAGCGCCCACAAGGCACGGCTGCTGGATGAGCGGGTGCCCGCGGACACCGTGCGGGTTGCCACCGACGACCGCACGGTGGTGGACATCGCGCGTGAGGTCGTGGCCGCAACCGGGTGGCTTCACTCCGGGTGACACGGGCGGGTTCACACCGGGTGACACAGGCGGGCCCGGAGTCGGGCCCGCCCCTTCGCGCGTCTGTCAGCTCACGTTCAGCGCCGTGTCGTCGATGACGAACGACGTCTGGAGGATGGAGCCTTCGACACCGGTGAATTTGACGGTGACCGTCTGCCCGGCATAGCTGCCGAGGTTGAACGTGCGCTGGGTGTACCCCGTGGCGGCGTTCAGATTCGAGTACGTGGCCAGCATCGCCAGGACCGTGCCGCTGCTGTTGAGAACCTGGGCCTTGAGGGTGTCGTACGCCGTGCTGGTGGTCGTCTCTGCCGTGTCCACGTGGAGGTAGAAGCTCAGAGTGGCCGCGCAGCCGGCGGGGATGGTCACCGACTGGGAGAGGGTTTCGGTATTGGCCGAGCCGTTGCCGTTCAGCCAGGCCTTGTAGGAGCCGGTGCGGGCGGCCTGACCGGTGGCGGTGGTGATCACTCCGCTGCTGGCGGTCCAGGACGAACTGCCGGACTCGAAACCGGGGTTGGCGAGCAGCTGCGCGGCGGTGCAGGTGCCTCCGCCGCCTCCGCTGTCGCTGGTTCCCGCGAGCCACTCGGTGGCGTTCAGGGCGAGTGCGGCGTTCGTGCCGGCGGTGTCGTTCCAGCCGTCGTAGAGCGTGTTGCCCGACTGGCCGGTGCCGTCGTCGATGGGCGAGCTGTCGCCCCAGAAAGCGACCCGGCCGCTGCCGAAGGTGCTGGTGGCGAAGAAGGCGCCGGTGTTTCCGGAGTATCCGGAGCGGTAGAGGAGGCCCTTGACGGCGGAGTTGGAGGTGGGGCTCAGGGTGGCCGTCGTGCCGCTGCGGATGATGCTGCCGGTGACCTTGCCGAAGGAGCCGTTCAGGACCGGGTCGGTCGTGCTGGAGATCGCCCTCGGGTCCTCGGTGCCGACGGTGAGCGTGTCGACGGTGAAGCCGAACGGGTTGGTGCTGTCGACGCTGTTGTTGGACATGAGGTCGTTGATGATCTCGACCGAGTCCTCGCCGTCGTTGTTGCGGTCGGATCCGGTGTGGTCGGAGATGAGAAAGAGGCCGCCGCCGTTCTGCACGAACTTCATGACCGCGGTCTTCTCGGCGGTGCTCAGCAGGACGTTCGGCTCGGGCAGGACGAACGTGTCGAAGTTCTGCAGGTCGGTCGCGGCCGTGGTGCCGTACGTGATGGTGCTGCCCGAAGGGAGCGTCTTCAGCGAGTAGTTGCCGGTCTTCTGCAGGGCGACGCCCCACGCGGAGATCGCTCCTGTCCAGTCGGTCTCCGCCGACGGTGTGGAGTCCTGGCCCAGCGGGTCCGGCTGGCTGGTGCCGATGATCCAGTCGGCGTTGCCGGCGGTCTCGGACTTGGTGTTGTCGAACAGGATGCGGTGCGGGGTCGCCGCGGCGGCCGTGCCTGCGGTGGCGGTCTGGACGGCGGCGCCCGTGAGGAGCAGCCCGAACGCGGCCAGCGCCGTGGTGAGTCTGTGGCGGGATCTTCTGAATCCGAGCATCCGGCAAACCTCCGTGAGGGGTGGGAGAGGCGGTGCGGGCGCCAAGTCTGCGCGCGTAGAACGGGAGTTGGCCGTCCTCCGGGAAACAGCTTCTTGAACGGTACATGACCAAACGGGAGCTGAACAGGAGGCCGTCCGAGCACGCCTCTTACTCGCGTGAAAGCCGAGCGGACTGCCTGCGCATCCAGGGGGCACACGCATAACTACGAGGGCAACGACAAAGAGGGGCGGAGATGGAGATCTCAGGCATCATCAGTGCCATCATCATCGGCATCATCATCGGCGTACTGGGCAGGCTGGTCGTCCCGGGGCGCCAGCGCATCGGCATTCTGCTCACGATCGTCGTCGGCATCGTGGCCGCGTTGATCGGCGCCGCAATCGCCAACGCGTTCGACGTATCCGACACCAACGGCATCGACTGGATCGAGTGGCTCATCCAGATCGGTCTGGCCGCGGTGGGCGTGGCCGCGCTCGACCGCTCCGGCGGACGGAGCAGGGGACGGGCCCGCCGCTGAGGGCGGAGCGGGCGCAGGCCGGGCCAAGGGTTCGCCGTTGAGATGAGCGGCGGGCCCGGCTTGCCGCGCCCGCCGCCAATTCTCTTGCGGGTCACGCGCCGTGGGGGGGGGGGTGGTGTTGGGGGTGGCGGCTCTACGAGAGGTGCCAGAGGGTTATGGGGATCCTCCGGGCAGCGCCGCTTACGGTTGCAGACTCAAATAGG
>NZ_JBFBEA010000056.1:0-26947 GCF_040683495.1 Streptomyces sp. NPDC093544 | reverse complement strand
ACGCGCCACAACGACGCGCACAGCAAAGCCGATCACGGCCACCGTCAGCCATCAGCTGGGATCGAAGTGTCAAGCATCTACCGGGACCGGACAAGCCCCACGCGTCCGACTGAGTTACAACTTTCTCTACTGGTTCAAGGCCGGCTGCGCTCCGCTCCGCCGGGCGCGCATACGGCTCCGCCGCCCTGCGCGCTCATGCCTTCGGCCCGCGCTCCGGGCGCTGCGCCGACGCGCGCCCACGAGTGAACAGTCGGATTCCATGAGTGGCGATCACCGCACGAACGCGGCCGCGGTTAAAGCAGTGCCTCCGGCGGGGGCGCTCTGACTCCGGGATGGAGGGGGCGCCGCTTGCGGGTACCGGCCGAGTGGGGCGTGCGTGGGGAGCTTCCATCCCGTCCACCGCCGACCCAGGCAGAGCCGAGCAGACGCGGCCCAGGGGCGTCAAGGTCGTTCGTACAGTGGCGCGCTCCACCTTGACGCCCCTGAACCACGCCTGCTCCACGGTGTGTGGGTCGACGGCGGACGGGATGGAAGCTGAGCTGAGTGGTGGGTAAAGGCGGGAGCGCATCGGCCGGCGCCATGGCTCTCATCGAGACTTTTCAGCCAATGTTGGTGAGCGCAGCCTGACTACACGTTGACCACACGGTGTACATACACCCTGACCTCGCAACCAGCGCTGACACCGAAATGCCCGTCATCGAGAATCCGGCCTTACGCCAAGCGCTTCGTTGCTGGAAGTGAGCGTCTGTATGGTGACTGGATCGGGACCTAGGCGAGCCGCTGCTACGGTCTCCAGGCAGATCAACCGAGCGTCGCCCCGCAACTCTCTGAAGACTCAGACCAGTTGTTGCATCGCGCCTGCTAAAATCCCGCACACCGAAAACCCGCACGGCTTCCCGCGTTACCGGGTTCGCCGCACGGGCCACTCGATAAACAAAAATCTAGGAGCAGTTCGTGTACCAGCACGACTCCACCCGAAGCAATGCGCCCGTCCAACCTAGCGCACTGCCCAGTGCGCAGAACAGTACACCCAGGGAAATGGCCCAGTCACCCCAGGGCCCCCATACTGCGGCCTGGGTTTCCGCATTCGCAGCTCTGATCGCTGCTCTGACCGGGGCAGCGGCATTGTTCATCCGCTAGGTCGACCGTGCCCCCTCGTGCCCGTCCGAGGGGGCACGGGGAACATCCGAGGGGGCCACGGGGAACAACAGCGCCCAACGACTCCAAAAGCGGTACCTGCAAGTCAGCGAACCCGCAGGTTCGCCGTGATCTGCATCCGAGATCTTCCAACCGGGCGACATCCAGTTCCGCAGGACAAAGGACTGCGCGGCCCTGGGAAGGCCAACCATGCCTCTTATGTGCCCCGTGAGGTAGCGCAGGGCAAGGAACAGCCGTCAGGCGCTTGTTCCTAGCCAAGCATCAACCGCTGCCTTGCTGGCCTCTCGAAGCTCGGTTTCAAGATCCCACATCTTGTTTGCGAGAGCTTCCACGTCGACGACAGCGAACTGACGCTCCTCGAAGCCCTTCCTGTAGCGGCTCCGGCAGACGTGGAACACTCGGTGATCTGGCGGACTACTGTCAGGCCGACCCACACAACCCTCACCGAGGAGAAAGCACGCCGCACGCCATTCGCCGTGAACCATCAAGTTGCGCAGACGGTTCACCTCCTGTGTGGCGAGAAGTGCTACACGGATTCGCTGCGAGTTAACCGCCGGCCAGCGACGCATCTCCTCGATCTGTCCCAACACCGCTATGCCGTTCGAGACAAGCCATTCCACCGACTGCCCCTCGAACACGATCCAACCAGCATCATCTTTCCCTGCCAGCTCAGCTACGACGTATCGGAGGCGTGACTCCATGTCAGCACTTGCTACGACGAGCTGCCCAAGAGCAAGGTAGAGATCCTCGAACCCGTAGGCCCCGCTGGGTGAATCGGTCATGCCCATCACCCTGCCGCATCCGGCCCAGGGGGCGCCTCGCAATTTCGGGATGAGGCGTGATGACTCAGAGATCGCCCCGCCCGTGGTTGGGTGAACCGGCAGGAAGAGTCAGCAGGCTTGGGCCTTAGCCTCGATCGTTCATGAGTCCCCGTCAGCACACCGACTAGTGACTCATGAACGATCGGGGCTAGGCGGCTCCTCTTTGCTGCTTGATCGGTGTCACGGAGTGGAGCCGGGCCGGTGTGGTGCAAGCTTCACCGACCCCGTACTGCCGGTCGGTTCGCTTCCACACGGTGCAGCGCAGCGTCGGTCAGTTCGAGGCAATGCCTACTGACTCGGCATGGAACTGATTGCCTGAATAATCTCATCAGGCGCACTGGTGATGTATTTATAAGGGATGATCGGCACGCCGCCCGCAATTCCAGCGATCGATCTTTCGCTCTTCACCCACGCGGTGAACCCCTTGAGTGTCCGGTGCCGCCTCACCCACGCCTGCATAAGGAATGACTCCTGCCACTGGTCTTGAGTGAAGGCCATAACTTGGGCCATCTGGCTTGGAACGCGTGACTGGAATTGAATAAAGCGTTTTGCGAGGAGCCCAAGTCCCATGTGGCTTAAGCAGGCTATCCTGTTTGTGGATTGCAAGTAGGATTGCGGTACGCTGACAACCCTTCCAAAGTCGGCAACGAATGACTTATGTTGCTCGTCGCCTTTCTGCATCATGAGGTCCGGCAGGGCAAACTTGTCCTTACTGCCAGCCTTATCCGCCCCGAAATTATCATAGTCGAACACTTGGCGTACCGGTGCAACTGTGATAAACGGGCGGATCCTGTCACCGTGATAACACTGACATGGATGCGGGATAATCATGACGATAGATTCGGCGAAATCAATCTCAACCTTTCCTGGCGTCGGCGGTTTCTTCGGTATGACTGGAAGAGGGACACCGATGAAAATGTCGCCCTGGAACAAAGGGCGATCGATTTCGCACTCGTCTCCACGTGCAAGATAAAGCTCTTCGGGTTCTAGCCAGTTCTTGTCTGGCACAGCAGGTTGGACGTTGGTCATCCCGCACGGCTCCGAAACGCTCGTCTTAACGTTTGCCTTCCGGAGGATAGGGCGACCAAGCTTCCTCTTGCTCCAACTCCTCCAGATCCTCGGGATTCTCCTGGTTGTCCGCGAGGGGCGCAAGAAGCGAGACCATGACTCCATCGACCACAGGTGCCACATCGTGTACCTCCACTACGCGACGGTGAAGGTCGCTCCAGCGGCGACTCGTTAGAAGCTCAGCGGGTGTTGTCTGTCCATCGATCGGCGTCTGGAGCCAGACGCGAGCCTCCGTAGGACCTACGCGTCGCACCAGGTCGGCAATCACCGTGTGCAGATATCGGAGTTGGCCGTGTTTGGTATCGCTGATTGGGGCTCCGTTGGCCCAGCGAGAGTATTGCTCCCTGGTGATGCCCAGTGCGGAGGCAAGTTTGGCGGCCCCCAAACCTGTCATTTCTCGCAGCTCATTGGCCAGGCGGGCATGTGTGTCACTGTGTTCGACTACATGCACGCTGGCCTGCTCGACGCCTGTATGAGGCGTGTGCAGTGAGTCGGCGATGTCCAAGGGCGTCGCCTCGACCTCGATTACCCGACCGCCGGAGACGAGCCGCAATGTCGCGCTACCGCCGAGTACCCCCGCCCAGTCCCGGAGTATTTCATCATGGGACTGGGAGCCGGAAACGATCCCGCCCAAGGCATCTCGCAGCGCCTCACGCAAAAGCGGGTTGCCAGCCAGCCTCTCCTGCCATTGAGTCGACAAGAGTACCTGGACGGTAGGGGCGGCGGACGAGGCAGAGGTGATGTTGCTGGAACCGGTGGGAGAATTTTCCGTTGAAGGACTTCCAGTCCTTGTGTAAGCGGAGAAAAGTCCCTCTAGGCGCCCCAACAAGGAGAGGTCCTGACGTGAGTTCTGTGCTGACTGAGCATCTTGCAGATGCAGAATGCTTGCGTCGTTCGTCATTCGGCAGCCCCCTTCCTTGCTTACTTAATCTGCGATCAAGGCAGTTCGGAACTTTTCATCCACGCACCATGCGAAGCAGCGATAAGCGACGTCGTTGAGTTTGTCGAAATAGCTCAACGTCTCCTCTATTTCGTACTCCACTGGATCGCTATTGGAGCAGTCGATGTCCAGGAGATACGGGGCCTTAGACTGCGTGTTATCCGTTACGAGACCATGCCGCAGCGCCAACTGTGTGCCGTTGTCGACTGCAATAAGCTGGCCGACTGAACCGACAAGGTGGGTCCTCCATCCTTGGTTCGCATTAATGCCAAGGACTTGATCTCTCACCCGCCCGTCGAGAGAGCCGTCTTCCGCAGCTGGTACGTGATTGACATACCGGAGACCGACCCTTTCACGCACGCGCAGAGTGGCAACGTCAGTGACTGCGAGGAGAACCTCCTCCATGCGCTCCCTGACCTCGCTCCAACCCGTGTACGCGTTGGTCTCAAGCGTGGCGTGCTCAGGGCCCAGGACGACAGCCCAGGCGCCCTTCAAGTCCTGCAATCGATACTGAGGAGTAGTCGTCGTTTGCACGTTGCTTCCTGGCGCCGCCATGACAGACACCTGCTGCTCGGCGGTGAGGCGGGGGTACCGCTCGGCCAGGGCGTCGTGGACCGAGCTGACGCCTGCATGCGTGCCCAGGATCCCCTGGTTGTTGAATCTCACCTGGGCGATGGCCTGTTGCAGCAAGCTCGGCTTGAGCGGGAGCACGTCGGCTCCTGGCAGAAAGTCGAACACTATGCCTCCGGCGTTGGGACATCACACCCTACGTCACACCACGATTGTCAGGCGTGCGGACACGGCTGGCAAGCCTTCGGACGTGAGGCGACTGGCTTGAGGCAAGCCGCCTACCGTGCGCTGCGGATACCTGAGGCGCCCGCCATTGCACTTCCCGTGGGTTGTGGAGGACGACGCCCTTAACAGTGATCCGTACGCGCATCGAGCACGGGTGGGCAGTGCACAGCCTCGTGATGTAGCAGGGAATCGGGCCTGGTTCCCCCATGCGTCCCCCAGCAGCGGGAGGAACGAGAAGAACCGCAGCTCACCGATGGTGAAGCGGGCAACGCTGTAAATCCGACCGTTCGCCCAGGTCAGCGCCCAGGGCCAACCGTCGTAACTTGCTCTGGTCGACGACACCGGCAACGTGGCGGAGGCCGGTGGGGGCGCAGCGAGACATACGCGCGCGTGATCGGTCGGCCACCTCGCCGTGGTGGCTGACTGTCGCCGACTGAGGCAAGGACCAACCCGCATCCAGCTCTGAACAGGCGTCACCCGTCACCCACCTGCGGCCGGCGCATCAGGGTTCTGCACCCTGGGAACCATGACGAACCCCGAGGGTCCTTACGTGAAGGTGCACTTCCGGCTTGAGATCGAAGACGACTGGCCCCCGGCATCGGTGGAGAGCCTGTGGGCGGTCGACCAAGGCGACGGCACCGCACGGCTCGACAACATCCCCTGGTTCGTCCGAGGCATCGCCTGCGGAGACATCGTGGCCACCGCCCCTGACGAGGAGGGCGTGCGATGGGCCGGTGAGGTGGTTCGGCGTTCGGAGAACTGCACTATCCGCCTCATCGTGCTGCGGGACGGCGGTTCGGGAGCTGCACGGCAGAGCGTGATCAACGCGTTTCACGAACTCGGTGTCTGCGGCGAGGGCATAGAGCGTTTCACCATGGTCGCCCTGGACATCCCGCCCACCGCCGATCTTGCCAAGGTGCAACGGCTCCTCAACCACGGTGTTTCCAAGGAGTGGTGGCACATGGAAGAGGGGTGCATCACCGCACAATGGCGGGCCACGTCCGCCAGTTGATGCTGTTCGTATGACCCATAGCCGGGCCGTCTCTGGGCCGTCCGAGGTCGCTCAACGTTGGCCAAGGACGACCAACGACGACCACCAGGCGCACGAGCCCACTACCCCCGACCAGCAAAAACCCAGCTTCCCAAGATCTCCGGCAACACCCAGGGCAAGAAGAGGTAGGAAAATCGATCATGCCCCTGACCTGCGTACATGGCGCAGATCAGGGGCTGTCGTTTGTTCTGAACGGGTGCAGCCCGCTGGTGAGTGTCCTCTCGGACGTTCTTCAGCGGGGTGCGGGTGCGGGTGCGGCCTAGTACCAGCCGGTGCAGGTGATCGTCGTGTTGTAGCCGGAGTCGCCGCAGGCCCGCATCAGCTGGCCATTGCGGTCACGCCAGGCCTCGGTGTAGACGCTGGTTCCCGAGTAGACCTCCCGCCAGCCCAGCTGCGCCTCCCAGGTGCGCCCGCCGTCGCTGCTGCGGTCCACCCAGACGTGCATCCCCGCGGCGCCGTTGGTGACGCGGCCCCAGGCACACGTGTTGTCCCCGGAGCCGTTCACCCGCAGCTCGAAGAGCTGGCCGCGGCCTCCGGTCGCCGACCGGGCGGTTCCGCCATTGTTGGTGGTGCAGCCGTCGGCGGCGCTGGCGGTGGTGGATCCGGCCACGGCCAGAAGGCTGGACATCATCGCCACCGCAGAAGCCGCGGCAGCCATCTTCTTGTTCACACGCACGTTCTGTTCCCCCTAGAAACGCCTGAGGCGCTTTGTGGTCGAAGCCTGAATTCTGGGCGGGCGCAGGGGGCCCGACCACCCTGGACAACAGAGGTTGACGTGCGCGTGACGCGCGTGCTAGATCACGTTTCTCAGGAGAACTGGAGAACTCCCGGACTGTGCAGAGGAGTTCAGGCCCTCCTGGCGCTGAGTAGTCAGACCCTCCTAGCGACGGCGACGGCGACGGGCCACAGCCTCCGACTCCTCACCGCACCGGACGTAAACCAGTCGAAGAGCGCGGCCCGGTCTTCGGTCTGGTGCGTTGCGGACGCGGCGACTCCAGTGCTGTGCCGTGCCGTGCCGTGTCTGGGGACCGCGTCGGCCTGAGGTGGGTGCGGCCCGGGAAGAATCCGGCTGGGCCGCGCCTTGATGCAGGTCATGAGAGCAATTGTGTACGTGGAAGGCGGCGGCCCTGAGGTGCTGCGCATGGTCGAGCGTCCTCTGCCTGAGCCGGGGCCGGGCGAGGTGCGGGTACGGGTCGAGGTGTCCGGGGTGAACCCGACGGACTGGAAGTCGCGTACGGCCGGGCCGCAGGGTGAGGGCGAGCAGGTGCCCAACCAGGACGGTGCCGGAGTGATCGACGCCGTCGGGGAGGGCGTCGACCCGGCCAGGACCGGTCAGCGCGTCTGGATCTGGGAGGCCGCCTGGCAGCGCGCGGACGGCACGGCGCAGGAGTACGTCGTGCTCCCCGAGGAACAGGCCGTACCGCTGCCCGACAACGCCTCCCTCGACCTCGGCGCGAGTCTCGCCATCCCCGCGATGACTGCCCACCGCGCCCTCACCGTGCGGGACGGCGACCCGGCCCGGCTCCGCCTCGGCGCGCTCCAGGGTCGTACGGTGCTGGTCGCCGGCGGCGCGGGCGCGGTCGGCAACATGGCGATCCAGCTGGCGCGCTGGGCGGGGGCGACCGTGGTGGCCACCGTCAGCAGCCCGTTCAAGGCGGGTCTGGCAAAGGCCGCCGGCGCACACCACGTCGTCGACTACAGGGCCGAGGACGCGGCGGCGGCGATCCGCCGGGTGGCCCCGGACGGTGTCGACATCGTCGTGGAGGTCGCCATGGCGGCGAACGCGTCGCTCGATGTCTCGGTGACTTCCCAGAACGCCGCCGTCGCGTACTACGACGATGGCGGCGAGGTGACACTGCCCCGCCGGACCTTCTTCGGCAACCTGCGCTTCCAGGGCGTACTCGTCTACACCATGCCGGTCGAGGCCAAGCGTGACGCCGTCGCCGCCATCACCGCCGCCCTCGCCGACGGCGCCCTGCGCGCGGGCGAGGAGGCGGGCCTGCCGCTGCACCGCTTCCCCCTGGAACGCACCGCGGACGCCCACATCGCGGTCGAGAAGGGAGCGGTGGGCAAGGTCCTCATCGACGTGTGAGCTCAGGGTCGCCGTGGGGGGCGGCGTCGTCCTGCGAGTCCTCGGCCGGTGGCTGAGGTGCGCCGCCTACTTGCAGAGGGCGGTGTCCAGAGCGGCCTCGACGTGTTGGGCGGCCGGGAGTGAGGTGGGGAGGGCGGTGACGGCGATAGTGGCTGCTCGGCCGTTCGGGGCTACGGCGTTGCGGGTGGTGTAGCCGGGGGCGTTGCCGCCGTGGGTCCAGGCGTAACCGCCGCAGCTCAGCTTGAAGGTGGCCAGGCCGAGGCCGTACTGCCCGTCGCCGAGGGCGTCGAGGTCGGGGGCGTCGACGGTCGTCTGCATCTCCTTGAGCTGCGCCGGCTTCAGCAGCTTGCCGTCGAGGAGAGAGACGAGGAAACGGTTCAGGTCACTCGGGGTGCCGATCAGTTGACCCGCGGCCCAGCTTGCGGAGGGGTCGTTCTCCGTGACGTCCGTCCACGGGGCGTCCGGTGCGGTCGCGAGGTAGCCCTGCGGGTGCGGTCCCTTGATCGTCTGGTCGCCGACAGCGGGCCAGTACGTGTGCCGCAGGCCGATCGGCTTGATGATCCGGTTGGTGATCTCCTCGCCGATCGGGCGGCCGGTGACTTTCTGGACGAGCAGGCCGGCCAGAATGTAGTTGGTGTTGCTGTAGCTCCAGCCGGTGCCGGGGGCGAACAGGGACTTCTTCGCCAGGGCCAGGTCGAGAACCTCCCGCGGCTCGAAGTAGCGGTGCTGCTGCTTCGTGAAGTAGTCCTGCAGGACCTCCTCGTCGTAGTCGGGCAGTCCGCTGGTGTGCTGGAGCAACTGGCGGACGGTGATGTCGTGGCCGTCCATGCCATCGCCGCGGACCACGCCCGGAAGGTACTCCTCGATCGGTGCGTCGAGGTCGATCCGGCCCTCGCCGACCAGTTGCAGTACCACCGTGGCGGTGAACATCTTGGTGTTGCTGGCGATCCGCACCTGCCCGTCGACCGGCACCTCGGCTCCCGTCCTCAGGTCGCCCACCCCGGCGGTGTACTGGCGGGTCCGCCCATCAGAGTCGCGCACCGCGGCGAGAGCCCCTGGGAATCCGTCGTCCTGGACCAGTGCGTTCAGGCTCTTCTGCACGGGGTCGCCGCCCCGCTGTCCCGTGCCGCTCTCCAGCGCGCTCGCTCCGGGCGCGGTGAGCGCGGTCGCCGCGACGAGACCGGTCAGCACCGCGAGCACGGATGCCACCAGGGCGGGCCGACGGCCGCGGAACCACGGGGTACGGGGATCCGCGGCGGACGCGGACGAGACAACGGCGGACGCTGACGAGGCAACAGCGGACGTGGACGAGATGGACGTAGACACGGGGGCAACTCCCTGCTGGACGGCTCCTGTTGACAGGCTCCAGCTTGTCCCGGGCGAACTCGCCCATCGATCCCGTGCGCTGGTCAGTGACGGTAGAGCAGGCACTACCACCCGCCCCGCCCACCCCACTCGCTAGAGAGGAACAGCCACGCCGTTGAACGTCGTGTCCGGCAACTGCGGGCTGGTGAAGCGGGCGTTGACGAGGTAGAGGCGGTTGCCGAACCGGGCGGCGGTGGTGGGTACGTCGAAGCGCGGGTCGGTGATCGTGCGGCGCAGGGTGGCGGTGGTGGCCGTGGCGTCGAGGTCGAACACGGTGACGATGTTGAGGCGGTTCTGTACGACGTACAGGGTGCGGCCGATGCGGACGAGGCCGTCGCCGTTGATGACGGTCTCCGCGCCGACCAGCGTGATCTTGGTGGCGTACCCGGTCTTGACGCTCACGTTGTAGAGCTCGCCGGGGCTGCTCTTGACGACGATCAGGCCGCGGCCGTCGGGGGTGCCGACGATGCCGTTGGCGTTGTTCACGTCCGGCGTCTGGACCCAGTCGCCGGTGAGCGGCAGGGCGCGTACCGCTCCGCCGCGGCCCCGCGGTACGCCGTGGAGGACCGCGTCGCGCGAGTCGGTGAACCAGGCGCGGTCGCCGAGCAGGATGACGTCGTTGATGAAGTGGCCGGTCGCCTCCGTCAGTTGGTGCGTGGCCACCAGTTCGCCGGTACGGGAGTTGTGGATGCGCGCGATGCCCGTGCTTCCGGCGACGTAGAGCAGGCCGTCGTCGTCCAGCTTCAGGCCGACGGACACCAGGCCGGTGCCGCCCGCGAATATGACCTTGCCCTTGCCGGTGCGCAGGTCGGTGCGGAGGATGGCGCCGTTCGCGCGCGAGCCCAGATACGCGTACGGCTTTCTGCCGATGGTGATCCCCTCAGGGAGGAAGCCGTCGGGGAGCGGGAACTCGGTCGGCCACGAGGCCTTCGGGGCGGCAAGGGTGGCGGCGTTCGCCGTGCCGGCGCCGGCACCGGCGGCCACCGTGAGTGCGGCGACGGCGGTACCGCCGAGAACGGCGCGTCGGGACGGCTGGGGGCGGTGGTTCTGGGTCATGGTTCCAGGCCTCCGTGAAGAGTGGGGGTGGGACTCCGCGAACTCAGTAACTCGCTTTACCTTTCCTTTAGTTCGCAACGGACCATTCCCTTCCGGGGTTCCCTCGCACGCCCTTCCGGAGTTCCCCCGCACGCCCTTCCGGGGTTCCCCCGCGCCCCCGCAGGGCGAGGACACGCAAAGGGGCCCCGTCATGACGACGGGGCCCCTTCGGCGCATGCACGTGTGTACGTACGGGTGCGTGTATGTACGGGTCTACGCGATCAGCCGCACTGGCAGGGATTGCCGGACTGGCATCCGCACCCGCACCCCGAGCCGCAGCCGCAGGCGCCGAACAGTGGAAGGTTCTTGATCTCGGCGGGCTGCTGGGTGTCGCTGTCCTGTGTGGGGTCGGGCGTGCTGGGGGATTCGGCCATGGGTCCCTCCTTCAGGCACGAGGTGTGCGAGGCACGCTGCACCGCACAGCTCCTGTCGCCCATTTCATGCCCACTCCGGCGGGCGCATCAACGGCGCATGCTCGGCGCACCGAGTCTTTCGCGCGCCCCCCGGAGTGCGGGATCAAGATCCCCGGAGCCCGGTCGCCCGCCGGGACGAGATCCCCATAGACCGGTCACCCCGTCGGGATCAGGCCCCCTCGACCCCCGTCACCGGCTGAATGTCGGGCTGGATATCGTCCGCGTGCTCGCCCGTCACGAGGAACACGACGCGCTTGGCGACGGACACCGCGTGGTCGGCGAAGCGCTCGTAGTAACGGCCCAGGAGGGTCACGTCCACGGCGGTCTCTATGCCGTGCTTCCACTTGTCGTCCAGCAGGTGCTGGAAGAGCGTGCGGTGCAGGAGGTCCATCTCGTCGTCGTCCTGCTCCAGCTGGAGCGCGAGGTCGACGTCCTTGGTGATGATGACCTCGGCCGCCTTGGCCATCAGGCGCTGGGCGAGCTGGCCCATCTCCAGGATCGTGGCGTGCAGGTCGTGCGGGATCGCCCGCTCGGGGAAGCGCAGCCGGGCCAGCTTCGCGACATGCTGGGCCAGGTCGCCGGAGCGCTCCAGGTCCGCCGACATACGGAGCGAGGTGACCACGATCCGCAGATCCGTCGCCACCGGCTGCTGGCGGGCCAGCAGGGCTATCGCCCGGGCCTCCAGCTCGTGCTGAAGATCGTCGACCTTGTCGTCGGCGGCGATCACGCTCTCGGCCAGTTTCAGGTCGGAGTCGAGGATGGCCGTCGTGGCGCGTCCGATCGCCGACCCGACGAGCCGGGCCATCTCGACCAGGCCCTCGCCGATCGAGTCAAGTTCCTCGTGGTACGCGTCCCGCATCAGGTTTGTCCCTCTCTCACGTCAGCTTCGGGGGTCCGGGGGCTGGATCCTGACCATTGGAATCAGCCACCGAGCAGGCCCCGTGAACCCCACGTTCCCACGGTCCGGCCTGTACGCGTCCGTTTCCGGCCCCCCAAATGAACCATCACTGGCTCCTGGGTGAACTCTGGGCGACGAGTGTTCGAGGTCGCACCCGGATGGCTGTGGCCCGGGCTGACGACATGCCTAACCTGGAGGCATGGACGTGAACGCGGCGGTCGCCGCAGCGGCAGCGATCGCCGGAGTACTCACCGGTGTCATCGCCATGCTGGCGTTCCGCTGGAGCGAGCGCGACCTGAAACGCCCGACCCGCACCTCGCTGCATACGGATCCAGTGCTTCCGCCCGGCGTGGACACGGTGCTGTCCGTGCTCCGCTCCTCCGCCGTCGTACTCGACGAGGCGGACGCCGTGGTCAAGGCCAGCTCGGCCGCGTACGCCCTGGGGCTGGTGCGCGGCGGCAAACTCGCCGTCGAACCGATGCTCCAAATGGCCCGTGACACCCGCCGTGACGGGGAGATACGACAGGTGGAGCTGGACCTGCCGAGAAGGGGGACGGGACGCGGCGAAGCCCTCGCCGTCTCCGCCCGGGTGGCACCGCTCGGCTCCCGGCTCGTACTCCTCCTCGTCGAGGACCTCACCGAGGCACGGCGCATCGAGGCCGTACGACGCGACTTCGTCGCGAATGTCAGCCACGAGCTCAAGACTCCCGTCGGCGCGCTCAGCCTGCTCTCCGAAGCTGTCATGGACGCATCGGAGGACCCGGAGGCGGTGGAACGCTTCGCCGGGCGGATGCAGATAGAGGCCACCCGGCTCACCAACCTCGTACAGGAGCTCATCGACCTCTCCCGGGTCCAGAACGACGACCCCCTCGAGGATGCCGAGCCGGTACGGGCCGACGATCTCGTCGCCGAGGCGGTCGATCGCTGCCGCCACCAGGCCGGCACCAAGCAGATCACCATGGCCGCGGGCGGCACCGCCGACCTGAGGATCTGGGGGAACAGGGGCCAGCTGGCCGCCGCCCTCGGCAACCTCGTGGAGAACGCCGTCAACTACTCGCCCGCCCGCACCCGGGTGGGCATAGCCGCGCGCAGGGTGACCGCGCCCGGCGGAGACCTCATCGAGATAGCCGTGACCGACCAGGGCATCGGCATCTCCGAGAAGGACAAGGAGCGCGTCTTCGAGCGCTTCTACCGCGTCGACCCCGCCCGTTCCCGTGCCACTGGTGGTACGGGGCTGGGGCTCGCGATCGTCAAACACGTGGCCGCCTCGCACGGCGGGGAGGTCACGGTGTGGAGTTCCGAGGGTCAGGGCTCCACGTTCACCCTGCGGCTGCCGGAGGCGGGTGCGGCCCGCGACCGCGTGACCACACACCACATGCCCGGCCTCGACGAAGAGGGCGAGCAGCCCACCGACGGGACGACCACCGTCACATCCCCGTATGACCCGCTTCCTGCCCCGGAGGTCCTTCCGTGACCCGTGTGCTCGTCGTCGAGGACGAGGAGTCCTTCTCCGACGCCCTGTCGTACATGCTCCGCAAAGAGGGCTTCGAGGTCGCCATCGCGACCACCGGGCCCGACGGACTCGACGAGTTCGAGCGCAACGGCGCCGACCTCGTCCTCCTCGACCTGATGCTGCCGGGCCTGCCCGGCACGGAGGTCTGCCGTCAGCTGCGCGTTCGCTCCAACGTTCCGGTGATCATGGTCACCGCCAAGGACAGCGAGATCGACAAGGTCGTCGGGCTGGAAATAGGGGCTGACGACTACGTCACCAAGCCCTTCTCCTCCCGCGAGCTGGTCGCCCGTATCCGTGCCGTGCTCCGCCGCCGCGGGGAGCCGGAGGAGGTCAGTCCGGCCGCTCTGGAGGCGGGACCCGTCCGTATGGACGTCGACCGCCACGTGGTCACCGTCTCGGGCTCCAAGGTCGACCTCCCCCTGAAGGAGTTCGACCTCCTGGAGATGCTGCTGCGCAACGCGGGCCGCGTCCTGACCCGTATGCAGCTCATCGACCGGGTGTGGGGCGCCGACTACGTCGGTGACACCAAGACGCTCGACGTCCACGTCAAGCGCCTGCGCGCGAAGATCGAGCCGGACCCGGGGGCGCCGCGCTACCTGGTGACGGTGCGCGGCCTCGGATACAAGTTCGAGCCGTAAACCGACCCCGTACAGCGACCCCGTACAGCGACCCCGTACGTCGGCCTCGTACAGCGACCTCGTACGTCGGCCCCATACAGCGACCTCGTACGTGGGCCCCATGTCGGCTCTCGTCCGTCCGCTCTCTTACGTACGTCGGCTCTCGTACGTCGACTGCTCGTGCACGACGAAGGGCGGGACCCCGCGGGGTCCCGCCCTTCGTGCGTGGGTGGCTCGGCCGACCGCGGACTACTCCGTGGGCGAGGCCGTCACGCTCGCCGACGCCGAGTCGGTCGGTGTGGCCGGCGCGGAGTCGGACGGCGACTCCGAGACCGAGGCGGACGTCGAGGTGGACGGCTCGGTGCTCGCGGTGGCCGTGGCGTCCGGCGTCGCGGGCACCTCACTCGGGCCCCACCCGGCGAAGTAGCTGTCGGCCGGGATGACGAACGCGCGCAGGCTCACGTCACCCGTCTGGCTGAAGCTGAAGGTGATCTTCTGGGCGTTGCCGTCCGTGATGGCGTCGTTGCCACTGGCCAGCACCGCGGCGGCGTGGTCCTTGCCGCCGAGGATGACGTAGCCGCCCGCCGGGATCGTCAGCTTGCCGGTGCCCTTGGCGGGCTTGATCTCGGCGGTCTTGCCGCTGGCGGCGACGGTGATCGAGTCCAGCGTCTGCGCGGTGTCACCGTTGTTGAACACGGTCGCGGAGATCGCGGCCGGGCCCTTCGCCTCCAGCTCCGGCTGGGTGATGACTACGGCGTTCTGGATCTTGATGTCGCCGACGGCGGTCGCGGCGTTGTCCGGCTTCACTTCCAGGGTCTGTGCGTTGTTGCCGGCGGCGCACGCGGCGAGTGAGGCGATCGAGAACGCTAGGGCGGCGGCGGCGAGAGCGCCGCGTCGAAGGCTGCTGCTCACGGCTGCGGCAACTCCTTGAACGTGGGAAGAAACAAGGCGGCTCAGTTGTAAAGCCGCCCTAAGGGTCTGTCAGCGGCCTTAGGTTACCGAGCCGTTCCCACGCCGCCGCACCCGACCCGCCCCTACGCGCCGACGGGCTCCCGTGCGCCGTGCGCGCGCCCCGTCGCTCGCACCCGGCTCCTCCGTCGCTTCGGCTCCTTTGGGGCCGTACTTGTCCGCCATTCACATAACTGCCACTGACCCCTGCTTGCGGATTTCACACAGGGAATGTCCGGCGGTTCAGAAAAATTGATCATCAGTAGATCATCGGCAGTTCACCGACTGGATCATCGGCAGTTCATCGACGGTCGTGATCAATTCCGGATTCACCCCGCACCCGACTCCGGTCACCGAACGGAGTAGCGGAAGTCGAGCCCTTGGGGGCGGACAAAACGGGACGTTCAGACCCTGGTCAGGTACTTCAGGTGTGTGTAACGTGCGGGTTTCACTTCCCCTGGACAGCCGCTCCCACCTGCGAATACCCTCTTCCGCTCGCCCCTCGCAGCACGTTCCTGTTGCGGTTGTCAAGCCCCGAGATATGCCCTGACCTGCGAAAACGCCATTCAGAAGACGCCGTTTCCGTGTTACCCTGGATAGCCACGGAAGGGGTACCTGTCACATGACGTTCAAGGTTGGCGACACCGTGGTCTATCCCCATCACGGGGCCGCGCTGATCGAGGCCATCGAAACTCGCCAGATCAAAGGCGTGGACAAGACCTACTTGGTGCTGAAGGTCGCCCAGGGCGACCTGACGGTGCGTGTGCCAGCGGACAATGCGGAGTTCGTCGGCGTACGTGATGTGGTCGGTCAGGACGGACTGGACCGGGTCTTCGAGGTGCTGCGCGCGCCGTACGCCGAGGAGCCCACGAACTGGTCGCGTCGTTACAAGGCAAATCTGGAGAAGCTCGCCTCCGGCGATGTCATCAAGGTCGCGGAAGTCGTACGTGACCTGTGGCGTCGTGAGCGTGAGCGTGGACTCTCCGCCGGTGAGAAGCGCATGCTCGCCAAGGCCCGGCAGATCCTGGTGAGCGAACTCGCCCTCGCGGAGAACACGAACGAGGACAAGGCCGAGGCCCTGCTCGACGAGGTTCTCGCGTCCTGACGCCGGTCGCCGAGACGGTAATCGTTGTGACGACGGTAATCGCCCCGACGTACGCAATCGCCGAGACGGCAGTCGTCTTGACGTACGCATAAAGCCTGCGCAGTGCAATTGAGATGCGTGCAATGAAATGCCGTGGTGCCCGATGACGCATTAGCTGTCGCCGGGCGCTGCGGCATGTTCGTACCCACACCCAGTCATGGTCGTGTCAGTAACCCATGTCTCAGTAACCACGTCATGGTCGTGTCAGTGACCCACCCGGTTCGGGAACCGGAACTGCCCGGGTGCCAGAATTGCGACGGCCCCGCACACCTGCTTGGTGACTGTCTGCCTGCGTGCTCCGGGCCCGGGCAGCCGCCTCGACCAGATGTCACGGAAGGGGTCCGGTCAAGGCTTCGCTCGAGCAGCGGGTACGCCCAGGCCATACCCACCTCGGCCGAGCACACAAACCTGACAGGAACCGATGTCTGACGATTCGCGTCTCTCGCCTCCGGGAGCACGTACCGCCGCCGTGATTCCCGCCGCCGGCCGGGGCGTGCGCCTCGGTCCGGGCGCCCCCAAAGCGCTCCGCGCGCTGAACGGCACGCCGATGCTCGTCCACGCGGTCCGTGCGATGGCCGCGTCCCGTGCCGTCTCGCTGGTCGTCGTCGTGGCCCCGCCGGACGGCGCAGCCGATGTGAAGACCCTGCTCGACGCGCACGCCCTGCCCGAGCGGACCGACTTCCTCGTCGTCCCCGGCGGGGAAAGCCGCCAGGAGTCCGTGAAGTACGGTCTCGACGCGCTGCCGCCCGGCATCGACATCGTCCTCGTGCACGACGCGGCCCGCCCGCTCGTGCCCGTCGACACGGTGGACGCGGTCATCGAGGCCGTACGGGACGGCGCCCCCGCCGTGGTACCGGCTCTGCCGCTCGCCGACACCGTCAAGGAAGTCGAGCCCGCGACCGTTGCGGGGGCGCCCGAGCCTGTCGTGGCCACGCCCGAACGGGCGCGGCTGCGGGCCGTGCAGACTCCGCAGGGGTTCGACCGCGCCACCCTGGTACGGGCCCACGACACCGTCACCGACAACGTGACCGACGACGCGAGCATGGTCGAGCAGCTCGGGCTGCGGGTGGTGGTGGTCCCCGGGCACGAGGAGGCGTTCAAGGTGACGCGGCCGCTGGACCTGGTGCTGGCGGAGGCGGTTCTCGCGCGGCGGAGGGCGAACGATGGGTTCTGAGGGTTCTGAGGGTTTCGGGGCTCCTGTGTTGCCCCAGGTCGGTATCGGTACCGACATCCACGCCTTCGAGGACGGGCGTGAGCTGTGGTGCGCCGGGTTGCTCTGGGAGGGGGAGGGGCCCGGGCTCGCGGGGCACTCCGACGCGGACGTCGTCGCGCACGCCGCGTGCAACGCGCTGTTCTCCGCGGCAGGCCTCGGGGATCTCGGTGCCCACTTCGGTACCGGGCGGCCGGAGTGGTCCGGGGCCTCGGGCGTGACGCTTCTGACGGAGGCTGCCCGGATCGTCCGTGCGGCCGGGTTCGTCATCGGGAACGTCGCCGTGCAGGTGGTCGGGGACCGGCCGAAGATCGGCAAGCGGCGGGACGAGGCGCAGAAGATCCTGTCGGATGCGGTGGGGGCGCCGGTGTCGGTTTCCGGGGCCACGACCGACGGGCTCGGGTTTCCGGGGCGGGGTGAGGGGTTGATGGCGATGGCTACGGCGTTGGTGGTGCGGGGACGCTGAGGGTGGGGTGTTTGTTCGCCCCCTCCGCCCCTTCCCGTCCCTTGGTCCTGGGGGCTGCCACCCCCAGACCCCCGCTTCGGCCTGGACGGCCTCGCCCTCAAACGCCGGACGGGCTGAAAGATGCCACCCCGCTCGATGGGTCAGCTCGCGTTTGTCACGAATACGTGCCCCATGGCCCGGAAGGGTCGCGGGGCACTACCCACCGCCCACTACCCTGGAGTGGTGACGATTCGCCTGTACGACACCAGCGCCCGGCAGATCCGTGACTTCACCCCGCTCATCGCGGGCTGTGTCTCGATCTACCTCTGTGGTGCCACCGTGCAGGCCGCACCGCACATCGGGCACATCCGCTCGGGCCTCAACTTCGACATCATGCGCCGCTGGTTCGAGTACCGCGGCTATGACGTGACGTTCATCCGGAACGTCACGGACATCGACGACAAGATCATCGCGAAGTCGGCCGAGCAGGGCCGCCCTTGGTGGTCGATCGGGTACGAGAACGAGCGCGCCTTCAACGACGGCTACGACGTGCTCGGCTGCCTGCCGCCCACGTACGAGCCGCGCGCCACCGGGCACATCACCGAGATGGTCGAGATGATGCGCGGCCTCATCGAGCGCGGGCACGCGTACGAGGCGGACGGGAACGTCTACTTCGACGTGCGGTCGTACGACCGGTATCTGGAGCTGTCCAACCAGGAACTGGACAATCTGCTCCAGCCCTCCGGCGAGGGTGAGACCGGCAAGCGTGACCCGCGTGACTTCGCCATGTGGAAGGCCGCCAAGCCCGGTGAGCCGACCTGGGAGACGCCCTGGGGGCGGGGCCGGCCCGGCTGGCACCTGGAGTGCAGTGCCATGGCGCACAAGTACCTGGGTACCGCCTTCGACATCCACGGCGGCGGGCTCGACCTGATCTTCCCGCACCACGAGAACGAGATCGCGCAGGCCAAGGCGTTCGGCGACGAGTTCGCCAAGTACTGGGTGCACAACGCCTGGGTCACCATGAGCGGCGAGAAGATGTCGAAGTCCCTCGGGAACTCGGTGCTCGTGAGCGAGATGGTGAAGCACTGGCGGCCCATCGTGCTGCGCTACTACCTCGGCACCCCGCACTACCGCTCGATGATCGAGTACAGCGAAGAGGCCCTGCGCGAGGCCGAGTCGGGGTTCGCGCGCATCGAAGGCTTCGTACAGCGGGTCCTGGAGAAGGCAGGGGGCGTTGTCGAGCCCGCCGCCGAGGTACCGCCCGCCTTCGCCGAGGCGATGGACGACGATCTGGGCGTGCCCCAGGCGCTCGCCGTCGTGCACACGACGGTCCGGCAGGGCAACAGCGCGCTGGCCGCCGACGACAAGGAAGCCGCCGTCGCGCGTCTCGCCGAGGTCCGGGCCATGCTCGGCGTCCTCGGGCTCGACCCGATCGACCCGCACTGGGTTGGTGAGGGCGAGCGCGGCGAGGCTGGATCTTCTAACAGCATGCACGGCGTCGTCGACACCCTCGTACGCCTGGTGCTCCAGCAGCGTGAGGCGGCGCGCGGCCGCAAGGACTGGGCCACCGCCGACGCGATCCGCGACCAGCTCAACCAGTCGGGGCTCGTCATCGAGGACGGCCCGCAGGGCCCGCGCTGGACGCTCGGGCCACGCTGAGCATCCCCCGGTCGACCCCGTCGACCTTGATCGATTGTGCCGCCCGGGCCTCCGGGCGGCACACTGCATATACGTATGTACGCACGCTTCACGCTTTCCGATGAGCAGAGACAGGTAGGTCATGGCCGCTAACAACCGCCGCATGTCCGGCAAGAAGGGCGCGCAGGTCGGCAGTGGCGGCCAGCGACGCAGGGGTCTGGAAGGCAAGGGCCCCACCCCGCCCGCCGAGGCGCGCAAGGGTCACAAGAAGAACCGTGTCGTCAACGCCAAGGCGAAGCAGGCCGTACGCCGTCCCGCGGCGCGCGGCCGTGGCGGCAAGGGCACGTCCGAGATGGTCGTCGGGCGCAACCCCGTCGTGGAGGCGCTGCGCGAGGGCGTCCCCGCGGTGACGCTGTATGTGCAGCAGTTCATCGACAACGACGAGCGGGTGCGCGAGGCGCTCCAGCTGGTCGCGGACCGCGGCGGCGTCCACCTCATGGAGGCGCCGCGCCCCGAGCTGGACCGGATGACCAACGGACTCAACCACCAGGGCCTCGTCCTCCAGGTCCCGCCGTACGAGTACGCGCACCCCGAGGACCTCACCTCCGCCGCGTACGACGCCGGCCAGGACCCGCTGATCGTCGCCCTCGACGGCGTGACCGACCCACGGAACCTGGGCGCCATCGTCCGCTCCGCCACCGCCTTCGGCGGCCACGGCGTGGTCGTGCCCGAGCGGCGCGCGGCCGGCATGACCGCCGGCGCCTGGAAGTCGTCCGCCGGCACCGCGGCCCGTACGCCCGTCGCCCGCGTCACGAACCTGACGCGCGCCCTGGAGGCGTACAAGAAGGCGGGCATCGCAGTCGTCGGTCTCGCCGCCGACGGCGAGGTCGAGGTCGGCGAGCTGGCGGCCCTCGGCGGTCCCGTCGTCATCGTCGTCGGCAGCGAGGGCAAGGGACTGTCCCGCCTCGTCGGCGAGACCTGCGACTACCGGGTGCGGATTCCGATGCCGGGTGGCGCGGAGTCGCTGAACGCCGGTGTCGCGGCCGGTGTTGTCCTGTATGAGGCGGCCCGGCGTCGAGCGTGACGCCGACGGACGGAGTCCGGTGCGGGCGCTCGATGCCGCGAGGCGTGCGAGGGCGGCAGGCAGTCAGGAGAGGCCTGCGACTTCCGGGTGCGGATTCCGATGTTCGGTGACGCGGAGTCGCTGAACGCCGGGGGCGCGGCGGGAGTTGTGCTGTACGAGGCGGCTCGGCGGCGGGTCTGAACACCTGTCCGCCCAGTCACCCCCGTGGGGTAATGGGGATGCTCCGGATGACCTTGACGGAGTCCGGACACATCGGCGCGGTCAAAGCAGTGTCCTAAACACACGTCACTCGGTTAGATGAGTGTGGACACCAGAACACCCCGCACACCCACGGGGGACCGCTCGTCGGGATTCGACGACGCTCCCGCGCTGAGCATGGTGAAGGTGCCGAGCGATCCGGCGCAGGTCATCGTCAATCATGCGAGCTTCCGCGTGCAGCTAGGCGCCCCGCCGCGGACCCAATCCCCGCGTATCGCGCGGCACTTGAGTGCCGCCGACGACACCGCGCGGATGCCCGTCGTCGGTACGGGAGGCAGAGCGGGCGCGGCCGGTGGGGCCAATGCCGCCGCCGGTGCCCGCCGCCGCGCGCCCGTCGTCTGGAGCGGGAAGTCCGCGCCGGACGACACCGGCGCCCACCGCCTGCTTCAGGCCGTACGGAGCACGAGCGTGGGCCACGGCGCCCCCGATCCGGCGGCCGACGCCGGAGCGACTCAGGTCATCCCGCGCATCGACGAACACCATGAACACCATGAGTACGACGGCGACATGACCGTCGAGACCGTTGAGACGCCCATCGTCGGCAGCCAGCGCAGTCACGACACCGGCGGGACCCGCCTGCTGCCGAACATGCGCACGGTGGGCAGCGCGTACGACGAACCCGGCTACGCGGACGACGAGTTCGCGGACGACTCCCGCTTCGGGGAAGACGCCCGCTACGACGACGGCGACGCCCCAGTCAGGCGGCACGGCGCCGACCCGGTCCGGCACGCGTACTACCCCGGCCGCCGGATGAACCTCGGCGTCGTCCTCCTCCCGCTGCGCGTCTTCCTCGGCTTCATCTCCATCTACGCCGGCATGGGCAAGCTCTGCGACCCCGTCTACTTCGACGGCGGCGAGCGCGGCTCCATGGTCAAGTGGCTCAACACCCTGCACCCCTGGGAAGTCGCCGAGCCACTGCGCCAGTTCGCGCTCCAGCACCCCGTCGGCGCCGGGCTCGTCATCGCCTTCCTCCAGGTCATCGTGGGCGTCCTCACGGTGCTCGGCCTGTGGCAGCGGGTCGCCGCTGTCGTCGGCGCGCTGCTGTCGGCCGCGCTCCTGCTCACCGTCAGCTGGAAGACGGTGCCCGCCTACGACGCGCCCGACATCATCTACCTCGCCGCCTGGTCCCCGCTGATCATCGCGGGCGCACCCGTCTACTCCGTCGACGGACGTCTCGCCGGCGAGGCCTGGCGCACGCTCGGGCCGCGCGCCGAGATCTGGGAGCTGCGCCTTCGCGTGCTGCGCCGGGGCGCGCTCATCACGGCCATCGCCGTCGGCATCACGCTGCTCGTCGGCTCGCTCCTCGGCGGCGCCGTCCGCGACGCCGACCGCATCGTCGTCCCGGGCCCCGGCGAGGCCCCGCGCAACGAACTGCCCGGCTCCCCGCTCCCCGAGACGCCCGGCAAGCGCAGCGACAAGCCCTCCCCGTCGGCCTCCGAAGCGCCCACCCAGGGCGCCTCCTCGGCCCCGCCGGAGGCAGCGGCCACTACGCCGGGCGCGGCCCGCGACACCGGCACGGGCACCGTCAGCAGTGGCCCCAGCCAGACCCAGGGCAGCGGCGGCGGCCAGGCCCCGCCCCAGCAGTCCTCACCGGCCCACCAGGCCCCGACCACCAGCGCGGGTCCGACGTCCAGCGGCGGCACGTCCAGTGGCGGCTCCACGGGCGGCTCCGGCTCGACGGGCGGCGGCTCCGACAGCGGAGGCTCCACCGGTCAGCCCGGCCTGGTCGGCGGCCTCCTGGGGTAACTCCCTCTGGACGGTACGAGAATGGGGCCCCGCACGTGACATGTGCGGGGCCCCATCGACGTACCTAAGGCTCTGTGGCGACTGAAGTTTCCGTGTGGGCCGCTCAACGCCCCAGCGCCGCAAGCTCCTTCGCCGCCTCCGTGAGGTCCTTCGCGGTGTCGATGGCGCGCCAGTAGGCGCCCTGGGGGAGTGAGAAGCCGGCCAGGCGTCGTTCGCGGGCCAGGTGCGGGAACGTGGTGCGCTCGTGGTCGCCGCGCTCGGGGAGCAGATCGGCGAACTCGGCGGAGAAGACGTACACGCCCGCGTTGATCTCGTACTGGGTCGGCGGGGACTCGATGAAGTCCGTGACGCGTCCGAAGCCGTCCGTCTTGACGGCGCCCCACGGGATGCGCGGACGGGCCAGCGCGAGGGTCGCGACGGCGTCGCGCTCGGTGTGGAAGTCCGCCATGTCGCGCAGCGAGAAACGGGTCCAGATGTCGCCGTTCGTCGCGAACCAGGGGCGGTCCGGGTGAGGGAGGCGCGCGGCGGCGTACTTGAGGCCACCGCCGCGGCCCAGGGGCTCCGACTCGACGACCGTCGTGACGTTGACCGGGAGGTCGGCCGAGTCCAGCCACTTCTGCAGGACATCCGCGAGGTGGCCGCAGCTGACGACCACGTCGGTCACGCCCTCTTCGGCGAGCCAGGTCAGCTGATGGCCGATGATCGGGGTCCCGGTGCCGGGGATCTCGACCATCGGCTTGGGCCGGTCGTCGGTGTAGGGACGCAGCCGGGAGCCCTGGCCGCCGGCCAGGACAACGGCTTGAACGGGGCGCGACGCGGCGTTCGGATCGGTCATGCCCGAACTGTACGTGGCGCCCCGCTTGCGGCTTCGGTCAGCAACCGTTCCGTAACCAGCCGTACTTGAAGAGTCGTCCTCGGGTCAGAAGTGGGTGGCCGCGACCCCCGAGGCGAAGGACGTGTCGCAGACCGGCCGCGCGAACGACTGGGCACGCGTCGGGCCGTACGCACGGACCGCGGCGCGGCCCAGTGCGCGGGCGATGGAGACGCAGTGCTCGGCGAGCGACGGGCGGTCGTTCACCGCCTCCTGGAGGTGGGTGAGGGCGACACCCGGGTTCTCCTCCTGGAGCTCCATCAGGAGCTTGTCGCGCAGGATGTCCTGTGGAGTACGGGACACGGCGCGGGTGGAGACATCCGCGGAGGACGCTTCGGCGGCGGTGAGCACCGAGTTCGAGGTGGTCCCCGACCAGTTGACTCGGGTGACCGCGAGGGTCCCGGAAAGTACCAGGACGACAGGCAGAACGAGGGCGAGGGTGCGGCCGACCCGACGGGCGGGGCCACGGCCACGCCGGGTCCGTTGGTTAGTGGTGGAGTGCTTCACGCGAGTGAGGGTAGCGCGGGGTGATGATTTGGCGACATTTAGTCACCGGTTCGGGGGACGGGGGAGCGGCGAATTCGAGGTGGTGCGTTGACGTACACGTATCGAAATGACCGGTCTGCCGGGGTATTTGTCGACATGAGAGAGGGCCCCGCAGCCTGCTGCGGGGCCCTCTTCGTCAACTTGGGTGAATTCACCCCGTACGGGGGTGTTGAGCGGCTGCGGCTTGCCTCAGTCGGAGAGGCGCTCGCCCGTGGAGGTCGAGAACACGTGGATCTCGCCCGCACGCGGGATGACGTGCAGCGTGGCGCCCTTCTCCGGGACCGCGCGGCCGCTGACGCGGACGACCAGATCCGTGACGTTGTCGTCGACCTTCGCGCTGCCGTAGACGTAGCCGTCGGCGCCGAGCTCCTCGACGACGTTCACGGTGACCGCGAGGCCGGCCGGGGCGTCCTCGGTGTCCTTCGTCAGGGACTTGGCGGCCTCGCCGTTGTGCTCGACGATGTCGAAGTGCTCGGGGCGGACGCCGACCGTGACGGTACTGTCGCCGCGGTCGGCCGCGGCGGACAGCGCCTCGCGGCTGACCGGCACCACGCTGTTGCCGAACTTCACGCCGCCGTCGGTGATCGGGACCTCGACGAGGTTCATGGCGGGGGAGCCGATGAACCCGGCGACGAAGAGGTTCTTCGGGCGGTCGTACATGTTGCGCGGCGAGTCGACCTGCTGGAGCAGACCGTCCTTCAGTACGGCCACACGGTCGCCCATGGTCATGGCCTCGACCTGGTCGTGGGTGACGTACACGGTGGTGATGCCGAGGCGGCGCTGCAGCGACGCGATCTGCGTACGGGTGGAGACGCGGAGCTTGGCGTCGAGGTTCGACAGCGGCTCGTCCATGAGGAACACCTGGGGCTCACGCACGATGGCGCGACCCATGGCGACACGCTGGCGCTGACCACCGGAGAGGGCCTTCGGCTTGCGCGCGAGGTAGTCCGTGAGGTCGAGGATCTTCGCCGCGTCCTCGACCTTCTGGCGGATCTCGGCCTTGTTGACGCCGGCGATCTTGAGCGCGAAGCCCATGTTGTCGGCGACCGTCATGTGCGGGTAGAGCGCGTAGTTCTGGAACACCATGGCGATGTCCCGGTCCTTGGGCGGCAGGTGCGTGACATCGCGGTCACCGATGTGGATCGAGCCGCCGTTGACGTCCTCAAGACCCGCGAGCATGCGCAGGGAGGTGGACTTTCCGCAGCCGGAGGGACCGACGAGGACGAGGAACTCGCCGTCCGCGACGTCGAGCTCGAGCTGGTCGACGGCGGGCTTGTCGCCACCCGGGTAGATGCGGGTCGCTTTGTTGAACGAAACAGTGGCCATGGTGAGGGCCCCCTTCACCGGCAGGAACGTGCCGGACGATCCGTAGTGGAAGGTGGTGTTCCGTCGCAGGAGGACCCACGACGGTGGTGTAGTCCACACGAGTGAACTGGATCAGGACGCTACCCCGCGTTCACCGGATCTGTCAGTAGTCGGACGCCGATGAAGTTCAGGGAAATTTCCGACAGGCCCTGCCTGTGACGTGGGTACACTGCTCGGGCGCGCCTGCCCGTCCACCGGGCACACAGGCGTCCAGGCCTCCTTAGCTCAGCTGGCCAGAGCAACGCACTTGTAATGCGTAGGTCATCGGTTCGAATCCGATAGGGGGCTCCACTCGAAAGCCCAGCTCAGACCTTGTCTGAGCTGGGCTTTTTCGCCTAGCGGATGCGGCGACGATGCCGAGCGCGGGCAGCACGGCTACCTGTGGTCTCAATTGTGGTCTCAATGGTGGGTTCAGGGGGCATGAAGGCGTCTCCCATGCGGCGCATGGCGTCCTTCGAGAGGTGTGATCTTCCCTTGACGTAGCGGCGCGTCTGACTGATCTGGGTGTGCCGCAAGATCTCCATGATCGTGGGCATGTCCACCCCGAGTTCATTGAGGATCGTGCCTGCGGTGTGTCGGCTGCCGTCGTAGAGGCGGCGGTCGTCGATGCCCGCTTCGGCGAGTAGCTCCTTGAACTCTGCCCAGTCGGCCCGGGGGTCCAGCGGTCGGCCGTCCGGCCGCGTGAAGACTGCCTTGTGCTCCTGCCATTCGTCGCCTGCGGCAGCTCGCATTTCCTCCTGCTGTGTCTTGTGCTCGCGCAGGTAGGGGATGAACGGCGGCGGGATGGGCACGGCGTTCCGGCTCTTCTTGGTCTTGGGCCGAGTGAAGACCAACCCCCCGCCTTTGCGCTCCGGGCAGGTGCTGGCGTGCTTCGTGCAGCTCTTCGGGCATGGCCTGGGGCAGCCGCGCAGGTAGGTCTTGTGCGTCTTGCAGTCTGGTGGGCACGGATCGAAGCGGTGGAGTCGTTCACCGCAGGCGTGCGGGTCCTTGCAGCCGTGGCGCCAGGTGAGGCGCTGAAGCTGCCACTGGGGGTGGAACAACTCGGCCTCGAAGTCGACGTATGGCCACCGCAGGCCAAGGGCTTCCCCTTGGCGGAAGCCCATCCCGACGCCGACGCACCACCGCATGAAGGTGGGGCGCTTGGCCGCGGCTTTGAGGAAGTCTTTGGCCTGATCAGTCGTGAAGGGGTTCGCCTCGGTCTCGTCGACGGTCGGCGGGTCTACGAGCGTGGCTACGTTCTCCACGATCATCCGGCGGCGGTGGGCAATCTTCAGGGCGCGCGACAGGATGCGGTGGACCTTGAGCACATGGGACGGCGCGTGCCCCTCATCGAGCATGACCCGGTACATCTTCTCCAGGTGCTCGGGTGCGAGCTTGTCGAGGCGGTGCCGGCCGATGCCCGGGACGATGTCGTTGCGGGTCTTGGACCAGTAGTCGTCAAGTGAGCGCGGCTTGAGCTTCAGGCTCGCGATGTCGGTGAGGTAGGTCTCCATCCAGGCGGCCACGGTTGGCTTGCGTCCGGCCTTGGGGGCTCGCCCCTTGTCGCGGAGTGCCTCCAACTCGCGGACCTTGCGCTTGATTTCGGGCTCACTCTTGGCGCGGCGGTGGCGGCGGTCGGGGCTGCCGTCGTCCTTGATGCCCATCGTGACGCGGCCGTGCCACCAGCCGTCGGCGCCCTCGTAGATGGAAGATTCCATGTTCGGCTTCTTGGGGCGGGGGCTCACTGTTGTCCTCCATGCGAGAGGCGGCCCCGGACTGGAGTCCGGGGCCCGCCCCGGGGGGGGGGGGTAGAATTTGGGGGGGGTGTGGGGCCAACAACGAGGGCACAAAGTTGGGGAGGCGGGTTGGGGGGGGGCGCCCCCCGGG
>NZ_JBFBEA010000055.1:0-27949 GCF_040683495.1 Streptomyces sp. NPDC093544 | reverse complement strand
GATTTTTGGCACGCTGTTGAGTTCTCAAGGAACGGACACTTCCTTCGTACTCACCCGAGAGACTCTCTCAGGCTTTCCTCCGGGCGTTTCCCTTCTGTGTTTCAAACTCTATCAGTGAATTTCCGTCTCTCTGACCACGGTTCTGCGGACATGCAGAACCAGACCTCGAGATAGGATCTGACAAGTTGAGTGCTGCCGGGCAAGGACACTTGATCGCGTCGCTCGGCCCCAAGCAGGAGCACGACTCTACATGGGGCGCTGGAGCGGGCGCAAATCGTTTCCGCTCTGCTCTACGGCCGCCAACCGGGTCCTCTCGCAGAGAACCAGCACTTCATATGACATACCCTGCTGAGCAGTGTGCCGTCCGGGACAGGTAGTGACGGCCCATATCAATCTCCACCCCTGGGAGGCTTCCCATGACCACCGTGACGTCCCCTCTTGCAGGACGCGCCATCGGACTCGCCGCGGTACCGGATCCCGTGTTCTCCGGGGCCATGGTCGGCCCCGGCATGGCGATCGATCCCGTGCGTGAACCCTCGGAGGCTGTCGCCCCCGTGGACGGAGTGATCGTCTCGCTTCATCCGCATGCTTTCGTCGTCGTCGACGGCGAGGGCCATGGTGTGCTCACGCACCTCGGTATCGACACCGTGCAGTTGAACGGCGAGGGCTTCGAGCTCCTAGTCAACAAGGGTGACACCGTGGCGCGTGGCCAGGCCGTCGTGCGTTGGAACCCCGCTGCCGTCGAGGCGGCCGGCAAGTCCCCGGTGTGCCCGATCGTGGCGCTCGAAGCCACGGCCGAGTCCCTCTCCGACGTCCGCGAGGACGGCGATGTGAAGGCCGGAGACGAGCTCTTCGGCTGGCAGTGACGTCAGCGCCGACGTAGACGACAAGTAGGACAACCACCGCAGCGGCGCTACCCGCCGCACTATCGGAGACGGGTGAGATGGAGACAACGCTGCGAGGCGTCGGCGTGAGCCACGGTGTGGCGATCGGCGAGGTTCGGCACATGGGAACAGCGGTTCTTGAACCGCCGGCCAAGCAGATCCCGACAGAGGACGCGGAGCGCGAACAGGGGCGTGCCCGCAAGGCCGTGGAGGATGTGGCAGCGGACCTGGTTGCGCGCGGCAATCTGGCGGGGGGCGAAGCTCAGGCGGTGCTCGAGGCGCAGGCCATGATGGCCGAGGACCCCGAGTTGATGTCCGATGTGGAACGGCGGATCGCTGTCGGCAGCACCGCCGAGCGCGCGGTCTATGACGCGTTCGCTGCTTACCGCGCGCTGTTGGCCGCCGCCGGTGAGTATCTCGCCGGTCGTGTGGCCGACCTCGACGACGTGCGGAATCGTATCGTCGCCCGGCTGCTCGGGGTGCCCATGCCTGGTGTGCCGGACAGCGACGAGCCGTATGTCCTTATTGCTCGTGACCTCGCGCCGGCGGACACCGCGCTGCTCGACCCCACTTTGGTGCTCGGTTTCGTCACCGAGGAGGGTGGGCCGACCAGCCACAGCGCGATCCTGGCGCGAGCACTCGGCGTTCCGGCCGTGGTCGCACTGCCTGGTGCCGGCGAGATCGCAGAGGGCACGGTCATCGCCGTGGACGGCAGCACCGGTGAGATCTTCGTGGAGCCGAGCGCCGAGAAGAAGGCAGAGTTGGAGGCCGCTGCGGCAAAGCGCAAGGCGGCGCTGTCCTCTTCTACCGGTCCCGGTGCCACGTCTGACGGCCATAAGGTGCCGCTGCTGGCCAATGTGGGGGGCCCGGCTGACGTGCCTGCCGCTCTCGAGGCCGGTGCTGAGGGCGTCGGTCTGTTCCGTACCGAGTTCCTTTTTCTGGACGACAGCAAGAAGGCGCCGTCCGAGGAGAAGCAGGTCGAGGCGTACCGGCAGGTTCTCGAGGCGTTTCCCGAGGGCCGTGTCGTGGTGCGTGTGCTCGACGCGGGCGCGGACAAGCCGCTCGACTTCCTGACTCCGGCCGACGAGCCGAACCCGGCACTGGGTGTGCGGGGTCTCCGCTCATTGCTCGACCACCCTGATGTGCTTCGTACACAGCTGACCGCCCTCGCCAAGGCTTCGGAGGGGCTGCCGGTCTACCTCGACGTAATGGCTCCGATGGTCGCGGACCGCACCGACGCCAAGGCGTTCGCGGATGCGTGCCGGGCGGCCGGCCTGCAGGCGAAGTTCGGCGCGATGGTGGAGATTCCGTCGGCCGCGCTGCGGGCGCGCTCGATCCTTCAGGAAGTCGAGTTCCTGTCCCTGGGCACCAATGACCTCGCGCAGTACACCTTCGCTGCCGACCGGCAGGTCGGTGCGGTGTCCCGTCTGCAGGACCCGTGGCAGCCCGCACTGCTCGACCTGGTCGCACTGTCCGCCGAGGCGGCGAAAGCCGAGGGCAAGAGCTGTGGTGTCTGCGGTGAGGCCGCGTCGGACCCGCTGCTCGCGTGTGTGCTGACCGGTCTGGGGGTCACCTCCCTGTCGATGGGCGCCGCGTCGATTCCTTACGTTCGGACGACGCTCGCCAAGTACACGCTGGCGCAGTGCGAGCGTGCCGCTGCCGCTGCGCGCGCGACGGACACGGCCGAGGAGGCACGCACGGCGGCGCAGGCGGTGCTGTCCGGCGAGTAGCCGGACCGCGTCGTCGTTCGACTGTTGCCTAGGGGCGCCCCACCTGCCGGTGGGGCGCCCCTACGCGTTCAGTGCGTGTGACCCGTCATTCCTCCTCCTTCTCCGAGGTCGGGTGGTACGCAGTAGTCGACTCCTGATTCCGGGGAAACCAGGTCCCCGGAAGCGGCATCGGTGCAATAGGCATCGAAGACTTCTGCCGCGGTGAGGGGCTCCAGGCCATCACCGCGGAGTCGCCATCCATAGATGTGGTCGGTCGTGTCGTGAGCGGTGGTGCGCATGACGAGTCCCCCTGCGCTTCGGGTGGCGATCCCGAGGGCCAGCACAGTGCTGAATTCGAGGGCATCTGATTCGTCGAGGTGGAGGGTGCCCGCGTTGTCGTCGGCTCGGAGCACGGCGACGAGCGTTTCGGGCGCTGCCGAGACGCTGCACACGAGATGGAGATCGCCGGCTCCCGCAGTGTCGAGAATGCGGCTGAGCAGGTGAGAGGCCTGGGCGAAGGATGCGCGTCCGATGTCCTCGCCGCAGGACGCGCAGTTGCCGATACGGGCCAGGAGGGTGGTGGCGTACTCCCATGTCGCCTGGCGGACGGCCTCGTCGACGAGGTCCGGGACGAGTTCGTCGAGGGGCTGCCCCTCGTACATGACGGTGGCTCCCGTCGCGGCCAGTTCAGCTGTGAAGCGTGTGCGGCTCGACGGAGCGTCGGGTTCCAGGCCGCTCTCGGCGCAGAACTCGGCGTATTCCTCGGGGTCGAAGAGCGCCACTGTGGTGTGGCCGCCCTGGGCGGCGAGGGTCCTGAGCAGGGATTCCACTTGCTGGAGGTAGGTGGTGTGGTCATCGAAGGCGAACGTGCGGTAGCGCCGCATCGCCGTGAAGTCCTGTTCGTCGGTCAACAGGCCGATGGTGCCCGCGATTTCGCGGCGCAGGACGCGTCGCATGGTCTGGTGCTGGGTGTGCGCCATGTTTCCCCCTGTGCGCAGTCGATCAATGCTCACTCACAGTAACTGGAGGCACTGACAACGCCGACGGGCGAGGACAGTTCGCCACATCGCGGGGTGGCGGTCTGTCGTGGCGTACGTCCGTCAGGCGCGGCTTTGGGCCAGGTCTTCGTAGAAGCGCAGCAGCTCGACGTTGTCCACGGAGCCGAGGTTGACCGCCTTTTCCAAGGAGGTGCCTTGGAGGAGGCGCTTGATCGGGACCTCGATGCGCTTGCCGGTGAGGGTGTGGGGGACGCCGGGGACTTCGATGACTTCGTCCGGGACGTGGCGCGGCGAGAGCTGCTCGCGGATGGTCTGCTTGATGCGGGTCAGGAGGGCCTCGTCGAGTGCGGCACCGGGGGCGAGGTGCACGAAGAGGGGCATCCAGTAGCCGCCGTCGGGCTGTTCGACGCCGATGACGAGCGACTCCTTGATCTCGGGGAGGCGTTCGACGGCTTCGTAGATGTCGGCCGAACCCATGCGCACGCCCTGGCGGTTGAGCGTGGAGTCCGAGCGGCCGTGGATGATGACGGAGCCGCGCGAGGTGACGGTGATCCAGTCGCCGTGGCGCCACACTCCGGGATACGTGTCGAAGTAGCTGTCGTGGTAGCGGGTGCCGTCGGGGTCGTTCCAGAAGCGGATGGGCATGGACGGCATCGGATTGGTGACCACGAGTTCACCGACTTCGTCGATGAGGGGTTTGCCGCTGGGGTCCCAGGACTGGAGGTCGGTGCCGAGGCCGGGGGCCTGGAGTTCTCCGATGTACACGGGCAGTGTCGGGACGGCGCCCGCGAAACAGGAGCACACGTCGGTGCCGCCGCTGACGGAGGCGATCCACAGGTCGTCGCGGACCTCGTCGTGGAGGTAGCGGAAGCCGTCGGGCGGCAAGGGCGAGCCGGTGGTGGCGACGCACTGCACGCGCGTGAGGTCGAAGTCGTGGGAGGGGCGGACACCTGTCTTACGACACGCCATGACGTACGCGGCTGACGTGCCGAAGAGTGTCGCTCCCGTGCGTTCGGCGATGCGCCACTGGGCGCCGGTGTCCGGGTAGCCGGGGCTGCCGTCGTACAGGACGACCGTGGTGCCTGTGAGGAGCCCGGAGACCAGGAAGTTCCACATCATCCAGCCCGTGGACGTGTACCAGAAGAAGCGGTCTTCGGGGCCGAGGTCGCAGTGCAGACCGAGCTGCTTGAGGTGCTCGACGAGGATGCCGCCCTGGGACTGGACGATCGCCTTGGGGAGGCCGGTCGTGCCTGAGGAGTAGAGCACCCACAAGGGGTGGTCGAAGGGGACCTGTTCGAAGACGGGCACCACGTCGGCGGAGGTCAGGGCGGACCATTCCAGGGCGCCCTGAGGAACCTCGGTGCCGAGCAGGGGAATGTGTACGACCGCGCGCAGGGTCGGCAGTTCGCGGCGCAGCTCGGCGACGGTGTCGCGACGGTCGTGCTCCTTGCCTCCGTAGCGGTAGCCGTCGACCGTGAAGAGCACTACGGGTTCGACCTGCTGGAAGCGGTCCAGGACGCTGCGGGCGCCGAAATCGGGGGCGCAGGACGTCCACACACCGCCCACGGCGGCTGTGGCGAGGAGGGCGATCACGGCCTGCGGAATGTTCGGCACGTAGCCGCAGACTCGGTCCCCCGGGCGTACGCCGAGTGTGCGCAGTTCGGCCGCCAGGGAGCCGACCTGGCGTCGTAGCTCGGACCAGCTGATCGGGGTCGCCTCATGGGTCTCGTCGACGTACAGGAGCGCGGGTTCGTCCGAACGGGTGGCGGCGGCGCGCAGAGCGTGCTCGGCGTAGTTGAGGGCCGCCCCGGGGAACCACTCGGCGCCGGGCATGGAACGGTCACCGAGCACGCGCGCGTAGGGGGTCGAAAACCGTACGCCGAACCATTCGGTGACGGCTTTCCAGAAGGTGTCCAGCTCGTCCACGGACCAGTGGTGCAGTGCCGCGTAGCCGCCCTCGGCCGGGGCTCCGTGTCGCTCGGCCGCCCAGGTCTGGAACTTCGTGATCTGCGCCTGGGCGATGCGTTCCTCGGTGGGCTGCCAGAGCGGTGAGGGGTTGGAGGTGGACATGGGGCGGCTCCCGGGCTGTGCGCGTCGTGGGCGTCTGTCGCGCACGAGCTGGGGTGTGCGCGTCACGCGGCTGCCATGGACGATGCCATGTGATCGACTTCGGCACCAGGGTGAACCACACATAGTCGCCGACGTGAAGATGTGGTCTGGCCACGGGTGAACGGCAGTTGAACGACTCACACTTATGGCCTCGACAATGGCAGGCTGAGCAGCATGAACGGTCGTGACCTGGTGCGTTCGGTGAAGGCGGTCGGTTCGGCGGGGGCGGCCCAGGGGTTGCGTACCGTGCGAGCCGCGTGGCGCAGGAAGCGTGCCGATGCCATCGGGCTGCCACCGCGGGGCGCCGAACGCGCCCGGGTGCCAGGGCCGGTGCGGGGCGTGGTGCCGAGCCCCGGCGGTGGAGTCGTCCGGTTCACTCGCTCCGAGCTGACGATCACGGTCACGGTGAACGGGGCGATTTTCTGGGGATGGGACGGGGCGGACCCCGAGCCGTCGTACGCGCTCGCGGGCCACTGTCCGGAGCCGGACCCGCGGGCCGTCCTGGAGCCCGACAAGGACGGCGGTTGGCGGGTCGTCTCCGAACGGGCGACGGTCGTGGTGTCGCGGCACGGAGCCGTCGAGGTACGCACCCCCGGTGGCGTGATGCTGCGCCGCGATCTGCCACCCCGTTGGTGGGAGCCGGTCGGCGGCGGCGCGGCGCGCTGGATGCAGCGCTCCGAGGTGGCCGCCGACGCGCGGTTCTTCGGTCTGGGAGGGCGCGCGGCGGGCCCTCGGCTGCGCAATGGGACCTACCGGCTGTGGAACACGGATCCCGGGAAGGCCTTCACGCCCGGCGACGATCCCCTGTACCTCACCATGCCCGTGCAGTTGGTGGTCGCCGACGCGGCCACCCATCTCGTGTTCCACGACACCTCGTGGGACGGCACGGTGACCTTGCGTGAGGGCGAGGAGGGCGCCGGCTCCGGGCACGACAGGGCGGGGTCGTGTGAGCTGCGTATGGACGGTGGCCCACTGCGCTGCTGGGTGATGGTGGGCACCCCCGCGCGCGTGCTGCACGCCTGGATCTCACTCACCGGGGCGCCCGCGCTACCGCCTGAATGGGCGCTGGGGCACCATCACGCGCGGTGGGGTTTCGGCAGTGCGCAGGAAGTGCGGCGGATCGTCGCGGGCTACCTGGAGCGTGGCCTTCCGCTCGATGCCGTCCACCTGGACATCGACCACTACGACGCGAACCAGGTGTTCACGGTGGACCGGGAACGCTTCCCGAAGATGCCGGAGCTCGCGGAGGAGCTGCGGCGCGACGGCGTCCGGCTGGTGTCGATCGTCGACGCGGCGGTCAAGGCGGACCCGGGCAACGCGGTGTACGACAGTGGCATCGCTGCGGACGCCTTCGTCCGGGATGCCTCGGGGAGGCTCGTGCGAGGTGTCGTATGGCCTGGAGAGTCGGTCTATCCGGACTTCACGAACCCGCGCGTGCGACGGTGGTGGGGCGGGCTCTACGAGGAGCGGCTCGCGCAGGGTTTCGCCGGGTTCTGGCACGACATGAACGAACCGACGTCGTTCACGGCCTTCGGGGAGTCGACGCTGCCGCGCTCGGCCCGGCACTCCCTGGAGGACCGCGGTGGTGACCACCGCGAGGCACACAACGTGTACGCGTTGGGCATGGCCCGGGCCGGGTATGAGGGACTGCGTGAACTGGCGCCCCAGGAGCGGCCGTTCGTCTTCTCGCGCTCCGGGTGGGCCGGAATGCAGCGCTACGGAGGGACCTGGTCCGGGGATGTCGCCACCGGCTGGCCCGGGCTGCGGGCGTCACTGTCTCTGGTGTTGGGGCTGGGGCTGTGCGGGGTGCCGTACTCGGGGCCCGATGTGGGCGGCTTCGACGGGAGTCCTTCGCCCGAGCTGTATCTGCGGTGGTTCCAGCTCGGCGCGTATCTCCCGCTGTTCCGTACGCACGCGAGTCTGCGGGCGGGGCGCAGAGAGCCCTGGGAGTTCGGTGACGACGTCCTGGAGCACGCGCGCGTGGCGCTCGTCGAACGGCGGCGGCTGCTCCCGTACTTCATGACACTGGCGCATCTGGCTCGCCGCACCGGCGCACCCTATGTGCGGCCCATGTGGTGGGGCGCGCCCGAGGACCGGGCGCTGCGCGAATGTGAGGACGCCTTCCTGCTCGGTGACTCCCTCTTGGTGGCGCCGGTGCTGGACCACGGGGCGGACCGGCGCGCGGTACAGCTGCCACGGGGGCGTTGGTACGACACGGTCACTGAGGAGGCCTACGAAGGGCCGGCCCAGGTGCTGATCGACTCCCCCTTGTCGCGGATTCCGGTGCTGGCGCGTGCCGGTGCCGTCGTGCCCGTTCGGGGCGCCCATGGTGGATTGGAGCTTGAGGTGTGGGCTCCCGCGCGAGGGCGTGTGGGGGGCGGGCTTGTCGTGCCGGACACGGGCGACGGGTGGGACGAGCCGGAGATCGAGCGCTATGTGACGCGCTGGGAGGGAGCGCAGGTGGTCGTACAGCGGGAGGGAGAGGGCGGCCTGAGTGAACCTGCGTATCCGGTGCGGGTGCGGGGGCTCCGGGCGCTGTAACGGCCGCTGAGCGCCCCCGCACACCTTCAGACGCGCGGGCGCCTCAGATGTACCGCCCCTCGAACCATGCCTGCGCCGCCAAACTGTGTAGCGGGAAAGCGAGTTCGGCCGGCCTGCGCAGCAGGTGCCAGCCCTCTGTCTCGTCGGTCGCGGTGGACAGCGGGAGTTCGGCGGCCGGGCGTTCCGGGAGGAGCCCGAAGAGCAGCAGGTGCCCGGCCGGGGAACTCATCGCATCGGCGAGCCGTACTTCCCGGCTCGCCACCTCGATGCCCGTCTCCTCCCTGAGCTCCCTGACGACGGCGTGCCGCCAGTCCTCCTGGTGGTCGATGAACCCTCCGGGCAGGGCGATGCCCCCGCGCGCGGGGTTGATGGTCCGGGTGATCACGACCAGGGAGGTGCCTTGGGCGTCGTACACGGGCTGGAGGGCAACCGCGACCGGCAGTGGATTGCGGTAGGCCACGGTGGAACAGCCGGCGCAGGTGCGGGGCCAGCCGGAGACGCCCTCTCCGTAAGGCGCTCCGCAGCTCGAACAGTGGGAATCCGGCGCGAAGTCGGCGGGCGGATGCGGGGACAGGGATGCGGACACGCCGCGGACTGTATCCGATCACTTGGGGGACATCTTCAGGAGCAACCGGCTAGTGGGCTGCGTACCGTGAGCCGACGGGACGCGGCTCGTGCACCTGGGGCTGCGAGGGGCGGCCGGAACCACCCCCGTGGGCCCCGGCCGTCCCTACCGATACTCCGACGCCGGGGAGGCCTCCGCGGTTCTCCTCTACGCCCTGCCCAATTCCCGTTGCCCGTGGCACACTTCTGACGTTCCGTCAGATCCAGCGTCATGGAGGGGTCTTGTCGCGTTCACGCACACCTGTGGTCGCCGGATGGTTCACCGGGGACGGCGACGGCTTCCGTCTCCTCGGTACGCGCTGCTCGGCATGCGCCTCGGTCTTCTTCCCGCGCGAGGACGTCTTCTGCCGCAATCCGGGCTGCCCGGGCGGCGGCGAGCTGAACGAGGTGCCGTTGTCGCGGCGCGGCCGTGTCTGGTCGTACACGGACAGCCGGTACCGGCCACCGTCACCGTATGTGAGCGATCCGGAACTCTCGTGGGAACCCTACGCGTTGATCGCTGTGGAGCTGGAGCACGAGCGGATCGTCGTACTCGGTCAGACGGTTGCCGGGATCACCGTCGCCGATCTGGCGGTGGGCATCGAGGTGGAGGTCGTCCCCGGTGTGCTGAACGAGGACGAGGAAACGACCTGGACGACGTGGCACTGGCGGCCGACGGAGGTGACGTCATGAGGGGCGTGTGGCGTACGGGGGTGGCGGCATGAGTGAGGTGGCGGTGCTCGGCGCAGGCATGCACCCCTGGGGCAAGTGGGGGCGCGGCTTCGTCGAGTACGGGGTCGTGGCGGCGCGGGCGGCGCTCGCCGACGCCGACGTGGACTGGCGGGATGTCGGCTCGATCGTGGGTGCGGACACTGTGCGCGGCGGGTATCCGGGGTACGTCGCGGGGGCGACGTTCGCGAAGGCTCTCGGCTGGCAGGGGGCACGGGTCGCGAGTGTGTACGCGGCGTGCGCGTCGGGAGCGCAGGCTCTCAACACCGCCCGGGCGCAGATACTTTCGGGTCTCGCGGATGTCGTGCTCGTGGTGGGGGCGGACGCTGCGCCCAAGGGGTTCTTCCGCCCGGCGGGCGGCGACAGGCAGGACGATCCGGACTGGCTGCGGTTCCGCGTCCTGGGGGCGACGAATCCGACGTACTTCGGGTTGTACGCGCGACGGCGGATGGCCGTCCATGGGGACACCATCGAGGACTTCGCGCAGGTCAAGGTGAAAAACGCTGCCCTGGGGGCCCTGAATCCGAATGCGAGGTACAGGAAGAGGGTCACTGCCGAGGAGGTCGCCGGCTCGGCGGTCGTCGCCGATCCGCTGCGGCTGCTCGACATCTGCGCCACCTCCGACGGCGGCGCGGCCGTCGTGCTGTCCAGCATGGCCTTCGCGCGACGACACGGCGCAGCGGATCCCGTGCGGATCCGTGCGGTGTCCACGGTGACGCCGCGCTACCCCAACACCGTGCTCGATCTGCCGGACATCGCCACGGACTCCGCGGTCGCGGTGGAACCCCCGGCCGACACCTTTCGCGCGTCCATCGCACGGGCGGCGTACGAGGAAGCGGGCATCGGTCCCGAGGATCTCTCCCTCGCCGAGGTGTACGACCTGTCCACGGCCCTGGAGTTGCAGTGGTACGAGGACCTGGGGCTGTGCGCGGAGGGCGAGGCGTCGAAGCTGCTCCGGGAAGGTGCCACGACGCTGGGCGGGCGAATACCGGTGAACGTGAGTGGCGGGCTGGCCTCGTTCGGGGAGGCGGTTCCGGCACAGGCCATCGCCCAGGTGTGCGAGTTGACATGGCAGTTGCGGGGCTCCGCCGGCGACCGGCAGGTCGTGGGGGCCCGGGTGGGGATCACCGCTAACCAGGGGCTGTTCGGGCACGGTTCGGCGGTCGTCGCCGTGCGGTGATCCCGGCAGCCGTACGCACCCACTGTGACGAGCCGGGATTCCTGCGTGAACAGCTCGTGAATCGCGCCTGGGCGTACGCCAGGGGCGCGATTATGCTCCCGTGCCCTCCTGGTCGGATACGCTCCGCTTCGCCTTTCAGCCGGTCGTCAATCTGACGACCGGAGGGGTTGCCGCACTGGAGATACTCGCCCGCCCGGAAGCCGGTGACATCCTGGCGCAGGCCCGCCGCGACCCCGAACTCGACGGCCGGCTGGCCGCGTTCGCGATCCGGGCGGCCGCCCGCAAAGAGACGCTCCTGCCACTGCACGTCAACGTGTTCGCCGGGACCCTGGCCGATCTCGGCGGGCTCGCGGCCCTGCGCGACGCGGTGCGCGAGGCCGGGCGGCTGCCGTGGGAGGTGACGGTCGACGTCGGTCCGCCGTACACGCACGTGCCGCAGCACGCCCTGCTGGACGCGGTTGCCGCCCTGCGGGGCGAGGGCTTCCGGATCTGCGCGGACGGGGTGGGCGACGGCGACGTACCCCTGCGACTGCTCACGGATCTCGCGCCCGAGCTGATGAAGCTCGATGTGTCCCTGCTCGCGCGGCCTGCGGCTGTGCGGGCGATGCGGACGCTGTGCGAGGAGTTGGGTGCCGTGCTGTCCGTCGAAGGGGTGGAGACCGAACTGCAGTGCGCCGCGGCGGTGTCGGCGGGCGCGCAACTGGCGCAGGGCGACCTGTTCGCACCGCCCGCGAGGCTGCCCGCGGCGGAGGTATACATTCCGACGCTCTCCCCCACTGTCACCGAGACCCCTCGGTCCGGGCCGTCCGTACGTCAGTTCGTGCGGCCCGCCGCACTGCTGCCCGCCACGGCGTCCGCGGGGCAGGTGCGGGCGCTGCTGACCGGATCGTCCGACGTGTCCGGGGTACTGCTCGTGGACACCTCAGGGGTTCCGGTCCGGTCGGTGCACCGGTCGCGGTTCCTGCTGTCGATGTCGGGGCGCTACGGGCATGCGCTGTACGCCGACAGGCCGGCCGCCAAGCTCGGCGATCCGCCACGTACGGTCGGGGTCGACGCCACCGCATGGGAGGTCCTCGACGTGGTGGCGGACGGCGACCGGGACCGTACGTCCGACGATGTCGCGGTCGTCGACCGGTCCGGAAGGTGTGTGGGTGTCGTACGCCTGGCGGATCTCCTACGGGCATTGTCCGAGAGCCGGGTCGAGGAGGCCGCGGGGCTCAATCCGCTGACGCGGCTGCCCGGTTCGGACGCGATCACCGGCGAGGTGGACCGGCGGATCGCGGACGGCCGGATGTTCACGCTGAGCTGGCTGGACGTCGATCACTTCAAACAGGTCAACGACGGGGCCGGGTTCGCAGCCGGCGACGACCTGATCCGAGCTGTCGGTCGGACGCTCCAGCACGCGGCGTCCGGAGCGACGCGGGTGGGACACATCGGCGGGGACGACTTCCTGGTCCTCGCGGATCCTGACACCCTCGATCCGCTGGCCGCCTCGGTGCTCGACACTCCCTGGACGGCGGGCGGACGGACCATCACGCTGTCGCTGGCCACGGTTGTGTGCGCACCCGGCAGCGTGACCGATCACCGACAGGCTGCCGCCTGCCTGGCACCCCTCAAGCAGGCCGCGAAGGCTCTTGACGGGGCGAGTTGGGTGCTGGGGCGAGCGGGGCTGCCGGGCCATGAGATCCGGCGTGGGGGCGGGGTGGCGCCGACGCAGGCCGGGTTCTGGTGGGCGGACCGGGCCGGGGGTGACCGGCTGAGCAGCTGAGCGGCCGGCGGAGGGGCCAGTTGGGCGGTTCGTCGGCCGTCAGGTAAGCCTGCGGAATCCCACCACCGACCTGCGCGGCGACAAGGCCACCAGCCCGTAGCCCCGAACGGCAGCGGCCAGGCCTCGGCCCGTCCGGGAAGACGGCCACATGTCGGCCTGCTACGGGCGTCGAGGCACGCGGCCACCGCACCCGGTCAGGGGCCCGGCCGAGTGCGCCTGGACCGGTGTGAACAACTACCGGCCGCTGCGGGCCATTTTCCGCCAGGGCCGACCGCCGCGATGCCGCCCCGCACTGCCCCACCAACCGTTGCTGTCCGCGACCTTGACGCCCCCTGGGCACCGGTGAACACTTCCGGGTGTCAGTCGGTATCGCCGCATTCGGGCGTCTTCACGCACCGCGCCGCTCGGGTTTCCGACCTGCACCAAGGGCCATCCCCATGGGCGATTCCGCTGTGACGGCACGCTCATCACGGACGCCGGGCGGGGAGCGGGACCTTCCTGTCTTCGGCTGAAGTAGCCATGGGAAACATGGGAACCGCATCCTGCACGGTGGCCCGGAGCTGATCGCCCTGGGCCAGGCCTAGGAGCCGCCATGAGCAACGCAGACATCTTTGTCGGCGAGTTGATCGGCACCGCCATTCTGATCCTGTTCGGCGCGGGAGTGTGCGCCGCGGTCACGCTCAACAAGTCCAAGGCCCAGGGAGCGGGCTGGGTGGTCATCGCTTTCGGGTGGGGCTTCGGCGTCCTCGCCGGCGCCTACACCGCGGCGCCGCTGTCGGGCGGGCAGATCAACCCGGCGGTGACGATCGGATTCGCGATCGAGGGCTCCACGAAGTGGGAGGACGTGCCCTTCTACATCCTCGGGCAGTTCGCCGGAGCCATCATCGGGGCCGTGCTGTGCTGGCTGCTTTACCTCGGCCAGTTCAACCTCAACGCCGAGGAGACCGAAGAGAACACAGCCATCGAGACGCTGGGGATCTTCTCGACCCGGCCCGAGATCAACAATCCCGTGCAGAACCTGATCACCGAGTTCATCGCCACCGTCGCCCTGATGCTGCCCATTCTGGCCATGGCCGGCGGCGACAAGCACGTGGCGGGCATCGGGGACGCGGGCCTGCCCGTCCTGCTCATCGCCCTCCTCGTCGTCGGGATCGGCCTTTCGCTCGGCGGCCCCACCGGATACGCCATCAACCCGGCCCGCGACCTGGGGCCGCGACTCACGCACGCGCTGCTGCCGATACCCAACAAGGGCACCTCGGAGTGGAGTTACTCCTGGATCCCGGTGGTCGGCCCGATCGCGGGCGCCGTCGTCGGCGCCCTGATCTACAACGCAGCCTTCTAACGCAGCCCTCTCACGCAGCCTTCTGACGAAGGGGACGTCATGACGGACCATGCCGAGAAGTACGTCGCCGCAATCGACCAGGGCACCACATCGAGCCGCTGCATCATCTTCGACCACGGCGGCGCGATCGTCGCCGTCGACCAGCGCGAACACCGCCAGATCTTCCCCAAGCCGGGGTGGGTGGAACACGACGCCACCGAGATCTGGTCGAAGGTGCAGGCGGTGGTCGCCGGTGCGATCGCCAAGGCCGGGCTGCGTGCGGAGCAGTTGAGCGCGCTCGGGATCACCAACCAGCGTGAGACGACGGTCCTTTGGGACCGCGCCACCGGCAAGCCCGTGCACAACGCGATCGTCTGGCAGGACACCCGTACATCCGCCCTCTGCAACGAACTGGCAGGCTCGGACGGGCAGGACCGCTTCCGCGAGCAGACCGGACTGCCGCTGGCCAGCTACTTCTCCGGGCCCAAGGCGGCCTGGCTCCTCGACAACGTTCCGGGTCTGCGCGCGCGTGCCGAGCGCGGTGAGATCGCCTTCGGCACCATCGACTCCTGGCTGATCTGGAACCTGACGGGCGGCACGGACGGCGGGCGGCACGTCACCGACGTGACCAACGCCGGCCGCACCATGCTCATGAACCTGGAGACACTCCAGTGGGACCAGTCCATCCTCTCCGCGATGAACGTCCCCGAAGCGGTCCTCCCCGAGATCAGGTCCTCCGCCGAGGTGTACGGCACCGCAGTGGGCCAACTCGCGGGCGTCCCCGTCGCGTCGGCGCTCGGCGACCAGCAGGCGGCGGTGTTCGGGCAGGCCTGCTATGACGTGGGCACGGCGAAGAACACGTACGGCACGGGCAGCTTCCTGTTGCTCAACACCGGGAACCGGCCCGTTCCTTCGAAGAACGGGCTGTTGACCACCATGGGGTACAAGATCGGCACCGAGGCGCCGGTCTACTGCCTCGAAGGGTCGATCGCGATCACCGGCGCCCTGGTGCAGTGGTTCCGCGACCAACTCGGCATCATCCGTCACGCCGACGAGATCGAGACACTGGCGGCGAGCGTCGACGACAACGGCGGCGCGTACATCGTGCCCGCGTTCTCCGGCCTGTTCGCGCCCTATTGGCGTTCCGACGCACGCGGAGTCGTCACCGGCCTGACGCGGTACGTCACGAAGGCGCACCTGGCCCGCGCGGTCCTGGAGGCGACCAGCTGGCAGACGCGTGAAGTGGTCGACGCCATGTACCAGGACTCCGGGGTGCAGATCACCACCCTGAAGGTGGACGGCGGCATGACCAAGAACAATCTGCTGATGCAGCACCAGGCGGATGTGCTCGGAGTGCCGGTGATCCGCCCGAAGGTCTCCGAGACGACGTGTCTGGGCGCCGCGTACGCGGCCGGTCTCGCCACCGGCGTGTGGAACGACCTCGACGAGCTGAAGTCGCACTGGCAGAAGGACGTCGAGTGGACTCCGGCCATGGAGCCCTCCGTGCGTGACCGCGAGTACCACAACTGGCGCAAAGCGGTGGAGAAGAGCTTCGGCTGGCACGAGGAGGGCCTGAGCTGAAACAGGGGTCTACGCGCGCGTGCGTTTCGCCGGACCCACGCGCGTGCATGACTACGGCCCGTACCCCGGTCGGCGGGGGTACGGGCCGTACTCACGGACAGCCGTCGGAAGGCGGGTGCCGTACGTCAGGTCGTCGTGACAGGTTGGCGCTGGTCGGACGCGGACGCCAGCGCGTGCTCGACAACGCCGATGAGCACCTCCTTGGCCGAGTCGCGGTTCCGTGCGTCGCAGAGGACGACGGGCACGTCGGGGTCGAGGTCGAGGGCCTGACGGACGGTTTCGGCAGGGTAGCGGGCGGCGTCCTCGAAGCAGTTGACGCCGACCACGAAGGGTATGGACCGCCGTTCGAAGTAGTCGACGGCGGCGAAGCAGTCCTCCAGGCGGCGGGTGTCGGCGAGCACGACAGCACCCAGCGAGCCCGTGGCGAGCTCGTCCCACAGGAACCAGAAACGGTCCTGCCCGGGGGTTCCGAAGAGGTAGAGCACCAGGTCCTCGCGGAGGGTGATGCGGCCGAAGTCCATGGCGACGGTGGTGGTGTGCTTGCCCTCGACGCCGCTGGTGTCGTCGACGGGGCGACCTGCCTCTGTGAGCACCTCCTCGGTGCGCAGCGGTTTGATCTCGCTGACCGCGCCGACGAGGGTCGTCTTGCCCACGCCGAATCCGCCGGCCACGAGGATCTTGAGCGTGACGGGCTCGACCGGAGGCTTGCCGCGCTCAGAACGCCCGAAGATCATCGATCTCTTCTCCTGCTTGATGGGGGTCGTGCGGCGGTGGGCCGTAGCCTCCGCCGCCGGGGGTTTCGATGACGAGTACGTCGTCGGGGCCGACGTCGGCCGTATCACTTCCGCCCAGTTCGGTGACCGTGCCGTCCGCGCGCTCCACCCGGTTGGCGCCGAGCGCCCCGGGCTTGCCGCCTGCCATGCCGTAGGGCGGCACCCTGCGGTGCTGGGAGAGCGTGGAGACGGTCATGGGCTCGCGGAACCGGATACGGCGCACAGCGCCGTCCCCGCCGCTCCATCGCCCCGCACCGCCGCTTCCGCGGCGGACGGTGAACTCGTCGAGCTGTACAGGCAGTCGCCACTCAAGGACCTCGGGGTCGGTGAGCCGCGAGTTGGTCATGTGGGTCTGGACGACGGACGCGCCGGAGAAGCCGTCACCCGCGCCGGATCCGGAGGCCACGGTCTCGTAGTACTGGTGCCGCTCGTTGCCGAAGGTGACGTTGTTCATGGTGCCTGACCCCTCGGCCTGCACTTTAAGTGCCCCGTACAGGGCTCCGGTGATCGCCTGGGACGTCTCGACATTGCCCGCGACGACGGCGGCCGGGGGCTCGGGCGCGAGCATCGAGCCCGGCGGCACCACGATGTCGAGGGGGCGCAGGCAGCCGTCGTTGAGCGGGATGTCGTCGTCGACCAGAGTGCGGAAGACGTACAGGACTGCGGCGTTGACCACCGCGAAGGGTGCGTTGAAATTTGTGGTGAGCTGCGGGGACGTTCCGGTGAAGTCGACGGTGGCGGAGCGTTTTCCACGGTCTACGGAGACACGGACCCGGATGACGGCCCCGGAGTCGGTCTCGTACGCGAACTCACCGTCTTCCAGTGTGTCGATGACGCGGCGTACCGCTTCTTCGGCGTTGTCCTGGACGTGCTTCATATACGCCTGCACGACATCGAGGCCGAAGTTGTCGATCATGCGGGCGACTTCGTCGACACCCTTCTGGTTGGCGGCGATCTGGGCGCGCAGGTCGGCGAGGTTGGTCTTCGGGTTGCGCGACGGGTAGGGCGCCTGGGTGAGCAGGGCAAGGGTCTCGGCCTCGCGGAATCGGCCGCGCTCTGCGAGCAGCCAGTTGTCGAAGAGGATGCCTTCCTCGTCGATGGTGCGGCTGTTCGCCGGCATGGAGCCCGGGGCGATGCCGCCGATCTCGGCGTGGTGGCCGCGCGTGGCGACGTAGAAGAGGATGCGTTCACTCTCCGTGTCGAAGACCGGGGTGATCACGGTGACGTCGGGGAGGTGCGTGCCGCCGTGGTACGGATCGTTGACCGCGTAGGTGTCTCCGGGGCGCATCCCGTCTCCGCGGCGCCGGATGACCTCCTGGACGCTGGTGCCCATCGAGCCCAAGTGCACTGGAATGTGGGGGGCGTTGGCGACGAGGCTGCCCTCGGGGTCGAAGAGGGCGCAGGAGAAGTCCAGGCGCTCCTTGATGTTGACCGACTGAGCGGTGGACTCCAGACGGGCGCCCATTTGCTCGGCGATGGACATGAAGAGGTTGTTGAAGACCTCAAGGAGGACGGGGTCTGCTTCCGTGCCGAGATCGGAACTCTGTGTAATCGCCGCGCGTTCCATCACCAGATGCCCGTCGCCGGTCGTCGCGGCCTGCCAGCCGTCGTCGACGACGGTCGTCGAGCCGGCCTCGGTGATGATCGCGGGTCCGGTGACCCGTTGGCCGGGAGGCAGTTCCTCGCGGCGGAGCAGGGGTACGTCGTGCCAGGCGCCGCCCGTGTGGAGGCTGGCCGTCTCCGGCGCGGCGGAGCGGTTTTCGACGACGGCGAGGGTGGAGAGATCGGGGGGTTCGGTGAGACCGGTGGCTTCTACGGAGAGGGCTTCCACGACGACCGGACGGTCGAGGGTGAAGGAGTAGGTGGCGCGATGGCGTTCTTCGAAGGCGTGGGTCATGGTGTCGGGCTCGGTGAGCTCGACGGTGAGTGCCGTGTCCGTGCCGTCGTAGCGGAGTTGGGCACGTCGGGTGACCCGGATGCGGTCCTCGGACACGTCCTCGGCGAGGAGTTCGGCGCGGGCGGCGCCTTCCAGGTCGTCTGCGGTCTTCAGGACGCCGGGCATCGCGGAGGCTTCCAGGGGCACCTCGACGGACTGTTCGCGCATGGCCGTCGTGTCGGCGAGTCCGATTCCGAGGGCGGACAGCACGCCGGCCATGGGCGGCACGAGGACGGTGCGGATGCCGAGCGAGTCCGCGACCATGCACGCGTGCTGGCCGCCCGCGCCGCCGAAGGTGGTCAGGGCGTACCGGGTGACGTCGTGGCCCTTCTGGACCGAGATCCGCTTGACGGCGTTGGCGATATTGGCGACGGCGATCTGGAGGTAGCCCTCGGCGACCTGCTCAGGGCTACGGTCGTCGCCGGTCCGCTCGCGGATATCGCGGGCGAGGGCGGCGAAGCGGTCGCGGACCAGTGCGTCGTCGAGTGGCTGGTCGCCGCCTGGGCCGAACACCCTTGGGAAGTGGGCGGGTTGGATTCGGCCGAGGGCGACATTGGCGTCGGTGACGGTGAGCGGGCCGCCGCCGCGGTAGCAGGCGGGTCCGGGTTCGGCGCCCGCGGAGTCGGGGCCCACGCGGTAGCGGGAGCCGTCGAAGTGGAGCAGCGAGCCGCCGCCCGCGGCGACGGTGTGGATGTCCAGCATGGGCGAGCGCAGCTGGACCCCGGCGATCCGGGTGGTGAAGACCCGCTCGTACTCGCCGGCGAAGTGCGAGACATCCGTGGAGGTGCCGCCCATGTCGAAGCCGATGACGCGGTCGAAGCCGGCGAGCTGCGACATCCGGGCCATGCCGACGATGCCGCCCGCCGGACCGGACAGGACGGCGTCCTTGCCGCGGAACTGGCCGGCTTCGGCGAGACCTCCGTTGGACTGCATGAACATCAGGCGCACGCCCTGGAGTTCATCGGCGACGTGCTGGACGTAGCGGCGCAGTACGGGCGACAGGTAGGCGTCGACCACGGCGGTGTCTCCGCGTGGGACGAGCTTCATCAGCGGGCTGACCTCACTGGAGAGCGAGATCTGCGGGAAGCCGGTGCGGGCCGCCAGTTCGCCGACGGCCTCTTCGTGGGCCGGGTGGAGGTGGCTGTGCATGCAGACGACGGCGACGGCTCGGATCCCGGAGTCGTACGCCTCCTGGAGGGGGCCGGCCAGGGCGTCCAGGTCGGGGGCGCGCAGCACCGTGCCGTCGGCGGAGATCCGCTCGTCGACCTCGATGACGCGCTCGTAAAGCAATTCGGGCATTTCGATCGCGCGGGCGAAGATGCGTGGGCGGTTCTGGTAGGCGATGCGCAGGGCGTCGCGGAAACCGCGGGTGATGACGAGGAGGGTCCGCTCGCCCGTGCGTTCGAGCAGGGCATTGGTGGCGACGGTGGTGCCCATCCGGACGGCGTCGATCTCCGAGCCCTCTTCGAGGAGCTCCCGCACGCCGGCGACCGCGGCGTCGGCGTACTTGGCCGGGTTGTCGGACAGCAGTTTGTGCGTGAGCAGGCTGCCGTCCGGACGCCGCGCGACGACATCGGTGAAGGTACCGCCTCGGTCGACCCAGAACTGCCAGCCTGTCACGTCTGTTCCCCGCTTCCGCCCTGCTCAGAGCGCCCGGAGGCCGTTGATCACGTCGCGCAGAATACTCTCGTCCGGCAACTCGGCGGGGGGTACTGGACGGGTCACATGGACCATTTCCTCGTCCACGAGGTCCCCGATGAGGACCCGGACCACCCCGACGGGAAGGTCGAGTTCCGCGGCGAGTTCGGCGACCGACTGAGGGGCGTCGCGGCAGAGTTCGACAATGTCCACATGCTCCGGGGACAGCGTCTGGTCAGCCTCGGGATCGTCGGCGTACGACTCCGCCACGACCACCGCGATCAGGTCGAGGCGGTGTTGGGCCGTACTGGTGGTGCGGCCGCGTGTCATGGCGTACGGACGGACCACCGGTCCGGCCTCGTCGTCGAACCAGTGGGGTCTTCCCTGGCTGTCTCCGCTCACGCTCACACTCATGTCATCCCACTACCCGCCCGAGGGCGGATCGGTGCGTGGAGCGGCGGCCAGATGTACGCCGACCCGCTTGACCAGGAGCGTCATTTCGTACGCGACCTGCCCGACGTCCGAGTCGGCGTCCGACAGGACGGCCAGGCAGCTGCCGTCGCCCGCGGCCGTGACGAACAGGAAGGCCTCGTCCAGTTCCACGACCGTCTGGCGGACACTGCCCACCTCGAAGTGACGGCCGACGCCCTTGGCAAGGCTGTGGAAGCCGGAGGCGACGGCGGCCAGATGCTCGCTGTCCTCCCGGGTCAGGTCCTTGGAGACCCCTGTGGGCAGGCCGTCGCCGGAGAGCACGATCGCCTGGCGGATGCTGGCGACGCGGTCCACCAGGTCGTCGAGAAGCCAGTTCAGCTCCCCCGACATCTTGCTGGTCACGGGCCCTGTGGCCTTCGGTGCGGTCATCGACCGTCCCCCCTTGTCGTTCCTGGTGCTGTGCCGTCGTGGGGCTCGTCGCCCGCGGCGTTCTCCTCGCGGCCACGCTGCCAGCCACGCTGGAGCGAGGCCATCCGGCTGCGTACCTCGTCGGCGTCGCGTTCGGCGGGGTCCGGACCGTTGCCGGTACGGGCCCTGTCGCGCTCGGTGCGCGGGTCGGGGTCGTTCTTCAGTTGCGGGGCCAGGTTGGCCTGTCGGACGCGGCGGGGCAGCGGGCCCACGCCCGATTCTGCTGCTGCCGTCGGAGCGTCGGAGCGCTGGGTGGTCTCGCCTGCGTCGGGCGAGACGGTGGTGCGACGACTGCGCTGGGGAAGGGCGGGGGCCTCTCGCGGCTCGGCGGCCCCTCGAAGCTCGGACTGGTGTCGAAGGCCGGAAGCCTCGCGCCGCCCGGGGGCCCTTCTCGGACCGATGGAATCCGAGAGCTCGGATCCGGACCGCTCCGGGGTCTCGGAGCTCGCTTCCCCTCGCCGCGCCGAGGCCTCAGAACCCTCGCCCCGACGCCGCGCCGAGGCCTCGGCGCGCTCGCCGCGCCACCTGGCCGCGAGCGACTGCGTGCCGCCGGTCTCCGCCACGCCACGCTGCTCCCCCGGCTCCGGGCCCTCCGCAGGCTCTGGACCGCGTACCGGCTCGAGGTCCTCGGCGGCCCCCTCGTCCGCCCCGTCGCGGCGGGACCGCGTCTGGGTCACCGGTCGACCGTGCGAGCTGACCAGCTTGGGCGCCCCGCGCCGGGGCAGCGGGACGGGAACGTCCGGCTGGTCGTTGTCTCCGGACCGGGCGGGCTCGCCCCGGCTGTCGCGGGTCTGCTGGTGCTGCTCGCCCGGGACACCGGTGATGGAGCGGCGCGGCCGGAACAGACCGCCGCGTTCGCTGTCGTCGTCGCCGAGGGCGCCGGGGAAGCCGCCGCGGGTGTCCAGGTCGACCGGAGCTTCCAGCTCGACGGGCCCGTCCAGAATCGAGGCGGGCAGATCCGGGACATGGACCGGGATCTGGGAGAACGCGGCCTTGCGGTCCGCTTCGACCTCGCCCTCCCGGGTGGGCAGCACACGGTCGAGGCGGAAGCCGATGCCGTTGGTGTCCGGGACCTCGTCCGTGAGCAGCGCGTCGGGGATGAAGACGATCGCGGTGGTACCGCCGTACGGGGACGGCTGGAGGGAGATCCGGACGTTCTGCCGCTGCGCGAGCCGGCTGACCACGAAGAGCCCGAGCCGGTCGGTGTCGGACAGCTCGAACTCCGGGGTTTCGGCGAGCCGCAGGTTGGCGTCGAGGAGCGCCTCGGCCGCCATACCCAGGCCGCGGTCGTGGATCTCCAGAGTGAAGCCGTTGGCGACACGCTCACCGTGGACCTGCACGGCCGTGTGCGGGGGCGAGAACACCGTGGCGTTCTCCAGGAGTTCGGCGACGAGGTGCGTGAGGTCGGCGACGGCGGGCCCGGTGACGGCGACACGCGGCAAGCGGCGTACCTCGATGCGCTCGTAGTCCTCGACCTCGGCGACGGCGGCGCGGACGATGTCCATGAGCTGGACCGGCTTGCGCCACTGCCGGGACGGGGCGGCCCCGGAGAGGATGACCAGGCCCTCGGCGTGGCGGCGCATCCGGGTGGTCAGGTGGTCCAGGCGGAAAAGGTCGGCGAGTTCGTCGGTGTCATCGGTCCTGCGCTCCATGGTGTCGAGCAGGGTGAGCTGCTTGTGGAGCAGGACCTGGCTGCGGCGGGCGAGGTTGACGAAGACCTCGGAGACGCCGTCGCGCAGTTCGGACTGTTTGACTGCGGCCTCGACGGCGGCGCGCTGAAGGGTGTTGAGTGCCTGGCCGACCTCGCCGATCTCGTTCCTGTCGTACTCCAGCCGCGGCACCTCGGTCTCGATGTCGACCTCTTCGCCCGCGGACAGGCGGCGCATGACGCTGGGCAGCCGGACGCCGGACGCCTCGTGGGCCTCGAGGCGCAGCCGGCTCAGGTCGCGTATGAGGCCGCGGCCGATGCGTACCGACATGAAGAGCGAGAACAGCAGGGCGATGAGGCCGAGGACGCCCGCGATGACGGCCTTGAGGATGACGCCCATGGCGACGGGTTGGACCCGGTCCTGGTAACGGTCGGCCGTTTGGTCGTTGAGCGTGCCGAGTTCATCGAGGACATGCCCGGCCGCGGTGTCCCAGCTCTTCGCGGTGATACCGCTGGGCGAGTCCGCCTCGGAGGTGACAACGGCCTGCTCGGCCACCCGCAGGGGCGCGGTGTCGGCGTTCTTCCAGAAGCGCTCGTAGCGTTCGTGATCCGAGGAGGGCAGCAGCGGCAGGCTCATCTCGTACATCAGGGAGCGCTGGGCCATGAGGTCGGAGGCGTCGCGGATCTCGTTCTGGGTCACGCGGCCCGCGACGAGCGCGGAGCCGAGGAGGGCGTCCTCGCGGGAGAGGAGCTCACGAGCCCGTGCGAGGTTGACCAGTGCGCGGCCCTGCTTGTCCATCTCCACGTTGTTGAGCAGATGAATGTTGGTCATCAGGACATAGCAGGGGTCGACCAGACGGTTGTAGAGGTCAAGGGCCTGGGACCGGTTGACGGTGCCGTCCTCGACGCTCTGGCGCAACGAGTCGATTCCGTCGAACGCGTCCAGGATGGTGGTGAGACGCTCGGAGGTGCCCTCGCCCATGTTCCCGCGTACGTCCTCGTCCTCCGCGTTCTTGCGCACCTTCGCCACGGCGTCGTCGGTGGCGGTGCGGCTGCGCTTGAGCGCCGCGAGCGCGTCGGAGGCGCGGGGATCGGCCAGATAGACGAGAGTCTGGCGGCGTTCCTGCTGGAGAACGCGGACGGCGTCCTCGGTGGGATAGCCGATCTTCTCCACCACGTCCGACACGTTGAACAGGTTGTTGGCCTCGCGCCCGGTGAGCACCGTCGCGAACGCCCAGATGGCGGCCAGGGACACCAGCGGCACCAGGAGCAGCGCCACGATCTTCCGGCGGATGGACTTCCCGCGAAAGCGCATGGCCTCCCCCAGCTCGACCCCCTCCGGCCCGGGGGTACACATGTGCGTCAACAAACGGCGTGAGCCTACTACCGACCCACAAGGAACTCGAAGACCCGTCCGGGAGCAGACGTCCCATTTGGGGAACGAAACATGGGGAGTTGTCCGTTCATTGAGGGAGATTGCCTCCCTGAATCAGGTGATGGGGCCGGAGCACATCGGTGAGGTGAACTCCGTCAGTTGGCCGGAATTCTTCGCTTCTTGGGAATCTTCGAGGCGCGTTGTTCGTCTTTCTGTACGGGAGATGGGGGCGGAATCGGCCACAGGAGCCGTATGCCGCGCCCAGGCGGCGTAATACAGCGCAAGCCGGGCAGCCAAAGGGGAGCCGGGGTCACCTGACACCGGTGCGACAGGTCTGCTGGGCGGTGGGGAGTGACAAGTTGATGGGCACGGCGGAGCGGAGCGGAGCGCCGGGGATCAGCGTTGCGGAGCCCGAGGCGGCACAACCAGCCACGCAGGCATCGGATCGCGACACTCGGGCAAGCGGGCATGAGCGGTTGGGCGAGCGACACGGGGCGACGGGCGGGTACATCGTGGACGGGCAGGGCGTTGCGGTGGCGGCGCGCAGCCATGCGAACGGACCGGACATGACCGCGGAAAGGCGCAGCCGCACAGAAGCGCCGGGCGGCACAACAGGCGGGCACGACCGGGCACGGGGGCAGGGCCGCGCAAGGGAAGCGCCCGGCCCGACGGAAAGGCAGGGCTTCGCGGCGGGAGGGCCCGGGTTCACAGAAGGACGGGGCCTCGCGGCGAAGGAGTACGAAGAGGAAGAGCGGTACGAAGAGCAAGAGCGGGTGTACTACCGGCCGTTGTGGGTCGAGGAGCCCGCGCGCAGGCGACGGCTGCCCGATCCGGTGCGTACGGCGGCCGTGCGGGCGCTGCTCATCATCTCCGTGACCCTGATCCAGGCCATGGTGGCCTTCCTCTCCACGCTCGCGGGATCCTGGCTGGCCTTCCCTATGGTTCTCAGCAGTGTGGCCAGCACCGTGGTGGCCACCTGGGCCGCCCTTGATGTCTGGGTGACACGACAGGTGTGGAACCAGCGCAACGGCGTGGTGTCGGTGCCGAGCAGCACCGCGCGGGCGTTGCGGAAAGAGCGGCGCAGGGCTCGACGGCAGGCACGTACGGACGAGCGCGCCCAGGAGCGGATACGTCGCCAGGGCGGGACCGGGCAGTTGTCGCACCCCTAGGTGTCCTCAGGTGTCCTCGGGTGCCACCAGAGGCACCAGAGGATCGTGCCCCGGCGCGACACCCCTAGGCCCGAGGGGCGGACCGCCGACACGGCCCGCCCACTGAACGGTCAGGTCGTCACAGTGCCACCGGCTCCACCGGGCTTGCGCTGCGGGCGAGTTCACGACGTGCCCGCATGAACGGGCGTGGGCGGTCGACGGAGAGGACGGCTGTCGTACGACCGTCACGTTCGTAGAGGGCGAGGAAGCCGCCCTCGGCCGGTGCGCCGTCGTCGATGGCGCCCTCGGCGATGCGGACGGTGTCCGCCTCGTGTCGCCGGCCCGCGAACTGGATGCGTGCGCCGTACTGATCGGACCAGAAGTAGGGCAGGGGTCGCACGGAGTCCACGGTGCGTCCGGCGAGCAAGTTGCGTACGGCGACCCGGGGTTGTTCGGTGGCAGAGGTCCAGTGCTCGGCGCGGGCTCCGCCGACGCGGGCGACGTCACCGACGGCGACCACCTGAGGAAGTCCGGTCACGCAGCCGTCGTCGCACAGCACGCCGTCGTGCAGCGCGAGCGTCGAACCCGCGAGCCAGCCGGTGTTCGGGGTGGCGCCGATGCCCACGATCACGACGTCCGCGGGGAGTGTCCGGCCGTCGGTGAGCCGCACGCCGGTGACGGTACGCCGCGGTGCGTGGTCTTCGGCGACCACTTGCCCGACGGCCACACCATCCTGCGCCGAGGGCGCGACGCCGCTCCCCCGCAGGCCGGCCACACCGGTGCCGGTGATGAGGTCGACGCCGCCTCGGCGATGCAGCGCGGCGCACACCGCGGCCATGTCGGGGCCGAGTTGGGGGACGAGGGGCAGCGGGGCGGCCTCGACGACCGTGACCTCGTGGCCCAGGACGGCACACGAGGAGGCGGTTTCGGCGCCGATGAAACCGCCGCCTATGACGACGACTCGGAGCGGGCCCCGGGTGAGTTCCTCGCGCAGGGCGCGGGCGTCGTCGAGGGTGCGCAGGGTGTGGACGCCGGCCAGGTCGTCGCCCGGCAGGCGGCGGGCCGCCGCGCCGGTGGCGATGACCACGCCGTCGGTGGAGACGGTGCGGCCGTTGTCGAGGAGGACGGTGCGGCCGCGGACGTCGAGGCCGCGGGCACGTACGCCGAGAAGCCACTCGGCGTCGAGTTCGGCGCTCTCCTCGTCGTCGGTGAGGGCGAGTTGGTCCTCGTCGGCGCGGCCGGTGAGGAAGTCCTTGGAGAGGGGCGGGCGGTCGTACGGTCGGTGGGGCTCGTCCCCGACGATCACCAGCCGTCCGTCGAACCCCTGGGCCCGCAGTTCACGGGCCGCGTACACCCCGGAGAGGGAGGCACCGACGACGGTCACGGTCCTCACGAGGCACACCTCCGGACCTGTACGACCGGGACGATGCCGGATTCAGCAGCGGTACGCCGAGACATGCGGTGACTCGCAGGAGCGGCCCACTCGTTGTCGGCAGTGGTCTCATACGTCATGCGGCGGTGCCCTCCTCCGCGGCCAGGTGGACGTGGACGACGCCGTCGTCGACGGTGACACGGTGGGTGCGGACGGGGCGGCGTGCGGGCAGGCACGTCGGTTGCCCCGTACGGAGATCGAATGAGGCGGCGTGCAGCGGGCATTCGACCAGACAGCCCTCCAGCCAGCCCTCGGAGAGGGAGGCGTCCTGGTGGGTGCAGGTGTCGTCGATGGCGTACAGCTCGCCGTCGGCGTTGAACACGGCGACGGGCGGCGTGGCGTCGATACGGACGGATTCGCCTACGGGGAGGTCTTCGAGGCGGCAGACGGGAATCATGGGCCCCCCTCTCGGTCCGGACACGTTGTCCGACCGCTCAGGTCCAGGCAGTCCGGGAGCCGAGCTGGAGGTGCTCGCCATCGAGCCCTTTCCGGTTCCGGACGCTTCGGTAACATGATGTTTCGTATGGCGCATGAGGGAGCGCTATGCGCAACAGAATCCGCGCGGGAGTCCCGTCACGTCAAGGGCTTCCCGCAGATGCGGCCCAAACAGGGCCGCCAGGTGGTGAGAGTTGAGCTATGACCCGCACTCAGAAGCAGGCTGAGCCGAACGAGGAGCCCAAGGCCAACGGCGTCAACGGGGCGACGGCAGAGAAGCAGGGCAGAGGGGCGGGCAGCGCGGTCCAGTCGGTGGACCGCGCCGTGAGCGTGCTGGAGATCCTCGCGCGGCTCGGCGAGGCGGGTGTCACCGAGATCGCCGACGAGCTGGAGGTGCACAAGTCCACCGCCTTCCGGCTGCTCGGCGTCCTGGAGAACCGCGGTCTGGTGGCGCAGGCCAAGGACCGCGGGAAGTACTACCTGGGGGCCGCCGTACTGCGCCTCGCGGGAGCGGCGGCGGTGCGCCTGGACATCTCCCAGGAGGGCGTTCCGGTCTGCCGTGAACTGGCCGACGAGCTGGGCGAGACCGTCAACATCGCGGTCCTCGACGACGACGCGGCGGTCAACATCATGCAGGCCCGCGGCGCCGCCTCCGTCACCGCGCAGAACTGGCTGGGCAGACGTACGCCTCTGCATGCCACCTCCAGCGGAAAGGTCCTGCTCGCACACCTTCCGCCCACGTTGCGCGAGGGCCTGCTCGCCCGCCCGCTGCGGCGTTTCACCGAGCGCACCATCACCGGCACTGCCGCTCTGCGTTCCGAACTGGAGGCGGTCGTCGAGCAGGGGTACGCGTTCGCGCTCGAAGAACTGGAGCTGGGCCTCGCCGCGGTGGCGGCTCCAGTGCGCGCCCACGACGGCAAGGTCATCGGCGCGATCAGCACCTCCGGGCCGGTGTACCGGCTGGACTCGGACCGGCTGCCGGATCTCGCCAAGCGCACGGTCGCCGCCGCCGCCGAGCTCTCACGCCGGATGGGCTACGGCTTCTGACGGAAGCCGCGGCGGACACAAGGCGGGCAGCGGACACGTAACGCGGCCGGAAACGGCCCAGTGCAACCCGTCCGAGGGTGCGGCCACGGGAACCCGCACAGCACCGGAACAGCGGCGGGGGGGGGGGGGGGCGAAGGGCCCCCCCGGCGCGGGGGGGGGGGGGGGGGTTGTGGGACCCGAGGGAGGAGGAGGGG
>NZ_JBFBEA010000054.1:0-30853 GCF_040683495.1 Streptomyces sp. NPDC093544 | reverse complement strand
TCGGGGGCGTGCCGGTACGTCCCGCCCGTCGCCGCCGGATCAGGCGTTGGGCAGGATGCGACGGGTCCGGTGACGCGAACGTACGCGACGGGCATCTGGACGTACCGGCACGCCCCCTTCCGCCGTCATTCGGCTGCGGGCCGTGGGGCCTCGGGCTATTTGGCGGTCGCTTTTGCCGCCTTTGCGGCTGCCTTCATTTCCTGTTTGTGGGCCCGGACCTTTGTGAGGGAGTCGGGGCCTGTGATGTCCGCTACTGAGCGGAAGGAGTCCGGGGCGCCGTAGGGGCCCGCGGCCTCGCGCCAGCCCTTGGGGCGGATGTTGAGTTGCTTGCCCAGCAGGGCCAGGAAGATCTGGGCCTTCTGGGGGCCGAAGCCGGGGAGTTCCTTGAGGCGCTGGAGGAGTTCGTTGCCTGTCGTGGCGTCTTTCCAGACGGCGGTCGCGTCTCCGTGGTAGTGCTCCACGAGGTACTGGCACAGCTGCTGGATGCGCTTGGCCATGGAGCCGGGGTAGCGGTGTACGGCCGGCTTTGTGGAGAGGAGGGCGGCGAAGGCTTCCGGGTCGTACGTGGCGATCTCATGCGCGTCGAGGTCGTCCTTGTTCATGCGCTGGGCGATCGTGTACGGGCCCGCGAACGCCCATTCCATTGGAACCTGCTGGTCCAGGAGCATTCCGACGAGGGCTGCCAGGGGGCTGCGTCCGAGGAGTTCGTCGGCTTCGGGCTGCTGGGCCAGGTGGAGGGTGACGTCCATGGATCGATGATGGCGGGTGCGGCGTCAGGTCGCGCGCCAGTAGCCCAGTGCGTGCACCCGCTGGCGGGGAAGTGCCAGCTCCTTGCGGACGTACGACGTCAGGGAACGGGTGGTGGTCGTGTCGCAGGCGATCCAGACGTACGGATTCGGGTGCGCCGTCTCCAGCAAAGGGGGCAGGTCCGTTTTTACCTCGCCGATCAGGTGTGCGCCGTTGTCCCGGCGGGGGAGCGGGCGGAAGTCGTGGAGGGTGGGGGTGAGACGGAGGGGGAGGGATTCGGGTTCGTGGTCCGTCTCGAACCAGATGGTGGCCGGGGTGGAATTCATCGAGTCCAAGAGGGAGTTGAGGGCCGGGAGCGCTGCCGTGTCCGCCATGGCGAAGAGGTGGGTCGGGGCGGGGTCCGGCTCCGTGAAGGCGGTGCCCTGGACCGTTGCCTCGATGGTGTCCCCGGGCTTCGCCGACCTCGCCCAGTCGCTCGCGCAGCCCTCGTGCAGGGCGAACTCCAGGCTGAAGGTGCCGGTCGCCGGGGCGGGGTCGACCAGGGTGTACGCCCGCTGGTGCGGTTTGCCCGCGTTGTCGAACCACAGGCGTACCCACATCGTGGGGTGCACGCCGGTTGCCGCGAGCATGCCGCCGTCGGTGAGGTGGAGGCGCCGGTAGTTCACGGTGACGTCCTCGGCGCCCGTCACCGTGAACTCGAAGTCCTTGCCGCGGAACAGTTTGAGGACCGCGCCCTCCCAGCCGTGCCCCTGGACCATGCCTTCGCCACCCCTCACGTACGATCTCTTCCACAAGGAAAGTTAGGTTAGCCTAACCTGATAAGAGTGGGGATGGGCCGTGACCGTCGAGATCTACCGTGACGCCTGGGGAATCCCTCACCTGCGTGCCGACAGCGCACTCGAACTCGCCCGTGCCCAGGGCCGGGTCACCGCCGTGGACCGGGCCTGGCAGCTGGAGGTCGAACGGCACCGCTTCCAGGGCACCTCCGCCGGGTTCCTCGGCGCCGAGGCCGTCGGGTGGGACCGGTTCGCGCGGCAGGCCCGACTCGACGACACCGCCAGACGCTGTTTCGCGGCCCTGGAGAGACGGGATCCCGAGACCGCCGCGTGGGTCGTCTCGTACGTGGCAGGGGTCAATGAGGGGCTGGCCGAGGGGGGTCGGCGGGCCGTTGAATTTGCGGAGACCGGACTCGTTCCCGGGCGCTGGGAGCCATGGACACCGCTCGGCGTCTGGCTCGGTACGCACATCCTCTTCGCCGGATTTCCCGCCAAGCTGTGGCGCGAGGAGGTCGTGCGGCGGCTCGGTGCGGAGGCCGTGGGGCTCTTCGCCACCGACGGGCCCGGCACCTCCGGCAGCAACGGGTGGCTGGTGAGCGGCGCGCGGACGGTCACCGGGCACGCCGTCATCGGCGGCGATCCGCATCGCTTCATCGAGGAACCTGGTGTCTACCAGCAGATCCACCTGTCCTGCCCCGAGTTCGACGTCGTCGGCCTCGCCGTCCCCGGCGTCCCGGGTATCGGCCACTTCGGCCACACCGGCCACGTCGCCTGGGCGATCACCAACGCGATGGCCGACTATCAGGACCTTTACCGGGAGCGGCTGCGGCTGGTCGGGCCTTCGGGGGCGGCGGCCGTCGAGGCCCTTGACCCGGATGGTGAGTGGCGGACCGCGGCGCGGCACGTGGAGAGGGTGGAGGTTGCCGGGGGTGAGTCTGTTGAGGTCGAGGTGATCGAGACGGGGCGGGGGCCCGTGATCATCGGGGGGACCGGTGCGGAGCAGTCCATCAGTCTGCGTTATCCGCCTCGCGTCACCGAAGACCTTGGCTTCAGTGCGCTGCTTCCGCTGCTGCGGGCCCGTCAAGTCGCCGATGTGGACCGGGCGTTCGACCTCTGGGCCGAGCCCGTGAACGTCGTGCAGGCCGCCGACACCGAGGGCGGGCTGCTGCACCGGGTCGCGGGACGGGTCCCGGTGCGCGGTGCGGACAACCGGACGCGGATCGTGAACGCGTGGGAGCCGGGGAGGGAGTGGCGGGGCTGGCATGACGAGATGCCTCACGCCGGGGACGGTGAGATCGCCGTCATGGCCAATCAGCGTGGGCCGGCTACTCCGTTCGGTGTTGAGTTCGCTGCGCCGCATCGGGCCGCGCGTATTTGGGAACTTCTTGTGTCCCGGGCGGAATGGTCCGCCGGTGACATGGCCGTCATTCACATGGACACTCATCTCGCTTCTGCCGGGGCCCTGTTGGATCGTCTCGCCACTCTCCGTGAGGAGTTGAGCCCGTCGGCCGCAGCCCTGGTGGACCAACTCCTTGGCTGGGATCGGCACATGGACGCCGAGAGCGTCGGCGCCGGTGCGTTCGCGGCGGTCCGTGGTGCGGTTGTACGGCGGCTCGCGGCGCATCCCGCGCTGGCCGTGCTGGCCGACCCGCCCCCGTACCCGGAGGTCTTCCTTCCCTGGCTCGCCCTCACCACTCGCGTCGCCTTCGCCCTCGAAAGCCTGCTGAGGGCCGAGGAGTTGTACGGCATCGATCGCGATGCGGTCGTGCGTGCGGCAGTGGAGGACGTGGCCGCCGACTGGACTCCGCGTACCTGGGGCGAGACTCATCGGCTCGCTCCCTGGCGCGCTGTCGGTGGGGCGTCGTACGACGAACCGGGGCTCTCCGGCGATCACGACTGTGTGCTCTGCACCTCGGCGGTGCCCGGCCTCACCGATCTGAGCGCGCGCGGTCCGGCCGCCCGTTACGTATGGGATCTCGCCGACCGGGACCAGAGCCTCTGGGTGGTGCCGCTCGGTGCCGACGGTGTCCCGGGGGCCGTCCACCACCGTGACCAACTCCCCTTGTGGCTCAAGGGAGATCTGGTCCGCGTGACCACCGACTGGAACGTACTGACCAAGGAGAACCATGCGGACTGAGCCGTACGCCGGGGCCCGCGACGCCGTCCACGAAGAGCTGGTCGACGGCTTCGGGACCGTCCGTGTCCTGCCCGTCGACCCGCACGCCGACCTGGACGTCATCCACGGCTGGGTGAGCGAGGAGCGGGCCAGGTTCTGGGGCATGAACGGGCTCAGCAGAGAGCAAGTGCTGGAGATCTACGTTCATCTGGACTCGCTCGACACCCACCATGCCTTCCTCGCGGTCAAGGACGGCGAACCGGCCGCGCTCTTCCAGACGTACGAGCCCCGCGCGGACCGCGTCAGCGAGTGCTACGACGTCCAGGACGGGGACATCGGGATCCACCTGCTGATCGGGCCCGCCGGACCCGGCGGCGAGCAGCCGGGCTGGTCGGCCGGGTTGCTGGCCGCGTTCACCACGTACGTGCTGATCGGTCTTGGCCGGCAGCGGGTCGTGGTCGAGCCCGACGCGCGCAACACGAAGGCGATCTCCCTTCTGACCAGGCAGGGGTTCGTCCCGGGTCCGGAGATCGTGCTGCCGGAGATCGACCTGCCCGAGGTCCATCTGCCCGAGAAGCCGGCCAGGCTCGCCTTCCTCACACGGGAGAGGGTCCTCGCGGAGAGGGCTTAGGCGGAGGGGTGTTCTTGGGAGGGTTCCCCGCCGCGGGGGTGAGCAGTACGCCGCTATCGTCCGTACGTATCCGAGACCGGGGGAATGCGGGTCGCGGCGAGGACATGCGGATACGGAGACGGTAGTGAGCGGACAGCGAGCGCGGCGGAACATCGTCCGGGGACTGGCGCTGCTGGGCTCCGTCCTGGCCCTGGTGCTCTTCGGCGGTGTGGGCGGCGCGTCCGCGCACGCCGCGCTGTCCGGCACCGATCCGCAGGACGGCAGCGTGGTGAAGGAGGCCCCCACCCAGATCACGCTGACGTTCACCGAGTCCGTCGGGCTCCTCGACGACTCCTTCCGCGTGATCACCCCGGACAACGCCCGCGTCCACACCGGCAAGCCCACGCACGCGGGCGACCGCTCCAACACCGCCCTCGTGACCCTCCCGGACGACATGGGCACCGGCACCTTCACCGTGGCCTGGCGGGTCGTCTCCGCGGACAGCCACCCGGTCTCCGGCGCCTTCACCTTCTCCATCGGCAAAGCCTCCGCGACCGCCGCCGTCCTGCCCACCGCCTCCGCCGAGGACACCGTCGCGAGCAACCTCTACGACATCACCCGCTACGTCGCCTACGGCGGCCTCGCCGTGCTCATCGGCGCCGCCGTCTTCGTGCTGGCCTGCGGGTTCCCGGGCAGTGTGCGCCGGCTGCTGCTGGGCGGCTGGTGGACCCTGTTCGTCTCCACCCTCGTCCTGGTTCTCCTGCGCGGGCCCTACGAGCGGGGCAGCGGACTCGCGGCCGCCTTCGATCCGGCGGTGCTGCGCGACACGCTGACCAGCAGGCCCGGAATGGCGCTGGTGGCACGGCTGGTGCTGCTGGGGGCGGTGGCCTTCTATCCCGTACGAGTGCGGGAGCGGGGGCGGGTCATGTGGGCACTGGGTGGGCTGCTCGCCGTCGGTCTCGCGGTCACCTGGGCCGCCGCCGAGCACGCGTCCGCCGGAATCCAGGTCCCCGTGGCGATGGTCTCCTCCGTACTGCACCTGCTCGCCATGGCGGTCTGGCTCGGCGGCCTGACCGCCCTGCTCATCGCGCTGTACCGGCCCGCCGAACCGGTCCCCGCGGCCGTCGTCACCCGCTTCTCCCGGCTCGCCCTCACCTCGGTCGCCGTCCTCACCGCCACCGGCGTCTACCAGTCCTGGCGCGGCCTCGGCTCCTGGGACGCCCTGACCTCGACGTCGTACGGCCGCATCCTCGTCGTCAAGCTGTGCGCGGTGCTGCTTCTGCTGGCGGGGGCCGGGTACTCGCGGCGCTGGACGGGGCGGCTGGCGGTGCCGGAGCCGGTGGCCGTGCCGGTGTCCGTGGCGGAGCGGGTGCCGGAGGTGGTCGGGGCTCCGGGTGGCTCCGCGGACGTACGGGCTGAGGCGCCCTTGGGCGACGTACCGACCGGTGGGGCGGGGGGCGAGTCCGATGCGTACCGGCGGGCGTTGCGGCGTTCCGTGTTCGCCGAGGTCACCGTCGGGATCGTCGTGCTGGTGATCACCACCGTGCTGACCGGTACCCAGCCGGGGCGGGCCGCCACCGAGACGGCGGCCGCGACCGTGGCCGCCGACCAGCCCACCGGCTCGACGACACTGATCCCCTTCGACGTCGGTACCCCCGGCGGGCGCGGCAAGGTCCAGATCGATCTGGCGCCCGGCCGGGTGGGCGAGAACTCCATCCAGGCCGTGGTCTACGGTCCCGACGGCGGTCTCGCGACCGTCCCCGAACTGCGTCTGACCTTCACCCTGCCGAAGCAGGACGTCGGCCCGATCGACGCCCAGCTCACGGACAAGGGCGGCTACTGGGCCACCGACGGCCTCACCCTCCCGCTGGCCGGCACCTGGACGATGAAGGCCACCGTGCGGACGTCGGACATCGACCAGGTCACGGTGGAGAAGACGGTGACGATCGGCTAGTACCTGCCGGTCGCGTGAGCGTGAGCGTGAGCGCTGCCGTCCTCATCAGGCGGGCGGAAACGGCTCTCGCCGTGCCGGTCCCCGGATGACGGGACGGCACGGCGAGAGATTTCTGAGCGCTCGTACGGGAACTAAGGGGATTGCGGGAACGGGTTACCGCTTACCGCACTTGCTGATGTCGATACGGACGATCTGCGGGTCGTGGTCGCTCGCCTGGTCGGCGAACTCGGCGTTGATGTGCACGATGTCGTAGTCGAAGTCGGTGACGGCCGGGCTGGTCAGGATGTGGTCCAGGGTCTGCGAGTTGCCGTCGTACACGTAGGTGTAGCGCTGGGCCTTGGGCAGCGTCTTGATCAGCGGGGTGAGCACCCGTCCGGCGGTGATCGCGGTCACCGTCTGGGAGAACTCGTAGTCGTTCAGGTCACCCAGCACCACCACCTTGGCGCTCTTGTCGGCGGCGAGCAGGCTCTTGACGAAGGTGTTGACCTCCGCGGCCTGGGCGTTTCGCTGCGTCTCCGAGCTGCGGGCGGGCGGCTGGTCGCTGCCGTGCAGCGGCTCGTCGCCGCCCTTGGACGTGAAGTGGTTGGCGATCACGAAGACCTGCTCGCCCCGGAAGGTGAACTCGCCCACCAGCGGCTTGCGGCTCGCGTCCCACGCGTCGCTGCCGGGGTCGATCCGGCCCGGAGAGTAGCTGAGCTGCGCGCCCTTGCGGGTCTTCACCACACCCGTCGCGGTGGTGGCGTCGCCGCCCGGGCGGTCGGTGAAGGAGACCCGCTTGGCGTTGAAGAGGAAGACCTGCCGGATGTTGCCGCCGGGCTCGCCGCCGTCCTGGTTGTTCTCCGGCGTGACATAGCGCCAGGAGTACCGGGGGCCGCCCGCCGCGACGATCGCGTCGGTGAACCGCTTCAGCGTCGCCTCGCTGGTGACGGTGCCGTCGTTGGTGGCTCCGTTGTCGTCCTGGATCTCCTCCAGGGCGACGATGTCGGGGGAGTTGAGACTGACCGCGACGCCACCGGCCAGCCGGTCGAACTTCTGCTGCTCGTCGAGCGCGTCCAGGTTCTCCACGTTGTACGTGGCGACCGCCAGCTCCTGGCTCTTCTGCTTCCGCGTGGTCTCGGGCTTGAGACCCTTCGCGGTGAGGGTGCCGAGCTGGGTGGCCTGGAGGTTGTAGCCGCCGTACGTGGAGTAGTCGAGCGGGCCTGCCGTGGTGCCCGAGAGCACGTCACCGACGTTCGCCACGGGGAAGGTCGCGGTGTCGTCGATCGACATCACCTTGATACGGCCGGTGTTGGGCTGGTCGTACGAGGAGTACAGGGTGCCGCCGCGCGGAGTCGGGCTCTCGCCGGGCTTCACCGTCACCCACACCTCGTCGTACGCGGTCGTCGCGCCGACCACACGCGTGTTGGCCGCCGCGACGCGCGCGCCTTCCACGGACTCGTAGAAGTCCAGTGCGTACTTGGCCGGTTCGAGGGCGAGCGAGTCGATGCTGCCGCCTGCCGCGGTGGGTGTGTAGGCGTCGGGCACGGTGGTTGCGTCCAGGGTGACGGCCGCGGGCAGCGGGTTGCCGCTGGAGAGCACCTTGGTGGTGGGGGCGGTGATCTCGGTGACCGACTGGCTGGTGCTGCTCGGGTAGTACTCGCTGACCTTGCCGCTCGCCAGCACGCTGTCGCCGACCTTCACGGCCGGAGTGGCCGAGCCGGTGTAGACGAAGACACCCTCGCTGGTGCGGGAGTCGGTGTCGGGCTGGGGGTCCTGGAGCCAGTAGCCCTTCGAGCCCGTCGTACGTACCCCGGTGACGATGCCCGGTACCCGGGTGACGGTCTGTCCGGCGAGCGGGGACAGCCGAGTGGTCCCCTGGATGTCGTGGACCCGGACGGTGCCGGGCTCGGTCGAGCCGTCGTCGCCGCCACCGTCGTCGCCACCGTCACCGGCCGTCTCACCGGCCGAGTTGAACGGGGTGGGCGCGCCCGCGGTGAGGTCCGCGGCGTTGTCGTCGGTGTCCGTCAGGGACGCGGCGCGTGCCACGGCGGCGGTGTTGGACGCACCGGTCACCGGGCCGCTGCCCTCCCGTACGACCGCGGTGCCATAGCCGACCAGGTCGACGATCCGGCTGTCGGCCGCACAGTCCGCGGCGGTCTTGCAGGTGAGCGCCGTGGTGCCGGAGACCAGGGCGATCGTGCCGGCGGTCGCGCTCATCGCGATCGTGCCGGTCGTGTCGGGGGTGGGCAGCGCCGTCGTCCCACCCGTGCCCGCCGACTCGGCTATCAGGAAGCGTCCGCCGGGCGCGACGGAGCCGCTGAGCGCGGTCACCCCCCACTGGGAGGACGCGGACGGCGTACCGGGCAGGTACTGCACGCTGAAGCCCGACAGGTCCTGCGACGCCGAGCCGGCGTTGCCGAGCTCGACGAAGTCCCGGGTGAGCGTCGCACCCGAGTTGCCCCCGCCGCCGTACACCTCGGCGATCAACGCGCCGGTGGACGGTACCGCCGAGGCCGCGGGCACCGCGGTCAGTACGAACGCCCCGGCCACTCCCGTCGAGAGGAGCGGGTAGGCGAGATGGCGCCAACGGGGTCTGCTGTGTGGAGTTCTGGACACGCCGACTGTCTCCTCGTACGTCACGAACGGCAACGCGCCACCGGCGGGCGGCACATGGAGTGGCTGGTGTGGGGAGTCGGCTCAAGTTACGCGCGTAGAACGAGGGTGCCAAGACGTCGTACGTTAAATCTGGGGAACGAGTGGGTGACAATGCCGCCGAACCATTGCCAGGAGTTCTTAAGGGCATCCACAGCCTCCTCGTATGAACGGCGAGCAGTCTCAGCGCAGTTACCCCCCACAGCGATGAGGAGTGTCGTCATGAACGACTACGACCCCACCAGCCAGTCGTCCGCCGAGCCCGCCCCGGCGGCCCTGGCCGTGAAACCCCGTCGGTCGCACGCACGGCGGTTGCTGTCGAAGAAGACCGGCGGGCTGATCGTGGCCGCCGGACTGACCTGCGCGGTGGCAGGACTCGCCGGCGGTACGTCCGCCTCGGCGGCTTCCGTGACGCCCCTGGATGTCACGGCGACGCCCACGGGAGGCCCCGTGGCTGACCCGTCCGAGGGAGGCGCGACCGGCATCGTCGACACCAAGTCCACTACGGGCTTCACCTTCTCGACGGCGACGGGCGTGGTGGTGACCGTCGATGTGGCGTCCACCACGAAGTACACGAAGGGCACCGACCGCACCACGGCGAAGGCCGTCAAGGAGGGCGCAAGCGTCCTCGTCCTCGGGACGGTCGACAGCGCGACCATCGCCGCCACGCAGGTCATCGTGCAGCCCAAGGGTGACGGCGGGGTCGCGGCCGCCGCGGCGGCAGGGGTGGTCCCCTTCAGCCAGGGGACGCCGTCACCGGCGAAGTCGGTCGGCGAGATCCCGGCCTACACCGAGGGCGAGGGGACGATCCTCGCCGGGACCACGGCCGACAAGGCCGTAAAGGCTGCGCAGGCCGTCGTCCCCGGCGGCGTCACCAACCGCGTGGTGGAACTGAGCGGCGGCGAGTACGAGGTCCACAACGTCGGCGTCAACTGGCCGCACCACATCTTCGTCAGCAAGGACTTCAAGGTTCTCGGCTGGGAGTAGTCGCCTGGTTGTTGCCTAGTCGGTCGGAGAACGTTGAAGGGCCTCACCGTTCGCGGTGGGGCCCTTCGGGTCGTGGCCGGTGAGGCACCGGCGGAGAAGGAGAGTACGAGCGCTCCTAGACCTCCGGCGAGTAGTGCTCCGGCTTTCCGCGTTCCGACAGCGGCGGGAGGTTCCGTCGTGGTGTCTCGACCGGCTCGGCGTTCGGCGCGAGTTCGCCGCGGGTGCGGCGCCAACCCGCCCGGGCTCGCGGGTGGTAGCGGCGGTCGTGCGGTACGAGCTTGAAGACGGCGCTGATCGCCTGGCAGGTCCTGCGATGCCGCCGGGCGTCGCGCCCCGACCAGGTGAAGCCGAGCAGGTCGCGGACCTCCCGGTCGTACAGCCCGATGGTGAACCAGACGAAGGTCCGCCCGATCAGCGCGCCCACGGGACGCCAGACGGCATTCGGCAGCCACGGCAGAAACGGCGGCCTAGCGATCCTGGCTATGTCGAGCACGTCCCGGGTGGCCTTGTTGTCCTCCAGGACCTCCGCGCACATGTGCTTCCAGTAGCGCTGGAAGTCCTCCCAGCTTTCCGGCACCGGCCGCATACTCATGCCGTACATCCGGTACCACTGCACATGCTCGTCGAACAGCCGGCGCTTCTCCGCCTCACCGATGCCGCCCGTGAAGTGTTCCGCGATCAGGATCGTGCTGACGAAGAACGTGGAGTGCGCCCAGTAATAGGTTTCGGGATCCAGCGCGTGGTAGCGACGGCCCTGGGCATCGACGCCCTTTATCCGGTCGTGGTAGCCGCGTACTTCGAGCGCGGTCCGGTGTGCGTGCGGGCCGTCGTAGACGACTCCGCTGATGGGATAGAGCGAGCGCAACAGCCGCTGCCAGCGTTCCTCGAAGAACCGCGAATGCTGTTCGACGCCCGCGCCAAGCCCGGGGTGCATGTTCTGCATCGACCCGGCCCACAGCGCGGTGAGAAGTCCGCGCCAGTCGCCGAGGTACTTCCAGGTCAGCGAATCCGGTCCGAGCGGCTCTGGTCCGAGCGGCTCCGGTCCGAGCGGATCCGGTGCCTCGGGTGCCTTCGGTGCCAACTCCCGCGCTTCGGCAGGTATTTGACTGATCGCTTTCATTGTCAGACCATGCCCGTTCGCGCCGGATTCCGGAAGGTTGTGCAGTGACACCAGTTCGGGACGAGCTCCTACGACCCCTGGTGACGTCGATGTCCGGCCATCCGCCCGACCGGCCCGCGTTCACCGACAGCCGCCGCATCCTGACGTACGGGGAACTGCTTTCCGGCAGCGGGCTGCTCGCCTCGGGACTCGGTGTGGCTCGCGGTGACCGGGTGCTGATTCATATCGGCAACCGTGTCGAGTTCGTCGAATACTGCCTTGCCGTGCTGCGGTCGGCCGCTGTCGGCGTACCGGTGAGCGCGCGCTCGACGGAGGCCGAACTCTCTTACTACGCGGACGATTCCGGGGCGACGCTGCTCATCACCGAAGCCCGGCACGCGGCGATGGCACAACGGCTGCGCGAGCGACGGCCGCACCTGCGCGTACTGATCGTCGAGGAGAGCCCAACCACCGCGTCCGGTTCGCCGGCCGACGACCTTGGCATGGATGAGCCGGCCTGGCTGCTCTACACCTCGGGCACCAGCGGCCCGCAGAAGGGAGTGCTGACCACACAGCGAGCGATGCTGTGGTCGGCGGCAGCGTGCTATGGCCCGATGCTCGGGCTGTCCGAACAGGACACCATCCTTTGGCCGTTGCCGCTGCATCACTGTTTCGCGCTGTCGTTGGCCTTCGTCGGCACGGTGGCGATCGGCGCGCACACGCGGATCGCCGACGGCGACCTGCCCTCGTTGCTCGCGGAGCACCCCGGCTGTGTCCTCGCCGGTGTGCCGGCCACCTATCTTCAACTCGCGCACGAGACGCACGAGACGTGGGGCGTGGCCGTACCGCCACGACTGTGCATCACCGCCGGCGCGTCCTGCGGCCCGGCGACCCGCGCCGCGGTCATGGACCTGTTCGGCACCGAACTGCTGGACTGTTACGGAGCCACCGAGACCAGTGGCAAGATCGCCGTCCAGTTGCCGGGCGGGACCGAGGACACCGTGAAGTACGGGCTGATGCCAGTGCGGGGAGTCGAGATCCGTATCGCGGACGGGGAGATCCTGGTGCGCACCCCGGGACTCATGCTGGGCTACCACGAGCAGGCTGCCGTCGGCCGCGCGTCCGCGTCCGCGCCCGCGTCCGACGACGGCTGGTACCGGACCGGCGACGCGGGTTCACTCGAAGACGGCCGGCTCACGATCGCAGGCCGGATCGACGACGTGATCATCTGCGGCGGCCAGAAGGTGCACCCGCTGGAGATCGAAGCCGTACTCGCTGAGTCGCCGTCAGTGCGTGACGTGCTCGTCGTCGGCCGGCCCGACGAGCAGGTCGGTGAGGTCCCGGTGGCGTTCGTCGTGCCGGCCTCGGACGGCTTCGATCCCGAAGAACTGCGCCGACTCTGCCTGCGACGGCTTTCGCTGTTCAAAGTGCCGGTGGAGTTCCGCCGAGTCGAGACGATTCCGCGTACGTCTTCGGGGAAGCCCCTGCGCAAGGCCATGGCGGAGCAGGTGACGGGTCCGCGCGAGCTGAGCCTGGCGGAGCTGGAGGAACTCGTACGCGCGGAGACCGCCGCCCTGTGCGGCAAGGACGTCCGCCAGGACGTCGGTGAGGACGTCGGTGAGAACAGCGGTGAGGGCAGCGGTGAGGACTTCGGCGAAGGCGACGATCGATGGCGGGATCGCGCTTTCACGGAGCTTGGCCTGTCGTCGCTGGCCGGCGTACAGCTGCGGCACCGGATCGCCGCACTGACCGGCGTCGCCCTGCCGCACTCGCTTCTCTACGACTTCCCGACCCCCGGCGAGCTGATCGGCGAGCTCACGCGGCTCGTGGCCACCGAGCCGCCCTCGGGGCGGGTATCGCGACCGGTGTCGGTGCCGGTGTCGGCGCCCGTTCCGGCGTACGAACCGATGGCCGCCGGCCTTGACGAGCCGATCGCCATCGTGGCGATGGCCTGCCGGTATCCCGGCGGTGTCGGGTCGCCGGACGATCTCTGGCGACTGGTCCGCGACGGTGTCGACGCGACCGGCGACTTCCCCGCCGACCGGGGCTGGGACCTCGCCAATCTGTACGACCCCGACCCGGACAGGATCGGCGGCTCCACCACCCGGCGCGGCGGCTTTCTCTACGACGCGGCCGAATTCGATGCCGGGATGTTCCGCGTCTCGCCGCGCGAGGCACTCGCGACCGACCCGCAGCAACGGCTGTTGCTGGAGACCTCGTGGGAGCTGTTCGAGCGGGCGGGCATCGATGCCACGACGCTGCGCGGCAGCCGTACGGGCGTGTTCATCGGTGTCATGAACGAGGACTACGCGAGCCGGTTCGAGGCTCATGAGCTGGAGGGGCGCCTCGGCATCGGGTCCTCGCACGCCGTCGCGTCCGGGCGGATCTCGTACACCTTCGGGCTCACCGGTCCCGCCGTCACCGTCGACACGGCCTGCTCGTCGTCGCTGGTCGCCCTGCACTGGGCGGCGAAATCCCTGCGTACGGGGGAATGTTCGCTCGCCGTGGCCGGTGGATCGACGGTGATGTCGACGCCGAGGACCTTCCTGGCGTTCAGCAGGCAGCGCGGTCTGTCGCCGGACGGCCGCTGCCGCTCCTACGCGGCGGACGCCGACGGCACGGCCTGGTCGGAGGGCGCCGGGGTCGTCCTGCTGGAACGGCTCAGCGACGCTCGTCGGAACGGGCACCCGGTGCTGGCGGTGCTGCGGGGGTCGGCGACGAACGCCGACGGCGCGTCCAACGGGCTCACCGCGCCCAGCGCACGCGCCCAGCGCGAGGTGATCCGATCCGCGCTCGCTGATGCCGGGCTGTCCGCGGGGGACATCGACGCGGTCGACGGGCACGGAACGGCGACGCCACTGGGCGACCCGATCGAGGCGGAGGCGCTGCTCGCGACCTACGGCCAGGGGCGGGACGGGGACGGGGACCGCCCGCTGTGGCTCGGCTCGGTGAAGTCCAATCTCGGGCACACCCAGGCGGCGGCGGGCGTGGCCGGCGTGATCAAGATGGTCGAGGCGATGCGGCACGGGCAGTTGCCGGCCTCGCTCCACGCGGACAACCCCAGTCCCCGGATCGACTGGTCGGCCGGCAAGGTGTCGCTCCTCGCGACCGCCCAGCCGTGGCCTGCGGGCGACCGGACCCGGCGGGCAGCGGTGTCCTCGTTCGGGATCGGCGGCACCAACGCACACGTGATCATCGAGGAGGCCCCGCCCGAGGACCGGGGTGCGCGGGGTGAATTCCCCACCGTGCCATTGCTGTTGAGCGCCGCCGACGGCACCGCGCTGCGGGCTGTCGCCGGTGCGCTGCTGGATGCGCCGGATCTGCCGGACTTGCTTGACCTGCCGGACGGCATCGACGTCGGCTACACGCTGGCGGTGGGCCGTACGGCACTTGGTCACCGTGCCCTGGTCGGGGCCGGCGACCGAGCCGCTCTGCGCGCGCTGGCCTCCGGCGAACGCAGTGGTGAGACGGTGCGTGCCGGCGCACGCGTCGCGTTCCTGTTCAGTGGTCAGGGCGCCCAACGGGCCGGCATGGGCAGGGAACTCGCGCAGCGCTTTCCCGTGTTCGCCGAGGCTTTCGACCAGGCGTGCCGGGCGCTGGGCGGCGACGTACGGGATATCGCCTTCAGCGAGGAATCGGGCGAACCGGGCGACCTGACTGATCTGGCTGACCTGGGCGTACCGGGTGACCTGGGTGACTTGGGCGTACCGGGTGACCTGGGCGTACCGGGTGACCTGGGTGATCTGCTGGACCGCACCGACCACGCGCAGGCCGCGCTGTTCGCGTTCGAGGTGGCGCTCCACCGGCTGCTGGAGTCCTGGGGTGTGCGGCCGGACGTGCTCGTCGGGCATTCGGTCGGCGAGATCGCCGCCGCGCACGTCGCCGGTGTCATGTCGCTGGAAGACGCGGCGACGCTCGTAGGCGCCCGCGGGCGGCTGATGGCGGAACTGCCCGCCGACGGCGTCATGTTCGCGGTGGAGGCCACCGAGGCCGAGGTCGCGCCCCTGGTGGCCGAGGTCGCCGACCGGGTGTCGATCGCGGCGGTCAACGGCACGCACGCCGTGGTGGTGTCCGGCGAAGAGGCCGCGACGACGGCCATCGCGGGCCGGTTCCGGCGCAGCACCCGGCTGCGCGTCAGCCACGCCTTCCACTCGCCGCTGCTGGAACCGATGCTCGACAAGTTCCGCGAGGTCGCCGAGAGCCTGACCTACCGCCGCCCTGTGATTCCGGTGATCTCCGGGCTGACCGGCAGGCCCTCCGACGAGATGTACTCGGCCGGGTACTGGATGCGGCACGCACGGCACACCGTCCGGTTCGCCGACGCGCTCTCCACTCTCGTCGAGTCCGGTGTGACCACCTGTCTGGAGATCGGGCCCGACGCTGTGCTCAGCCGAGCCGCGGCGGCCGTACTTCCCGCCGTCCCTGCGACGCGTGCCGGTCACGGCGAGGGCGAGGTGCTGCTGGCGGCGGTCGGCACGCTGCACACGGCCGGGATCGCCGTCGACTGGCGATCGGTGTTCGCGGGCAGCGGCGCCCGGCCGGTTCCGTTGCCCACCTATCCCTTCCAGCGCACGCGTTACTGGCTCGACCCTCCGCAGCCGGGTGGCGGCGGCCTCGACCACGCGCTGCTCGGCCCCGCCCTCGTCGCCCCCGATTCACCGCGGATCGTCTACGGCGGCTCGATCGGCGTCCGGGCCCACAGCTGGCTGGCCGACCATGTCGTCGCCGACTCGGTCGTCGTGCCCGCGACCGCGTTCGTCGACATCGCGTTGCATGCGGGGACGGGAACGGGGGCGGAGTCTGCGGCGGGGACGGATGCGGGGACGGCGTTCGGCATCGGCGGCGTCGACGAGTTGACGATAGAGGCGCCGCTGCGACTGACCCCGGCCGAGGACGTCCAGCTCCAGGTGGTCGTCGACGGGCAGCGGATCGACATCTACGCCAAGCAGCGCGCGGCCGACCAGTGGACCCGGCACGCTTCGGGCCGACTGCGGCCGAGCGGTCCGGTACCCGAGTCGTACGGTGCGAAGTGGCCGCCGGCCGATGCCGAGCCGGTCGAACTGGCGGGCCTTTACGACGCCTTCGGGTACGGGCCCGCGTTCCAGGCGGTGACCGCCCTGTGGCGCCGGGGCGACGAGTTGTTCGCCGAGATCGACCTGCCGGAGGGCGTCGGCGGCAGGTTCGGGTTGCATCCGGTGCTGCTCGACGCGGCCGCGCACGCGGCGGCGCTGGCCGAGGGCCCGGCCGGCGGGGCGAGGGTGCCGTTCATGTGGAACGGCGTCGAGCTGTACGCACCGGGCGTGCGGAGGGCACGGATCCGGTGTGCCCGCACCGGCTCCGACACCATCGGCATCGACATCTTCGACCACGCGGGCGAGCCCGTCGCGACGGTGGCATCGATGTTCACCAGGCCGATGGCACCCCGGGACACCATGCTCTTCCGTCCGCGATGGATTCCCGTACCAGCCCTGCCGGTCCTGTCGGCAGTACCGGCCACCGGCGAGACGACGATCGTCGAGATCGTCAAGGAACAGGGCGACGACGTCCGGTCGTTGACGACCCGTGCACTGGACGCGCTGCACGACTGGCAGGGGCAGGGGCAGGGGCAGGGGCAGGGGCAGGGACGGGGGCAAGGGCAAGGGCAAGGGCAAGGCGGCGGCCGGCTAGTCGTCGTCACCAGGAACGCCACCGCTCCCGATCCGGACCTCGCGTCCGCGGCCATCAGCGGTCTGGTGGGCGCGGCCGCCGCCGAACACCCGGAACGGATCACGCTGGTCGACCTGGTCGACCAGGACGCCAGCCTGTCGGCCGACCGTGTGCTGGACCTCGTAGGCGGCAGTCTCGAACCGCAACTCGCCATCCGCGACGGCGTGCCGCACGCGCTACGGATCACCATGGCCGCCCCGAGCGACACCCGCCCGATCGACCCGGCCGGCACCGTGCTGATCACCGGCGGGACCGGCGCGCTCGGCGCCCTGCTGGCCCGGCACCTGGTGCGCGAGCACGGCATCCGCCATCTCGTCCTGGTGAGCCGACGGGGCCCGGCCGCGCCGAACGCGGAGCGCCTGCGGACGGAACTGTCCGAACTGGGCGCCCACCTGCGGATCGTCGCCGGCGACGTGGCCGACCGCACCGTGGTGGAGCAGCTGATCGCGGCGTGCGACCCGCCGTTGACGGCGGTCGTGCACACCGCGGCCGTGGTCGATGACGGTGTGCTCGCCGCCCAGACACCGGCCCGTATGGATGCAGTGCTGAAGCCGAAAGCCGACGCGGCCTGGGTGCTGCACGAGGCCACCAGAGCTCTTCCGCTGTCGGCGTTCGTCCTCTACTCCTCCGTCGCCGGCGTCTTCGGCAAGGCCGGCCAGGCCAACTATGGCGCCGCCAACCGGTTCCTGGACGCCCTGGCCTGCCACCGCCGTACGCTCGGTCTGCCTGCGGTGTCCCTGGCTTGGGGATTGTGGGAACCGGGCAGCGGTCTCGGCGACCAGATCTCCGGCCTCGCCCGGCGCCGCATGCAGGCGTCCGGCATCGCCGGCCTCAGCGCGGAGCAGGGGCTGGCCCTGTTCGACGCCGCGATCGGCTCGGCCGAACCCGTGCTGGTGCCGGTCCGGTTCGACCCGGCCGCGACAACCCCGCCGCCGATCGTCGGCGGCCTCGTACGGCGACACCTGCCTCCGGCGGCCCGGCGGAGCTGGCCCGCGCGGATGTCCAGACCGGAGCTGCGCGAGCTCCTGCGCGTCGAACTCGCCGCCGTACTCGGTGAGCCGGACCCGGCCGCCTTCCCCGACGACAGGCCGTTCACCGACCTCGGCTTCGACTCATTGGCGGTGATCCAGGTCCGCACCCGACTCAACCTGCTCACCGGTCTCAACCTGCCTGCGCACGTCCTGTTCGAGAACCCGACAGCCGCCGAACTGGCCGACCACCTGCACGACGAGCTGTTCGGCCGTGACGGCTGATCCGCACCGGCGACGGGTCCCTCTTGGCTGAGTCTCCTCGTTGCTGGCCTTACGTCCGTGGCTGCCTGCTGGCGAGCCGGTAGATCACGTACGTGAGGGCCAGGATGAAGTCGGTGGCCACCCAGAAGGCGACGACCAGACCGACCCCGATCGTGGTGCCGACGTCGTCGGCGTCCTTGCACAGTTCGAGGCTGTCGCCCGTAAGGCCAGAACACGATTCCGGCGTCCCGCTGCCGCTGGAGGCGCCCGCTATGACCCAGACCAGGAACAAGATCTGGACCGCCAGGAAGATCCAGAAGAAGACCCGACGGCGCTTCCTTGGGGAAGGTACGGGCTGTCCCTGATAAGGCGGCTGGCCCGGCGGAGAAGCCTGACGAGATCCGGGCCATTGGTCCGGTTGGGATGCCTGTTGAGGTCCGGTCCATCGGTCCGGTTGGGACGGCGCCGGACTGGGTGGCCGCGCGCCCCACGTCTGTGGTGGCTGGGCTCGTGGGTGCCGAGCATGTCGAATCTTGCTCATGGCCCCTGTCCTTCCCTGAGGCGTTGTCTCCCATCGTGCGCTTGTGAACGCGCCGGTGCCCGCTGGCGCTCTGCGTGACGGATCAGTCGCGATCCCAAGGCCAGGGCCCGTCAGCCACGCGAGCTCGCCAAGGACACCCTCCGGGCGACGACGACCGCCCACTCCCTCTCCCTCTCCTCCGCCCGGACGTCGTCGTCGACTCGACCATGGGTTGGGATCCCAGGCGGAGGCGGAGGCGGCACGGATGCGCGCTCGGTACGTGCCCATCACGGACGGGAGCCCGGGGGAGCGGCACGGATGCGCGCTCGGTGCATGCACATTACGGGGCCGATGCTCCGGAAGGTGGCGCAGCAGGTTGGCGACATGCTCTGGGAACCGCCGCCGGCAACTGACTGAGACGGAAGGCCAACTGAGACGGACAACGTCGAAACTGCAACCAGCGGACAGCGGACAGGGCGATTTCCGTCACCGAGCACGCTGGAAGCGCACACATGGGAAGACAGGTGGCTCGTTGCGTGCGGCCCGTACGATGGCCGTACCTCGTGATGGGCGTGGAGGCGCGATGAACACGATGTATCCGGAGTACGCGCAGTGGTTGAGCCAGGTGCGGCGTTCGATGAAGTTGCCCAAGGCGGTCAAGCTGCTGTTCGACCAGGGACGTCTGTACATGTCGCCGGTGACGGAGGCGCACAGTGAGGCGGACGATTCGATCCGCTCCCAGCTGGCGGAGCAACTGGGCGGGGAGTCCGGTCTGCACGTCACGCGTGACAAGGGAGTACTGCCAGAGCTGGACGGGTACACGCCCGAGCCCGATGTGCTGGTGGTGGACGCGGGCGCGCTCGGCCCGGGAGATGCGTTCGTCGATCAGAAGCATGTGCATTTCGTCGCGGAGAGCGTGTCCCGTTCGACGGTCGGGCAGGACTACGGGCGCAAGCTCAACCAGTACGCGGCGCGCGGGATTTCGACGTATCTGATCGTGGACGTTCTGACTGGGGAGTGCGTGCTCTACCAAGTGCCGAAGGGCGACGAATACACCTCGGCCGTGCCTTACCGCTTCGGTGAGGAGATCGGGTTCAGCCTGGCCGGGGTCGAGGTCACGGTGCGCACTGACTTCAAGAAGATCCGCTGAGGCTGCTCCCCCGGCCTTGGCGGCACGGCTGGCCCTGCCCGTGGTTCCGTATGCCTACTGGGACCGGCTACATCGCGGCGCACACCCATAAGTACGGCACGGGCAGGCCCTCCATCGAGCCGGCCGACGGGCGCACCTTCACCCCTGACCTGGATGAGCTTCCTCGGCCTGAACCCGAGTACCACTGACTGTGCCAGGCCGTGTCCGGTGCCCACGAGGGCGTGTGTCAGCCGACGGGGTACCCCTGGGCGAGGGCGGACTTGCGGTTGGCTGCGGCCCGGTTCAGCAGGGCCTGCAACGGTCCGGCCTCCTCGCCCAAGGTTTGGTTGTGACGGCTGGACGGGAACTTCTCCGGTGGTCGTCCGGCGGCCCTTGCCCGTGGGCAGGCCGTCCCAGTGTGTTTCCCCGACCACGCGGACCTCGTGGCCGACGGCCCTCGGGTGCATCGCCAGCAGCGTTTCGCCGCCGGAGTCGGGGACCGTTGAATGCACCATGACCTGCGATTTTGTAGCCGGATCTCGACCAGCTGACGAGGGCGGACCTTGCGGGCGGGCACCGAGTAGAGGTTGCCGCCGAACGCGATCAGGCAGTCCTTGCCGACCGGCCGCAGATGCCGACCGGCCGCAGATGCCGTTCGGCCATCAGATAAGGGGCCGGCGGCAGCGTCTTCAGGGCCGCGTGGTCCCGGGCGGCCCGATTCCCGATCACCTCACGGTGGGTCTTGTGGATCTGAGCCCGTCGCCGGGGCACCCAGGCGGTGAACGCGGCGTCCATCTCCCCAACGGAGGAGATGGCCCGACCGGACAGCACGTGGTCGCGGACGATCAGCACCTGGTGTTCGACCCGCCCCTTCCCGGCCGGCCGGTAAGCGGCCAGGACGTCGATGTCGAAGTCGTAGTGCCCGGCAAATCCGACTGCCTCGGGGTGCAGCGGCACCGCTTCACCAGGGGCGACGTGTCGACTCGAACATCGCGCCCAACTGTAAGCGTGTACACAGAGCTTGACGCGTGAACCCGAGCGCGAACGGATTTCTCGATTTCTCGTCACGTCGGTCATGACTGAACCTCTACGCGCGGCGAGATCGCCTTTCGAGTTCTCAGGCCGTGCGGGCGGGCGCCGGGTGCCCGGGGCAGCGGAGCGGGGGACCGGAGGATGGCTCCGCGCCCGTGTGCTCCTGGCCTGCGCTCCCGTCGGCCGGCCGGGGTGGTTCAGTCGGCCGGGTGGTGGTTCAGCAGGCCTGCGATCATGGTCGCGGCGTGCCAGCGCTCGAACGCCTCGTGGCTCCAGCCGCGCTCCTGCGTCAGGCGCCGGTAGTTCGTCGGCTGGATCTGAAGCCAGAGGATGTCGGCCGCGACCTTGGGCGAGACGTCGCGCCGCAGCGATCCCGTGGCGGCCACCGCCTGCGCGATGGCACGGGCGCACTCCAGCAGCTCCCGCTGGCTCGATTCCTGTAGCTGTGCCAGTTCGGGGTCGGTCGTCGCGGCTTGTTCGAGCGCGAGCTGCAAGGGCCCGAGCCGACGCGATATGGCGGCGGTGAAGGCGGCGAACTCCTTGAGTAGCCGGTGCGCGTCAGGGGTCGCCAAGAGCCGCTCGAAGCCTTCGTCGTTGGCGGTGAGACGGCCGCCCGTGGCCGCGTGCATCCGGGCGAGGGCGAACAGTTGAGCCTTGCCGCCGACTCCGAAGACGGTGGCCCGTGAGACCCCGGCGCTGGCGGCGATCAGTTCGATCGTGGCCCCCGCGTAGGCCTTCTCCGCGAACACCTCGGCGGCGGCGGCAATCACGGTTTCGCGTGTGCGGTGCGCGGCTTCCTCCCGTGCCGCCGAGCGGTACGCGCGCTGGGTCCCCTTGACGCCTGTCATGATTTCACTACACTCGCAGTCTATTCAATCAACTTGCGGTCCATTCAATTCTACGGACAGAGGAAGGCTTTGTCGACAGTGGAGTTCCTCAAGGAGTGGCGCGTGCTCGGCTTCGGCAAGCACCCGGAGATCGGCGCGGTCGTCCAGGCGCGCCTGCGGGAGGCCGGCCTGGCGGCCGACATCATGGTCCTTCCCGACGACGAGAGCGGTGACGCCGAACTGGCCGCGAGGCTGGGCAAGGCCGAGTACGACGGCGTCGTGATCGGCAGCTTCATCAGCGGCCAGGACCCGAATCTTCCGCCGACGGAGCAGACGACCTACTGGTTCAACCGGGTCCTCAACGTCATCCACGCGCACGCGTCGGCCACCCGGATCATCCTGGTCCGCAACCCGGACGACGCACTGGCCGCGATAGCGCGCGTGCTCGGCTGAACGGAGTGTCGTCGCAACCGTGCCTGCGCGGCGATGCCAACAACTCGCCTCCGCGACGCCGCAGTCGTTCGGCGGAGGGATGCACCGGCCCGGTGGTTGCTTCCGAATCGGGGGCGGCTCGGACTCATCGTCACCGGGGCGAAAGTCGATACCGAAAGAGGAACCACCATGCGTACCAGGGCAGCTCGTTGCGGCCTTTCGACCGCCGTTCTCGTCGTCGCCGGGCTGGCACTGACCGCCTGCGGTCCTGACGACACGTCCTCCGCAGCCAACTCCACCACCACTGCGTCCACCAGCGCATCGACCGGCGGGTCGACGAGCGGGTCCTCCAGCTCCAGCTCCTCTGCCGGCTCCGATCCCACCTCGGGGTCGAACGCCGCCACGTCCGCGCCCTCCAGCTCCGGCTCCTCTGCCGGCTCCGATTCCACTTCGGGGTCGAACGCCGCCACGTCCGCGCCCTCCAGTGGCCAGGACGTGGACTCGGTTATTCCCAAGGGCACGCCCAACAAGCCCGGTGTGCGGTGCACCGACCAGATCAGCTACGGAAAGGACAGCAGGAACAACGCTGACATCAACTCCATCGGCTCGGCCACCGGCTACTGCCCGCCGGTCACGATGACCGGGACGCTGACCTACAGCGGTGGCCAACTGAAGGTCGAGGCCCACTACGCCACAGCCTCGTCCTTCGACGTCACCGACGAGACGAACATCTACGGCGAGTCCCTCATCTGCTCCAACCACGGCGACGCCGGCATGCCCGACAAGGACGGCTACGGCACCATCCCGTGCACCGAAAACCAGTTGGTGGCCGCCGCAAAGAAGGGCAACGTGACGGTCCGGGTCATCCTGGACCCCGCGTCCTCCTCCACCGCCGTGCTGGTCCAGGAGAAGTTCCAATCGTAGAGGGCCGCAGGGGAGCCGCAGGCACCCCGCCCGCACACGCTGCGCGCCCAGCACCGCACGGCGAAGGGCCCCGCCGGACAGGCGGGTTCTAGCGATCCCCGCAACACCCTGGATTTGAGGGAGTTGCGGGGATCGTGGGTTTTGAGGACTTGAAGGCGAGGTTCTTCGAGGCGCTGGACCGGGAGAGCGGCAGTATCTCGGGTGCTGCTCGGGCGGTGGGGGTGAACCGTGCGACGGCGTTCAGGTGGGCGCGGAAGGCGGGTGTGCGTGGTCGTGGGAAGACGGGCACGAGCGGGCGTGCGGGGCGGGCTGCACGAGAAGATCCTGCACCGCCTGAACGACGCCGGACTGCTCGACCTGTCCCGCGCGGTCCTCGACTCCGCCCATGTCAGGGCTAAAAAGGGGGGCGAACTCACAGGTCCGAGCCCCCGTGGACCGGGGCAAGCCGGGTTCCAGGATGCACGTTCTGTCGGACGCAAACGGACTGCCCCTCCTCGTCGGCGTCTCCGCGGCGAATACCCACGACAGCCTCGCGCTGAAGCCGAGGGTCGAGGGTCGAGGGTCACCAAACGAGACACGACCCTCACCGCGGCCGGTATTCAAGCCCCAGCGTCTCCACGCCGACAAGGAATACGACGTACTTCACCTGCGGAAATGGCTATTGGGCAAGCACATCGGTGTCCGCATCGCCCGCAAGGGCGTCGAGTCGAGCGAACAGTTAGGGCGCCCGACGTTGGGTCATCGAGCGGACGATGTCCTGGCCCACCGGCTACCGCAGACTCAACCACCGCTACGAACGCCATCCCCGCAACTACCTGGCCTCCCTCGGCCTCGCAGCCGCCCTCTGCTGCTACAAACGAATCAGCCGCCGCACCACATAGGACACCGTCTTGCTGTAGTGACGCCCGGCATAGGACACCGTCTTGCTGTAGTGACGCCCGGCCTCTTCGCGATCTCGATCAACCGACGGGCGGCTTCACCCTCCCCGTCTGCCGGCCCACGCTCCGGCGACCCGACGCGGATCACTCCCGTCGAGCGGGCAGCAGCCTCCGCAGCGCTCGGCTGCCCACCATGGGTGCTCGGGCTGTGCACCGGCTGCAGCCAGATGATGCGGCGGTACGGGCAGAACGCGGCCATGTACTGCAACGTGTGCCAGGCAGTCCTCAACGGGCGGTAGCCGGGAACTGCAACCCTCAACGTCGAAGGGCCCCACCGCGAACGGTGAGGCCCTTCGACATCGTGCCCGGTGAGGCACTGGCGGAGGATACGAGATTCGAACTCGTGAGGGGTTGCCCCCAACACGCTTTCCAAGCGTGCGCCCTAGGCCACTAGGCGAATCCTCCGCGGCAAACAATACAAGACGTTGAGGAGTGCTCGCGAACTCGTTCCCCCCGCTCAGATCCTGTAGCCTGTGCGGAGCCCCTCACGTGGCGCTATCTGACTGAACTCCCCCAGGGCCGGAAGGCAGCAAGGGTAGGTTGGCTCTGGCGGGTGCGTGGGGGGCGCTTGCGTTTGCGTCCGGTACTTGTACGCGACTTGTACGGGTGCGGGCAGGGGCCGGGTCTCCGGGCGGTCCCTGTTGTCAGTGGGCGCCTATAACCTCGTATGCGTGTCGTCTCTCGCGCTGTACCGCCGTTATCGCCCGGAGTCGTTCGCCGAGGTCATCGGGCAGGAGCATGTAACCGACCCGTTGCAGCAGGCGCTGCGGAACAACCGGGTCAATCACGCGTACCTGTTCAGCGGCCCGCGCGGGTGCGGGAAGACCACCAGTGCGCGGATCCTGGCCCGGTGCCTGAACTGCGAGCAGGGGCCGACGCCGACGCCCTGCGGGGAGTGCCAGTCCTGCCAGGACCTGGCCAGGAACGGGCCCGGTTCCATCGACGTCATCGAGATCGACGCCGCGTCGCACGGTGGTGTCGACGACGCCCGTGACCTGCGCGAGAAGGCTTTCTTCGGGCCCGCGGGCAGTCGGTACAAGATCTACATCATCGACGAGGCCCACATGGTCACGCCGGCCGGCTTCAATGCCCTGCTGAAGGTCGTCGAGGAGCCGCCGGAGCATCTGAAGTTCATCTTCGCCACCACCGAGCCCGAGAAGGTCATCGGGACGATTCGGTCGCGGACTCACCACTACCCGTTCCGGCTCGTGCCGCCGGGGACCCTTCGGACATACCTGGGCGAGGTCTGCGGGCAGGAGGGCGCTCCTGTCGAGGACGGGGTGCTGCCGCTGGTCGTACGGGCCGGTGCCGGGTCCGTGCGTGACTCCATGTCCGTCATGGACCAGCTGCTCGCGGGTGCGGGCGACGCCGGTGTGACGTACGCCATGGCGACCTCGCTGCTCGGGTACACGGACGGCTCGCTGCTCGATTCGGTTGTCGAGGCGTTCGCCGCGGGGGACGGCGCCGCGGCCTTCGAGGTCGTGGACCAGGTCATCGAGGGCGGTAATGATCCGAGGCGGTTCGTCGCCGATCTGCTGGAGCGGCTGCGGGATCTCGTGATCCTCGCGGCCGTGCCCGACGCCGCCGAGAAGGGGCTCATCGACGCACCTGTCGATGTGGTGGAGCGGATGCAGGCCCAGGCGGGTGTTTTCGGCGCCGCCGAACTGAGCCGCGCCGCCGATCTCGTCAATGAGGGACTGACGGAGATGCGTGGCGCCACCTCGCCGCGACTCCAGATCGAACTCATCTGCGCGCGCGTGCTGCTCCCCGCCGCGTACGGGGACGAGCGGTCCGTCATGGCCCGGCTGGACCGTATCGAGCGCGGTGTGAACTTCTCCGGTGGCGGGGGCGGCCCTGCCATCGGGTACGTCCCTGGGGCTGATGCGCATGGGCCTGGGCTTGGTCATGGGCATGCGCCTGGGCTTGCGCAGGGCGGGGCTCCGGCCTCGACGGGCCACGACGTTCCCGCGGGCCAGGCGGTTCCTCCGGGGGGTGGAGTCGCGGCGGCTCGGGCTGCGGCGCGCGCGGCGGGGCCCGAGCCGGTCACCGAGCCAGCTGCTGCCCCAGTCGCTCCTCCTGCCACTTCTCCTCCGGCTGCGCCTCCTATCGCTGAGCAGCCGCAGGCCCCGGCCGCTCCCGCCCCTGCGCCGACGACCCCCGCTCCCTCGGGTGCCGCGCCCGGCTCCTGGCCCACCCCGACGGTCGCGGGCAGTGGACGGCGTCCCGGTGGGTGGCCGACGGCGGCGCCCACGGGCGGGGGACAGCCACCGGCCGCGCCCACGGCCCCGGCGCAGTCGCCGTCGGCTGCGGCATCCGCCCCGGCTCCCGCCGCCGCCTCCCCGGCCTTCCCGGCTCCCGCCGGTGGCGGCCCCGACCCCCGCATGCTCTGGCCGAACATCCTGGAGGCGGTGAAGAACCGCCGCCGGTTCACCTGGATCCTGCTCAGTCAGAACGCGCAGGTGACGGGATTCGACGGTACGACTCTGCAGATCGGCTTCGTCAACGCGGGCGCCCGGGACAACTTCACGAGCAGCGGCAGCGAAGAGGTGCTGCGGCAGGCCTTGGCCGAGCAGTTCAACGTCCAGTGGAAGATCGACGCCATCGTCGACACCTCGGGTGGCGCAGGCGGCCCGGGTGGCTCAGGGGGCTCGGCACCGCCCGCTCCGGCGGCTCCCGGGTTCGGCGGTGGTTACGGCGGGGCGCCAGCAGCCCCCCGCCCCGCGCCCCAGCAGCCGTCGGCCCCGGCCTCCCGCCCCGCCGCGTCGCCGGGCCCGTCCGCGAGCCATGCTCCGGGCGCACCCACCTCGGCATCCACCCCGGTTCCCGCCGCCCCCGAACCACCCCCGGTCGCCCCCGAGGACGACACCCCCGAGGACGACGACCCCGACCTCGTCGAGTCCGCCCTCTCGGGTTACGACCTGATCGTCCGCGAACTGGGGGCCACGGTGGTGGAGGAGTTCTCGAACGAGTAACGGGTAGCGGGTAAGCGGGTAAGTGGATAACCGCCTACGGGCTACGGGACGAGCAACGAGGCTCCGTACCCCGCATACATCCGGCCTCGTACATCTGGCTTCGTGCATCCGGCCTCGTACGTCCAGCTGCCCGCTTTGGAGGATCCCCCCATCCCCTCACACCCCCTCCTTCGGCGGCCCCCACAAAGGTGCCCGTCCCCGGCGGATAGGCTGACCCCCGTGAAGGTCCTTGTCATCGGTAGCGGCGCCCGCGAACACGCCCTGTGCCGTTCCCTGTCCCTCGACCCCGACGTCACCGCCCTGTACTGCGCCCCCGGGAACGCAGGCATCGCGGAGGTGGCCGAGCTGCACGCGGTCGACGCCCTCGACGGCGCCGCCGTGGCCGCGCTGGCCACGGAGCTCGGCGCCGAGCTGGTGATCGTGGGCCCGGAGGCCCCGCTTGTCGCGGGGGTCGCCGATGCCGTGCGCACGGTGGGCATCCCCTGCTTCGGCCCCTCCAAGGAGGCCGCGGAGCTGGAGGGTTCCAAGGCCTTCGCCAAGGATGTGATGGCGGGGGCGGGCGTTCCGACGGCGCGCTCGTACGTCTGTACGACGCCGGATGAGGTCGAGGAGGCGCTCGACGCCTTCGGTGCCCCGTACGTCGTGAAGGACGACGGGCTCGCGGCCGGCAAGGGTGTCGTCGTGACCGACGACCTCGCGAAGGCCCGTGACCACGCCAACGCCTGCGATCGCGTCGTCATCGAGGAGTTCCTCGACGGCCCCGAGGTCTCCCTCTTCGCGATCACGGACGGCGAGACAGTGGTCCCGCTGCAGCCCGCCCAGGACTTCAAGCGCGCGCTGGACGGCGACGAGGGTCCGAACACCGGCGGCATGGGCGCGTACTCGCCGCTGCCCTGGGCCGACCCGAAGCTGGTCGAGGAGGTCATGCAGAGCGTCCTCCAGCCGACCGTCGACGAGCTGCGCCGCCGCGGCATTCCGTTTTCCGGCCTTCTTTACGCGGGCCTGGCGATCACCGGCCGAGGCGTACGGGTCATCGAGTTCAATGCCCGCTTCGGCGACCCCGAGACCCAGGTGGTCCTCGCCCGCCTGAAGACGCCCCTCGCCGGGGTGCTCCTGGCCGCGGCGAACGGCACGCTCGCCGACCTGCCGCCCCTGCGCTGGAGCGACGCCGCGGCCGTCACCGTGGTCATCGCCTCGCACAACTATCCGGACACCCCGCGCACCGGCGACCCGATCACCGGGCTCGACGAGGTGGCGGCCCGGGACGCCCCCCACGCGTACGTCCTGCACGCCGGGACGAAGCACGACGGCGACACGGTCGTCAGCGCGGGCGGCCGTGTGCTCTCCGTCACGGCGACCGGCACCGATCTCACCGAGGCCCGCGAACGCGCGTACGCGGCGGTCGCCCGCATCGGTCTCGACGGTTCGCAGCATCGTACGGACATCGCGGCGAAGGCGGCGGCAGAGGCGTAGCACCTGGTCAACGCGGTAGCCGGCCAGTAGCAGCCACTGGCTTGTCGGCACCTCGCCACCATCCCCCTGGGCCCCGGATTCCCTGCGGAATTCGGGGCCTGATCTTTGCCCACCGTCATCCACCTTTCCCCAAAGCCATTCCATCGAGTGACCGATGCCCCATCCGGCTGACGGGGGCCGGGGCCCCAACTAGGGTGCGGCGAAAGCATTCCGGCACTTGGCCCACCGGCATTGCGATGTCAGTGGCGGGTGCCACAGTGGGGGAGTGAGCAACGCCAGGACATCCGCCGGCGCGGGCTGCGTGACAGCCCGGGTGGGGCGGACCGTAGGGGGTGAGGACCGGTCGTGACAGGTATGGGTGTGGAGGTGGGCGCGCAGTCCGCGCGCTCCCGGGCTCTCGCCGTGCTGCGCATCCGCAGCAGGGCGCTGGCCGTCGCCCTGTTGCCCGCGGCCGTCGCCGTCATCCTGCTGGCCGGTGGCTCCACCGGCCACATCATTGGCGCAGGCTGGGACACCGCCCGCTGGATCGTGACCGTCCTCGCCGTTCTCGTCCTCCTCGCCGCTACTGGCATCGCGCTCGTCGTCGCCCGTGCCCGGCCCGCGGTGAGTCCCACGGTCGCCATCGCCGAGGAATCGGCGCCCGACCTCTACCGCATGGTCCGCGACCTGGCGGACCGACTCGACGTCCCGGCCCCCTCGGCGATAGCGCTCACCCCGGACTGCGACAGCTGGCTGGAGGACCGCACCCACCTGTCGCACGGCCGACGGGCGCCCGAGGACAGCAACGAAGCAGCAGGAGCGCAAGGCTCGCGCGGTATACGCAGACTGTCGAAGCGTCCCCGCCGATCCACCTCCACCTCCACCTCCACCTCCACCTCCACTTCCACTTCCACCGCCCCCGTCCTCGTCATCGGCTCCCCCTTCCTGTGGTGGATGCGCGTTGGGGAACTGCGTGCGGTCCTCGCCCCGGTCGTCGCCGGTACGGGCCCGTCGGCACACCCCGACATAGCCGCGGCCCGTCGTTTCGTACGAGGTCTGGACGCAGCCGTGGCCGTGACCTCGGCGCCCACCCGCGGCCCGTTGTCCCGCATGGTCCTGGGCGGCGTCGGCTGGGTGACCCGCCTGCTTCTGCGCAGCTGCCGAGGCCACGCGGCCGAGATGGAGCGAGGCGTGGCGGCCGCGGCGGCCGAGCGTGCACAGGCTGTGGATTACGGCCTGCGGATCGTCGCGCAGGAACAGGTGGGACTGGCGTACGCGGGCTGGGACCGGCTCCTGACTCGCGTCGCGCTGCCCGCCTGGCGGATGGGCCGCTGGCCGTCCCGGCTGGACGTCGGCGTCGTCGCGGCCCTCACCGAGCTGTCCCGCCGTGACCGTCTTGCCGAGGGGTTCACTTCACGGCTCGGCGAGCGCCCCGCCTGTGACCTGCTCGAAGAGCCCGGCACGGTGGACGAGGCGGCCTCACTGCTCGCCGCCCGCCTCTTCCACGGCGGTCCCGCCGAGTCCGGGCCCGACTGGGCGCCCGTGGACTGGCTGGACTACCCGGACGAGGTCGTCGACCGCAAATGGCGCGCCGACGCCGCGCGCCTTCACCGGGTCCTGGACGCGCTGGGCGTCCGGCACGCCCCGGACCCGGCGACGCCGGGCTCGGGCGGTCCCACGCTGGCGCGGGTGATGGACCACCTCATGGCGTCGCCGAACGATGCCAGGGGTGTATCGGACGACGACACGGACGTAGCGGGTTCGGGCGGGGACCGGGATCCGGACCGGGATCCGGACTTGGCAACGGACCCGGACTTGGCAACTGATCCGGATGCCTCCGGGGTCCTGGCCAGCAGTCGCGGAGGCGCGTACGAGGAAATGGGCATAGGCCTGGACGAGGACGACGCGGAGCTCGCCCTCGGGAACGAGCGGACGGCCGCGCTTGCGGCGGGGCTCAGTGCGGAGCTGGCGCGCGAGGAGGCGGCGGCGCCGGCCCCGGCGTCCGGGTCTCCCGCCGGGGCTGCGGAGCAGCAGGGGCCCGACCTGGCCTTCTGGGACGACGGACTCCTTCCCCTCTTCCCGCTTCAGCCGCCGCGGACGGGGCGTGAGCTGTTGGCCGACCATGTGACGGCCATGGTGTGCTGTGCCGCGATGGACACGGCTGGGGCTGCGCCGGGGCTTGACTGGCTCGACGGGCCGTCCCTCCTTGTCGACGGCGAACGTGCCGCCGATCTTGGGCCCCGCGTCCTCACCCTCGTCGAGACGGGTGACCCCACCCCCCTCCGCGACTGGCTCCGCCACATCGGCGTCCGCCCCGAGAAACCGGTCCGCCTGATCTGAACGAGACGGTCGCCATCCCGGGGTGCGGGTGAGGAGTTTTCTTCGCCCCCTCCGCCCCTACCCGTCCCGTACCTGGGGGTTGCGCCCCCAGACCCCCGCTTTCGGCCTGAACGGCCTCGTCCTCAAACGCCGGACGGGCTGAAACTGGCTGGCCGGGGATCCGGTGGGTGGGGATCGGGACGGCACCTCCCCGTCCTCAAGCGCGGCGGACAGGCTGAGGACTGCCTGGCCGGGCTGAAGATGCTTCCCGGAGCCGAGGAGTGGAGCACCGCCGGGTGGGTGGGAGCGCGGGTACCGGAAAGCGTTGCCGCGGCGGCCCGCAGCCGAAAGACCACGGAAGGGGGCGTGCCGGTACGTCCACATGCCCGTCGCGTACGTTCGCGTCACCGGACCCGTCACTTCCTGCCCGACGTCTGATCCGGCGGCGAC
>NZ_JBFBEA010000053.1:0-31916 GCF_040683495.1 Streptomyces sp. NPDC093544 | reverse complement strand
GCACCCCGGACACCGAAACCGTCACCGACACCCGCCTCTACGGAACCGCCAGGGCCCGGTCCTGGAACCGGTTGCACCCCAAGCTGACCTACCGCTCTTCCTGGGCAGCCGCCGACGGAACCCTCCCGATCGTCGAAGGGACGGTGATCCGCCTGGACATCGGCCACCTCCGCCAGGTCTTCCAGAAACGCGGGCGTCAGTATCTGCACCGGAGACATCACCAACTGGACATCGGCGTGATTGCGCAACCGGGCACTGAGCGCAAACGCGCATACGGTCGGCGTGCTGTGCCAACTGCTGCGGATCCATCGGGCCTGTGATCGGCCCCATCCCGAGCAGACCCAGACCGGCCAGCCCGGCCTGGACCACCACAGTGCTGGACAACGACGCCGGGGGAACAGGCCCGTCGCCCCCTCCTGCGACACCGACACTCCCCAGTGGTGTGGCGCTCATCGGCGTCTCAGCCTCGTGACGGCGCTGATGGTAGGCCGCCAGCAACTTCTCGAACCCCTTCAACGCCGCGCCCTGCCACCTGAACTGCACGCTGATCGCTTCCATCGCCTCGACGATGCTGTGCACGTCATCGTCGAGATAAGCGGTCATCGCGCCCAACTCCCGGGTAGCGGAGTCCCATTGCCTGACCAGTGTCGTCTTGCCGACGCCTGCCTGTCCGTGGACGTGGAAGGGGTACTGAAAAGCCTCATCTCGGGGTCCCGGGACAAGTTGTCGTGGAACATTCCCAGTTCGCCGTGTCGACCGACGAAGCCACTTCTGCGGCGGTTCCTATTCAGATCCTGCCGCGCCGGCTTCTTCTCCGGCACTCGCACCACCCCCGACCCGACCATGATGCCGCTTCACTGTCGCAGCTCACAGTGGACAACACGGGAAGCGCGGAGCCCGAGTACGACGGGGACCGCGATGCCCTGCCGGATGGCCATCACGTAGCGGTTCACGACGTGGTGTCCACCGGTGCTGCTGAGGGCAGTCAGAACCCTGCAGTTGGCCGGCTGAGAGAGGGTGGCGCGCCCACACCGCCCGCCCGCCTGCTTCGCTGTCAGAGCCCTGTGCCATGATGCGGACGCGCCCCAGGGGAGTGGGCCGCGGTCTGCTGATTGCCAGGGGGTTGGGGATGGGCGCGGGTACGGAGCCGAACGGCTCGTCCAGGTCCGACGAGGAGTGGGAGCGGTTTCTGCGCGAGTCGGTGGCGGGTGCCGCCGACGCGCCCAAGGAGCCGTCGGCGCGGGCCCGCGTCGTGGCAAAGCGGCTGCGCGCGGAGCCCGGCCGCGACCCGGAGGGCTGGCGTAGCTACACCCCCGCGCGGCCCAAGCGGCGCACGGGCTGGTACGTGGTCGGGCTGCTGACCTCGCTGGTGCTGCTGGTGACGGCGCTTGCGCCGGGGCGCGTAGTGGACCTGTTCGCCGGCGACGACCCTGACTCCCCGCTGGCGGCCGAGACCGCTCGCCCGACCCAGGTAGCCGCGGCGGAGGCGGCTCAACGCCCCACCATGGACGAGCCGTTCCGTGGTTCGCCGGCGGCGAGCTGGGCGAGCGGAGCGGCGGGGATCACCGTGCCGAAGGCCGGGGCGGTCGGCTGGATGAGCGCGGTCGAGGTCGAGCGGGCCCTCGCCCGCAGTCGGGACTTCCTCGTCGCGTCCGGCCTGGACCGCGAGGTGCTGCAGGGCGAGCGCCCCGAGCAGGCGATTGCACTGATCAACCCGTACCAGAAGGACGTCCAAGAGCTCCTGAAAACTGCTTTCCGAACCCCGAGCGAGAAGAACGACCCCCTCCTCCTCTTCAGCCGCTTCCAGCCTTCCCGCACCCACCTGGTCGGCGACGTCGTGAAGACCCGGGGCCGGCTCACCTACCGGGAGGGCGAGCGCGGCGCGCTCCAAGTGACCGCCGACGTCACTTTCGTCTACCCGGTCACCAGCGCGGACGCGGGCGACAACGACGAGATCGTGCGCACGATCGTCCGGCGCGAGCTGGTCCTGAGCTGGGACGACCCCGAAAAGGTGATCACCGAGCCGGGCACGTTCTCGATCGTCTCGTACAAGTACGACATGACCAACGGGGGCTGCGCAGCCCCCACGGGCTACTTCACCCCGCCCTTCGGCACGGACCGCCGGGCGGACGAGGCCGGCACGGAGGTCGACCCGTACGACCGCAGCGCTCCGGTCGGGCGTGGCCAGTCCTCTGGGGACGAGTGCGGGAGGGCGACGCGGTCCTAGCGGTGGTTTGTTGACGGCGGGTTCGTGCGGGAGTGGGCCGCGAGGTGAAGGCGTCAACTACGCTCTGGGGAGCCTGAGATGACGAAGCGGATGCCGCGTCCGCCCGCCCCGGGTCCGCTGCGAGTGTACGCCGCCGGCTTCGATAGCCGCAGGAAGTGTCCGGTCGCCCAGTCGATCAGCCTGCACTGCCGCGACACATACAGGCCGACCCGCTCGACGCCGTAGGCCTTGTCGCAGTCGAGGAGCAGGTAGCCGGCGAGCTGGTACAGAATAGGATCAGCCGGTACGTGCGGGGCGGGTCAGCCGTGGGTGCAGCCGGTCCCACGCCTGCGCGGTCGCCTTCCCGTAGAGCCGGGTGTCCGTGGCCGTCACGGCCTACTCTGACCTCGCTAGCCGGACCCGCGCCGTCCGGTAGTCCCGGCACGTTCCGCCGTTGTCGGGGCCGCTTGGCACGCTCCCCGGCGTTCCCCGGATCAGGCTGCCTCCAGCTTCACCAGGCCGCTGTGACGGCCCGGCGGTGTCGGCCATTCACCTCCACTCGATTACGCGGTACTTCGTGGCGCACTCCCGTGACGCTGAACCTTGACCGGTTGCCACTGAAGGTTGACCAACGCCGGTTTGTGACAATGAAGTTTGATCGCCGCAGCGGACATAAGCTGACTCAACTATCAGCTGGAGGAGCGTCACACCATGGAACCGACCATCGACAGGCCAGCGCCGCAGGTTACCGTCGCATTCATCCGTACCCTTTTGGACTCTTCCGCTGAGCTCCCCGTTCTGTACATCAACTACGGTCCTGGCGACGGGGGCACCGAAGCGGAGTTGGACGTGTGGGCCGCAGGCCTGGTCTACCAGGCCGACATCGTCCTCACCCGCGCGACCGCTCTGGACCTGCTCGGCGAGGAACCCAACAGCGAGACGATCGCGGCGTTCCTGCCGAAGGTTCAGCAAACCGTGGACCAGATGATCTCAGTCCGAGGCACGTGAAGCAGATCTGCTGCACCGTCCCCTTCCCCGTACCGAGGAATGGACCGGACTGGTCACCACCCTCGAACAGGCCTGCGACTGCACCACCAGCCGTCTCGTCGACGATGAGGCGGTCTGGGCACCCATTCATAGGCTGGCCGGCACGCTCGACAAGTCCCTGCCGGGGATCTTCGCGGCGGACTGTGACGAACGTCTGGACGCGGCACGGCGCAGGCTTCGACCCGCCTCAGGCGATGCTGCCGATGATCACGCAACCTCTGACTGAGCTGGCTCGCAGCGTCACTCACCTGAGGGGTTTCATCCCGAAACCTCTGGTGGATTCCCATTGATTCTGGACAGTGAAGTGCATGGGTCTGGGTGGGATGAGCGATACGGAACCGCTACACGTGGACGAGTTCGCGGTCGGTTGGCGGGATGCCAGAGGTGAACACCGACGACCGCTGAGTGAGGCGGAAGAGGGCGCGTTCGAGACGGGACCACCAGTACGTGGCTTCCCTTCATACCGCGGTCAGCGGAACTTCCCGGGCCTGTACTGGTTGGTCACGACGGGCGGGCACGTGGGGTTCGAGTCGTGGCTGGAGCGGGACCACGCGATGCTGCTGGACTTCACTCCCGAGGTGACTGGGCTGCTGTCGCAGCCGACTTGGCTGTTCTGGCAGAACGACAAGGGCCGGGTGGTCTCGCACGCGCCGGACTATTTCGCACGGTCCGAGGACGGTCGGCGGTTGTTGGTGGACTGCCGGCCTCTGGATCGGGTCGACGAGCGGTCGGCGGCCAAGTTCGCGGTGACGCGGCTGGCATGTGAGGCGGTGGGCTGGGGCTACCGGGTGGTCGGGATGGTGGACCCGGTCCGGATGGCCAATGCCCGCTGGCCGGCGGGGTATCGGCACCCTCGGCATGCGACCACCGCGGGGATGGCCGAGCGGCTGATGGCGGTGTTCGCGGTGCCCTCACCGCTGGTGGGACAGGCGTCACTGCTGGGTGATCCGATTGCGGTGCTACCAGTGGTGTTCCATCTGCTCTGGGCGGGGCGGCGCCGGGCGGACCTGTCGAAGCCACTGACGGACACGACGCTGGTGTCGCGGGCGGAAGCGTGGTGAGAGGACGGGCGGCGCTGCGCGTCGGCGACCAGGTCCGGCTCGACGAGCGGCCGCACACCATGGTCGGGTTGTCAGGGACGCTGGTGCGGCTGGCGGACGAGGCTGGTGTTGCTGCCCCACCTGCGTCATGGAGGCCGACCATGGAGGAGCGACACCCGTGAGGCTCGTGTCCGACCCCGTTTCCGGCGAAGTAGATCTCACCGCGACGGCGACAGAACTGGCCTGCCTGGCAAGGGCGGTAGCCGAGGGTGTTGGGTTCATCAGCTCCGTGTCCGCGTCTCCGCTTGACGGCAACACCCTGGCGGGGATCGAAGTCAGGAAGGCACCCGGCTCCGGCGTCCGCATCGGACTTGACGCCCGGCGGCAGATCCTTGTGATCAGCGGCGATCCCGATGCCAGGGCTGTCCTGGCCGAGAATCTGCATGCCATGGTGACCGCCGAGGACGGCGGTCACCTCCACATTGACCACTTCCCCGAGCACCCCTACCTGGTGGCAGGATCACTGCCCTTGGTGGTCAATAGCCCGCACGGAGGTATGCCGACCCGATGAACCAGGCCCGCAGCCGATGTGCACCCCGTGATTGATCGCTCCGTCTGCCCTGGTTAGCCAGCACCTTGGACGTCCAATGCACAGCCAGCTGGGACCGCCGCTCTTGATGTCGACCCACTCGCTCTCCCGCGTGCCGACGATCTCCACAGGGCTCCGCCCGGCGAGAAGCGAGATGAGCTGTGCGGGGCTGTCGGGCGCCATGACCGGTGAGTCTACGAGGCCGCGGCGACGGACCCAGGCGATGGCGCAGTACGAGGACGGTAGAGGTGGAAGCGGCTGGGGTACCGGTCGCGGATGACGGCCGGGGTGTAGGGGAGCGGCTCCGGCGCGAGGAAGGTGGGGGTGGCCGGATCGCCGCCGGGTGTGAGGACGTCGTAGCGGTCGGCGAGTGCGTCGAGCAGTTCCTGAGCGTCCCGGAGCGCCGCCTCGTGAAACATCCTGGCTGTGGCTGTCGCACCGGGCTCCTCCAACTCGGCCCACATGTGGATAGCCATCTCCTCCGCGAAGTCCTCCTCGTGCGGGAGGGCGGTGAGGCCCACACGGACCCCGCCCGTGTAGTACTCGGCGATGCCCGCGTACGCACGACCGTGGCACCGTCCGCCCAGATTGCCGCGCACCTGCTGGGCGAAGGCGTTGCCGTTGAAGATCCGGTAGCAGGAATCGGTGTCGATCCGGTCGCGGACCGCGTGGGCGATGGCGTGCAGTTCCAGACCGGCGTCCTGGGAGCGCAGATCTGTCGGCGCAGCGCGTCGTGTGCGGTCCGGACTGCTTGCTCGGCCCGGGAGATGGACCAGCACGCATTGGCCAGCCGGCTTGTTCCATCTCATCTTGAGTTGCCTGCACCAGAGCTACAGGGTCTCCCGTGGTGTCCTCGTCCTCCCACGCCCGTACGCGCACGAGAAGTTCAGGAAGCTCAAGCTCTTCGTCCTCTTGGTCGAGAGCGATGATCGGCAGGTAGTGGCGCAGCTGCTCGGTGGCGAAGGCGAGCGGGGCAGCACCGACGACCCCGCCGAGCGGTCCGCACCCGCTTGACAGAGATGCACCACAGGCCCCTCCCGCCCGACATTCACCGCGGCGACTGGGCTGATCGCGACGCCGCCACAACACCACCCCGAACCAAGAACCTCAGCAGTCGACACGTAGTCGGGATTGAGGTGCGCGGTGCTGCGGTACCCAATACACGGACGCCATGCTTGGCCTCGGTGCGTCCAAGTTCCTTTGTCACGCCAGGAATTGGCGCCTATCTCGCGGGGGAATGATCGATGGGACGCACACTTCAGGGACACGGCGGCGCGGCCAGGGTGGCCGTACTCGCCATCGCGACGACGGCGTTCCTGATCGGCGGGCTACTCACACCCGCGGTGGCGGCACCCTCCGACGCCGCGCGCGCTGAACTGCGCGGGATGATCGAGAACGTGACCAGCGCCAACGCCCACCGCTATGGGGCGACCGACAGCGCCGGGCACAGCATGGACACGGCGAAGATCATCCAGGATTCCTCCGGCGGATACCTCGCGGTGTACCACACGATGCTCGGCGACGGCCGTTTCCATGCCCTTGTTGCGACTTCCGCCGACCTGATGAACTGGACGTTCGCCCGCGACCTGGGCACCGGTGCCTCGCAGCCTTCCATCACCCAGATATCCACGGGTGGTTATGTCATGGCATGGGAGCAGGACCCCAACAACCACATAGCCGTCCGCTACTACCCCGACCGCGCCCATCTGCTCAGCGGCAGCGTCACGAAGAGCTACGACACTCCCCGCACACTGTCGTCCTGCGCCGAGGGAACGCCGAACATCTACTCCGTGACGCTCAAGCCGGACATCGACCACTCGGTCATCGACATCGGCGGCCACTACTACGCGAACTGCGACGTCGACCGCCAACAGCGCGGCACCTTGACCAACTTCTCCTCCTGGTCGACCTCGGCCCAGTCGAATTTCGACAACGCGCTGCTCCACTGGGGCGTCAAGGGAAACATCGGGGACCGGGACGCGCTCACCTTCCGTGGCTACCAACTGGGCGTTATCGAGGGCCAGTACACGAAGAACGACTTCAGGTCCTGGCGCACCTTCGTCTACGACTACGCCACCGGCAACGCCGACCAGACCACCATCCACACCAACGGCGGCAGCACCGCCTACGCCAACCCCAGCATCACGACGCTAAAGGCACCGAACGGCAAGACCGCGGTGCTGGTCAGCCTCTTCCTCCCCAGTGAGGGCGCCGCCGCAGGCGAGGCGGGTCAACTGTTGTACTACCGTGAGTACAGCTGAGGCCTCCGGCTCGGCGGATGCTTCCATCGTCTTCGCCAAGCGTGTGGGCAGCTTCAACCCGGGATTCGATTTTCGTCGTGGGGCGAGAGGCTTTCTGGTGTGCCAGAGGTGACGGGTGGGTTGGAGGCGGCCTTGGCTGAGGCAGCGTCTCCTTCGTGGACGCAACGGGTTCGTGCCAAGTGTGACCTTGCTTCCTTCACTGATGTCCCTGAGGCTGCCGAAACGCTGGTGGGGCTGCTGATGGACGTCGAGGACACGGCGGTGACTTGACAGACGGCAGAGGCTCTGGCCCGGGTGGGGACGGCGGGTGCCGTAAGGCTCATCGCTTTCGCGGTTGCCGAGGTTGACGACAACCAGGCCGACTGGCTGCAGGCCGGGACATATGACGCGCTTGTGGGACCGGACGGTGTGCCGGACGTCGCAGCGGCCTGCGGAAATCCAGCGCGCGGCCAGGCGTCGGCACGTGTCCATGACCGTTACGAGCGTCGCTTGCAGGATCTTCCGTCGGCCGGGCACGCAGTACGGATCCTGCTCTCGGTGAGGCGCTTCGTATGCGCTGACGGCGCCTGTCCTCAGCGCACATTTGCCGAGCAGATACCAGCGTTGACCAGCCCGTACGCCCGCGTCACGGAACGGCTGGGCGTGTTGCTGGACCGGATCGCGCTCGCGTTGGCCGACCGTGCCGGGGCACGGATGGCCAACGCCCTTGGTCTGACAGTGAGGTGGGTGGGGCTGTTGAACCGGATTCGGGCGCTGCCCGACCCGTTCTACGACCCGCCACGGGTCCTCGGTGTCGACGACTTCGCCACCAGGCGCGGTCACCCGTAGGCCACTGTGATCACGGATGGTGAACGGCACCGGCCCATCGAGGTGCTGCCGGGTCGCGAGACGGCACCATTGGCCGCATGGCCGACGGCTCACCCCGGAGCTGAGGTGATCTGCCGGGACCGTGGCGGACCCTACGCCGAAGGCGCCGCGTACGGCGCCCCGGATGACCTGCAAGTCGCAGACCGGTTTCATCTGTGGCAGAACCTCTGTCAGGCGGTCGAGAAGTGCGTCGCGACCCACCGCGACCAGCTGCGTGCCCTCACCCTTCAGCCCGAAGAGGAGAACGCCATGATCTCGACTCGTCACCAGGTCAACCACGCTCAGGTCGACCGGCCCCAAGTGGTGGCCGGCGTTGACCAGCCGCACGCCGACCAGGCCGCGGGCTCGCAGCGAGCGCAGGAACTCGGCCCGGAACGCCAAGGTTTCATTGTCCCCGACCGTGACGCCGAGGACTTCGGGGTTGCTGTCCTCGGTGATGCCGGTGGCGATGATCGCGGCTCGCGAGACGATCTGGTGGCTGACCCGGACCTTGCAATAGGTGGCGTCCAGGTGGAGGTAGGGGAAGTGGGTGTGATCCAGCGGCTGGTCTCGGAAGATGACCAGCCGGGCGTCCAACCCGCCGCAGATTCAGGAGACTTCGCTCCTGGAGATCCCGCTGTCGCTGCCAAAAGCCTTGAGTCCGTGGCGTTGGAGATGCGCTCCCATGGCCTGCCGATTTGGGCATGCTACGGATCGCGAGGCGCGACGGGCGTCGACACGGGGCCGGGGGCAGGTCATTCGGCTCCGCCGGCGCGCCGGAGTGAGGGGGAACTCCCTTGGGTCGGCTGTGACTTTGGGGCGGGTGATCCTCACCGTACGGGCGGGCGCAGTCCCGGACAGTACGGGCCGGGACCGCGCCGTGGGAAGGATTGTGCGGTGGTGGGATCAGCTCAGGTCGACCTGGAAGACCTTGTCGGAACCGGCGGGCTGGCCGCCGTTGCCGTCGGCGTTGGTCGTGGTCAGCCACAGGGAGTTGAGACCGGGGACGGTCTCCACGGTGCGCAGCCGACCGTAGGAGCTGGTGTAGTACGCGACCGGAGTGCCGGTTTTCGTGCCGGTCACCGGGATGCGCCAGAGTCGCTGGCCCTTCAGAGCCGCGAGGTACAGCGCGCCGTCGGCGAAGGTGAGGCCGCTGGGGGAGGCCTCGCCGGTGGTCCATTGGCGCTTGGGGTTGGTCATGCCGGCGGTGGAGCAGGAGCCCTCGCAGGTGGGCCAGCCGTAGTTGGCGCCGGGCGTGATGAGGTTGAGCTCGTCGAACTGGACGTTGCCGAACTCGGCGGCCCACAGCCGGCCCTGGGCGTCCCAGGTGAGGCCCTGCGGATTGCGGTGGCCCAGCGAGTAGACCAGGGTGCCGAAGGGGTTGCCCGGCGCCGCCTGGCCCGCGGTGGTCATGCGCAGGATCTTGCCGTTCAGCGAGTTCTTGTTCTGGGCGTTGGCGGAGTTTTGGGCGTCGCCGGTGGTGGCGTACAGGTAGCCGTCCGGGCCGAACTTCAGCCGGCCGCCGTTGTGGTATGTGGAGCGGGCGATGCCCGTCAGGATGGTGGTGTAGTTGGTGAGCGTGGTGCCGTTGAAGGTCATCCGCGCGATGCGGTTGTCGTTCGCGGCCGAGTGCATGAAGTAGACGTAGTGATCGGTGTTCCAGTTCGGCGAGACGGCGACGCCCATGAGGCCGCCCTCGCCGCCGGTGGTGGACACGTTGGGGACTGTGCCGACCTGCGTCTTTGTGCCCGACTGGGTGAGGGTGTAGACCTGGAAGGAGTTGCGCTCGGTGATGAGAGCGCTGCCGCTGGGCAGCCAGCTGAGGCCCCAGGGGATGGTCCAGCTGCTGGAGACGGTTCTGATGCCGGTGGGGACGGAGTCGACGCCCGCGCCGGTGGCGGAGCTGTTGCCGACGGCCCCCACGAGGAGCCCCGCGGCCATCGTGCCGGCGGTGGCCACTGCGGCCGACCGGCGGCGCAGCCGTGCGCTGCTGGTCCCGATCCTTGTCATCGCGCCTCCTGCTGAAGGTGGTGAGCCTGGACGTTGCGGGTAAGCGGTGGGTCGCTCGGGCTCCGCACCAGCGGTCTGCGCTTCATGGGCGTTCTCTTGTCTGAACTCCTGTCCGACGCGTGAATGTTGCGCGCATGACAAGAGCGATGTGGGGGGCGGCGCGTGAGGCGAGTATCTGCGCTGGGATCGTAAGGAAGCTTTCCAGGTCAGTCAACAGGTCTGTACTAATACGGCTCGGTCGGCCGGTCGGCTGCGACATTGGGGACGGTCCCCAATGCGGCCTGTACGCAGCCCTGTTGGCGCAGCCGCCGCGAAGGACTACGACGCAGCCGGGTGCCGGTCCCCAGGATTCTCGGTCTTGACCATGACCACCTCGGGGGCCGCCCGGGATCCTGCAGGCGACCCGGTGACCTTCATCCGGACCGCGGCATACACGGAACGGCCTCGGGCCGGTGTTCGCATATGCGGTCGATGGGGAAGTCTCTCCGGCAGTGCTACCCGGCCCGCATGGATCCGCGGAATGTACGGAACGCGCACGGTCCCGTTCCGGGGATCACCCCTGCAGCGGACAGGGCGCTACGAAAAGGGCTCGATCATCCTGACCTCGAACAAGACCTTCAGCAAAGCGCACATGTTCCGGCGAACCTGTGTGAGGCGGCGGCGAGGTTTCACGGGTTCGGCCTTGCGGAGTCGACGAAGAGGGTCTGCTGTGTCTCATCTCGCCGTACTGATGACGTAATCGATCGCGGTGGCTACGTCCGCGGCGATATGGGTGGGCGTATAGGAGTCCTGGGCCCACGGCTGCCCGTTCGACACCCACACGCTGCCAAGCCCAAGCATGTGGGCACCGGCGATATCGGCATGCGGAGAGTCGCCAATGACCCATGCTCCGTTGAGGGGCACCCCGACGGCATCTGCGGCAGCGTGGAAGATCTCCGGTTCGGGCTTCTTGTGGCCGACCGCTTCGGAAATCACCCAGCTCTGGACGAGACGGTCGAGTCCGGCATGGCGGATCTTCGCCTCCTGTTGGGCAAGGAGGCCGTTGGTGACGATCACGCAGGTCCAGCCGTCAGCCAGGGCCTTGTCCAGGGCCCTGCGTGAGGGGGCCGTCAGCACGACGCGATCGGCGGCGCCATGCTCAAGCAGGGCATGGATGACCGTGGAGGGCACCATGCCCCGGTACCGGTCGGTCATGGCCTCGGCGACATTGTGGCGGGCGGTATAGCCGCTGGCGTCGAGGGTCATCACCCACGTGAGGTCGGTGACGGGCAGGTGGTGCTCGGCGAGGAACGCGGTGACGGCCTCGCGGAAGGCGGCGTCGCGGTCGACCAGGGTGTTGTCGAGGTCCAGCATCAGCAACGGCACGATCGGCAGTAGATCACGGGCGACGATCTCGGGGCAGGTCGGTTTCCCGTCCAGGATCGGCGCGCCTTCGACGCCATCCAGGACACCCTCCCGGGCAGCATCAATCCGGAAGAGATGGCGACCATCGCCAATCGGCGCTACGCACCCGAGTGCGACGCGGCCGAACAGACGGTGGTCAAGGACTACGGCCTGGTGGTGCGCTGCCAGAACCCGTTCGATCCCTCACGCAAGTCCGCGGCCTTCCTTGTGATGGGCTGCCACGGCTTCGGCACGGCCGGATCGGCTCAGCTCCTGCGAGATCCCGCCCTGGCACGGCAGTTGGCCTCGGAAGTCGAACAGCGAGACTTCGTGGCCATCGCGGAAATACAGGTGCAGGGCCAAGAGTACCGCTTGAGACAAGACGGGCGAGCGATCGGGCTGGGATCGATGGGCTTGGACGTCACGGGGTCGATGTCTCAATACTCTTGTCAGCTCCGATGAGCGCCGACCAGGCAAGTGACAGAACCACAGAGACCCCGCGCGGTGGATTCTCATCGGTCTTGCCAGTTTTCCGAGCCAACACCGCCTCATCGGAAGGTGGCCTGGCCGCCGAACTGGCGCTCCAACGCGCACCGTGCGGCATGAACGGAGGTCGTCCGGCGGTGTCCTGCCGAAGCGTGGTCGCTCTCGACGCGTTAGGTGACGCCTACGGCTTGGCCGACGAGGTGATCGGCGATCCGGCCTGGGCTGCGGAGTCCGGCACCCCCGCGTAGTCGGGCAGCTCGACGCCGTTGATCGCGCGCCCGACCAGCTCGGTGAACCATTCGCCGGCGAAATCGGGGCGCGGCTCGGCGTCTGGCCCGGGGACGTCGCGGCTGCGGGCGTTCAACCGGCCGATCTCCTGGTTGGCCTCGACGAACGAGCGCATCCGCGCCTCGTAGCGGGTGAACCCGGCGTCGGGGTCCCATCCGGCAGCGGCCAGCTCTCCGGCCAGCAGGTAGGCACCGACCAGTGCCAGCCCGGTGCCCTGCCCGGACATCGGCGACGAGCTGAACGCCGCGTCCCCGAGCAACCCCACCCGTCCACTCGACCAGCGGTCCATCGCCACCTGGGCGACCTGGTCGAGGTAGAAGTCCGGAGTGTCGTCCAAGTGCGCGAGGATGTCCGGGGTCAACCAGCCCAGGCCCGCCATCCGCTTCCGCAGCAGGACCTTCTGGGCTGCGACGTCACGGTGGTCGACGTCGAAGTCAGCCGAGGCGAAGTAGAACATGGCCATCGCCCGCGTGGCGTCCTGGATGGGCCGCAGGAGGGCGGAGCGCCCGGACTCCTGATCCTGGTACTCCAGCAGCCAGCGGTCCAGCCCGAACTCGTTGGGCACACTGCAGAAAGCCAGCACGTGCCCGAGGTGGCGGAGGAACCGCTCATGCGGCCCGAAGACCATCGCCCGCAGCTCCGAGTGCAGCCCGTCTGCCCCGACCACCAAGTCGAAGCGCCGCCGGTTGCCGCCCGCGAAGACCACGTCGACCCCGTCCGCGTCCTGGGCGAGCCCGGCGATTCGGTCGCCGAAGACGTACTCGACGCCGTCGCGGGTGTCGTCGTAGAGCACCCGGGACAGGTCCCCGCGCAGGATCTCGATGTCCGCGATGAACCCGTCGCCACCGTCGTCGTCGGCACGGAAGGTCTCCAGCACCTGCCCGTCCGCGTCCACGGTGTGCGCGCCGGCGGTGTCGGTGCACGCCGCGCGCACCGCCGCGTCCAACCCCATGCGCCCGATGACCTCCTTGGCGACCCCGCGCGCGTCCACCGCCTGCCCGCCGGGACGCAGCTCGGGAGCCCGCTCCACAACGGTCACCTCAGCCCCCCGCCGGCGCAGCCAATGGGCCAGCGCGGGTCCCGCGATGCTCGCCCCCGCCACCAACACCCTGGGACCGCTCACCCGCGTCCCCTGCCCGCCCGTCCGGATCGCGTGCCCCGGGTCGGAGTCGTCGACGCTCATCACAGCCTCCATCTGCTTCCTCCCGCACTGGAACGTCCCCAGCACAGGCCCACCGCTGTCGGTGTATCCAGCCATGTCGACCACGGATCCGCACAAAACTCATCGGTCACGGCAGACATTGATGAGGAACGCCAACTCCGATGAGACTCAGCCGCGCACAGGTACGGAAGAGTTCGGCGTTGCCCAGTTGGGCCAGCTCTTCCCGCAAGGCGGGGTCAGCAGTAATGAGGACGGACTTGAACTGGATACCGGCCTGGGTGCGGGCTTTGACTGCCGACGGCTTCGTGACCCCCACCACGTCGAGCAGTTGCGGGGCATGACATTTCACGAGGCGGGTCAGACGAGCGTCCACATTGCGGATCTGCTCGGAGAGCTGGCCGATCCGGTGTGCCAGCAGACCCAGCGCGATCCGAGTGGCCTGCAGCACCCCCTCCTTACGACTGCTCACATCGGCGAACGGTCCGGATACGGCCGTCACCTTGCTGATCACGGTGGGGGGCAACCCGGAACGCCTGGACAGTGAGGCGTCCTTCGCCGCTTTGTGCGGGGTCAGTCCCGTCGAGCGTTCCTCGGGACGCCGGCAGTACCGTCGCCTCAACCGTGGTGGCGATCGTCAGGCCAATGCCGCGATCAATCGCATCGTGTTCACGCGTCTGCGGGTCGACCCGTGCAAGCACACCATTCCGGAGCCGAGGAATCAGCGGGCCAACCGCCAACGACGGGGCAGCAGGGGCGGTCGACCGGCCGCCTTCGACAAGACGATCTATAAGCGGAGGAACGAAGTTGAGCGGACGATCAATGCCCTGAAGAACTTCCGGGCCGTGGCCACGAGGTTCGACAGGCGCGCCTACATCTTCCACGGCACCGTCACCCTCGCCTCAATCCGACTCTGGCTCCGCCCATGGTCCGCCGGACAGGCTCTAGGGTGAATCGCCGTTGTGACAGGTCAGACTTGATCGCCGTGTCAGGCAAGTCAGGCAAGTTGCTCGACGTTGGGTAGCGCGGCGAGCCGCCGACAGGGATCAGGCCGTCGAGGACGTCGACGACGAACTGGGACGCGGGGCATCGCTTCGAACCCGTCTCGCGAGTCGTCGTTCAGCACCGTGTGCGTTTCAGGTGACGGATGCTCAGCGATGGCTGGGCCTGCCGGTCAGTCGATGCCTTCGATGATGCGGAAGTCGCGCTCGACGCCGTCGGGGAGGGCCACCAGCGCCTTCTGGTATGCCTCGCTCTCGTATGCCGCGACGGCCTGTTCAAAGCTGTCGAACTCGATCAGAACGACGCGTTGCGTGATTCCGGCCTCGTGGGCGACGACTCGACCGCCACGGGACAGGAGGCGCCCGCCCCCAGCCCGGACAGCCGGACCGGCCAGCTTCTCGTAGGCAGTCAGCCTCTCAGGGTCGGAAATGGCGGGGTAGACACTGACCCAGTAGCCCTTAGCCATGGAAACCTCCTGCGTTCGGCCGGACACGTCTGACTTCGATTTGACAGTCAGATCGATCGATCCCGGCATGCGCAGGTTAGGGCTTGATGTGCGGTCGAGGGAAAGATCGGTACGAGATAGACTCAGAACGGATCGTTATCAATCGGCAGGGAGAGCACGTGGCGCCGGATACGGTGAGCCTGCGGTACTTCCTGGTGCTGGCGCAGGAGTTGAACTTCACCCGCGCGGCCGCACGGATCGGTATCGCACAGCCCGCACTCAGCGCCCGGATGCGCCGATTGGAGGCGGAACTCGGTACGGCCCTGCTGGTCCGCAACACACGTAACGTCGTATTGACCACGGCCGGTGCGGCTTTGGCGGAGTCCGCGCCGCCCGCGCTGGCGGCGCTGGACCGGGCATGGGACACCGCCCGGAGCGCGGCGGCCGGTGAACTGGGCACGCTGCGCATCGGATACAGCCTCAGCGCCGGGGCCGAGACGGCACCGGCCCTGGTGGACAGGCTGATTCGGGGCAACAGCGGACTCGAGGTCGGCGCGGTCCCGATGGCGACACCGGAGATCTCCCCCGCGGTCGCCGACGGCCGCATCGATGCCGGGATCACCCGAGGTGAACAACCGGGCCGTGGCGTGCGCCGGTTCCTGCTGCGGCGTGAGCGCATCGGGGTCCAGCTGGCGCAGCACCATCCGCTGGCCGAACACCCGGAGATCGAGATCGCCGACGCGGCCGCGTATCCGCTGCGACTCCCGGACCGTGCGGCCAACCCCGTGATCCACGATCAGCTGTCCGCAGTGTTCCGAGACACCCGACCACACCCTCGATTCCACACGCTCGCAGTCTCTTTCGACATGTCTCAGCGCGACCTGCGTGACGGGGCCACCCTCGCCCCGGCCGGAGAAGCCGCGGTCACGGCACAACCGGCCGGTCTCACCTGGCGACCGCTGCGGGGCGCGCCCAGCCTGACGTTCCATCTGGTCCTCCCACGCGAGCAGTCGCCGCTACACCGCCGCATCCGTGCCGTCGCCAAAACCCTGGCGCATGAGCTGCACTGGCTGCCGGACTGACGCGCAAGAGGTCAAGGTAGACGGACGTCTGCGGTGGCGAGGCCGAAGGCCCTGCGCCCGGCGGACTTCGCGATGATGACGACGACAGCGGTCTTGCTGAATGTCCGACACGACCTCGCTAAGCCGGCGGACCAGCATCCGAAAGCCCGAGCACGAACGCGCCTTCGAGGTACCTGCCGAGCGGCTGTACCAAGCACTCCAACGGACCCGAGCCGACTGGGCTGCCGACTGCGCGCGATGGCACCGAGACCACGAACTTGCCCAACAGACCCTTGGATATCGGTCAGGCAAGTTCTCTCCGGAGTACTTGCCTGACACCTGCTGGGCACCCCAGATAACGTGCGCTCAGCGCGCGCACGGCCGCCGAGGTCGACGACGGCGCCTCCGTGTCAGCCTGGCCCACACCGGGGACCTGGCCGTGCTTCGCGCGATGACGTTCGATCATGCTTCGGAGCTGAGGGTGTCGGTAGAGGACGTCGGTACTCACTCCTGCCTCACGGGCAACGGCGGTGAAGTTGACAGCTTGGCCGGTCTTGACGATCTGGGCGAGAGCAGGCCCGGGTGCGCGCTCCGTGCACTCTCATCGCGCAGCCGACGCTTCCAGGCCGGCAGCTGCTGTTTGCGATGCGACGGGACTGGTCACCGCTGGTGAACATCGACCGGCGCTCCGGCCAGCTGCCAGAACTGGGTGCCGCTGCCTGGCAGTTGGTCAGCGACTTCGACTACATGATGCGGGAACAGCCCTGGACCGAGGTGGCACGGTGGATAAACCGGCGCACGCTCACAATCCTCGTGTCGTGTCGTGGCTTGGTGCGGATGCCCAGATTCCGGAGTGGGGCGTCTATGACCTCGCACGGGCAGACGTGAATCTGGCGGCCAAGCGGGTCTGCCAGTTCCTCAAAGGCCGCGGGCCGCTCATCGAAGATCCCACGCTCCACCAGGACCGCGACCAGAAGTGGATCAACGAGGCCCTCGCCGCCCTGCCGCCAATGATCACCAGCGAACTGCGGACCGGGGTGTGTCCTGCCTGGAGAAGGACGGCGCGCGCACGAGGCCATCAGCTACTGGGCCATCCGCTGCTACCTCTTCGCCCTCCAGCCAGTCATGGACCAGTGGGTCACGGAGAACATCACCAGCCTGCGGGAGATCACTGCAACGCAGGTCAGACAGAGCGTCAGAGCCGACCACTTAGGCTTCGCGGCCGGGTCGTACGCGGACGGCTTGGGGCTGGTCATACGGGGTGGAACTCCTATCGATGCCCTCTCAGGCTAACCCGGCAAAGCGGGATGTCTCACCCAAGGCTGACAGACAGGGCACCGCATACGGCACGACTGTGGGAGTGACTGACGAGGCAAGATCGCGATCTGCTGCTGGAGTATCAGGTGATGTTTGGCCAGAGCTGGCCGAACGCCGCTACGGCAAACGTAAAGCGCGCGAGCAGCCACGTACTACGTTCGCTACGCGCAGAAACGGCCAGGAGAGGGCCCCTTGTATGCGCTTAAAACCCATTCCGCTTGCAAGGAACTGGGGTAATGAACACACCGTCTCCCCCTGCATCCGAACCAACACAGGGGGCATCTATGGATCCCGCTCTCCAGCGGCCGCAACCTCGCCGCCGCTTTCGACTGCGCTCGTGGCAGGTAGTGATCGCGGCTGTGATAGCGGCCGTGGCGACCGTCGTTGCCGCCTACCTCGCCACCAGCGACGACGATTCCGGGGAAACAGGGGGAGGGGCAGGTGTAACTGAAGCGAGCACTTCACCCGCGATCCCGACGCCGAGCAGCAGTTGTCAGTTCCCGGCCGTTGAGCTGAGCGCGCCGGAACAAGCGGGAGCCACCTTCCAGACCACGGCCAAGTTGAACTGCCCACCACCTGCTGGGACGAAGTACTACCTGGTCGCTCAGCTGGACAACTTCGGAGACCCGGGTACCGAGCACACCATCTACTGCCCGAAGGATCCGATCAAGCCGGGCCAGGCGGCAAGGACCTACACCACGACGCGCGACATCCAGAAATCCGAGCTCCACTCCAAGCGCGCAATGTACTACCTGAAGGTCACCAACGAGCAGGAGCAGGAGCTGATGGCCAACCTGCAAGACGAGTGCGCCTTCAAACTTCCGGCAGGCGTCGAGACCGTGTCCAACTCCGTCACCGTGGAGCGAGCGTGGAAGTAGTGCCCATCGCTAGAGGGTGAGATGAGGCGCGGTCCGGGGTGCAGCCCTCGGGCCGACGCCTGGGGCGCAGCGATCGACCAGACTCAAACATATGGGCGAATCGGACGGGCCCGGAGGGGCGCCAGATTCCGGCAGGCCTGCTTGCCCGGAGCCGGGATGCTCCATCGAGGGATAGCTGAGCTGGGAAGACGCTGATCGGCGTGTGCTCGGTGCCGTCGTGTTTCTCCCGCGGCGGGGTGGAGTGGAGCGCCATGGTCTCTTTGCGGGATGAGCCTCAGGTCCGGGAGGCCGCGAACCGGGCCGTTCGGCCAGAGGGGACGAGGGGAACGGAAATCGGCTGATGGAGCGGAACCGGCTGGACGAGGAGGCACCGGGACGGTTCACTCTCGCCCGCCTCGGGCCGGGTTCGGGCAGGCCAACTCCCGGTGACCAAGGGCTGCTTCACGAGGCTCCGCTGACCCATCGCTGCAACGGGTCCCCCTGACCTGCACCGAGCTTCCAGTCAACGATCCAGTGTGGCCCGCTCTGGGACGATGCCTACGGCGTGCCGGGAAGTCGGACCATGACGAGGAGACCGCCGGCTGGGCGGGGGGCGAGGTCGAGGGTCCCGTCGTGGGCGCGGACGATGCTGTGCACGATGGCCAGGCCGAGGCCGACGCCGGCGTGCTCGTCGGTGCGTACGCGTTCCGTTCCGCGCTGGAAGGGTTCGGCGAGGGTCGGTACCAGTTCCGGTGGAAGCCGACGACCCGTGTTCTCGACCCGCAGCACGCTCGTTTCGCCGTGCGCCTCGGTGTGGACCGTCACGGTGCCGCCGACGGCGAGGTTGTGGACGATGGCGTTCTGGACGAGGTTCGTCACCATTCGCAGCAGGAGCTCCGCGGAACCGCGGGTCCGAGCCTCCCTGCCGGTGACGTCGAGCGTGATCCCGCGCTGTTCGGCGAGAGGAAGCAGCGTTTCGGCGGCTTCTTCGGCGATGAGGGAGAGGTCGATGCTCTCGCGGGTGTGGTTTCCGCGGTCGCCGCGGCTGAGCAGCAGGAGTGCCTCGGTGAGGTCAATCGCTCGCGTATTGACAGCGTGCAGGCGTTCGATGAGTTCGCCGCGGTCCCGCGTGGAGTCCTTGCGGGCGACGTCCAGGAGCGTCCGCGAGATGGCCAGCGGGGTGCGCAGTTCGTGGGAGGCGTTCGCGGCGAACCTCTGCTGCTCGGCGACGTGGGACTCGAGTTGTTCGAGCATCGAGTCGAACTCGTCGGCGAGTTCACGGAATTCGTCCTGGCGGCCGTCCATGCGGATCCGGTGGGACAGCGATCCGTTCCCGGCCATCCGTGCCGCGGCCGTCATCCGTGTGAGTGGTGCGAGCATCCGGCCGGCGAGGATCCACCCCCCGACGAGGCCGAACACGAGCAGGAAAACCATCGCCACGGCCGCGGCGGGGGCGAAGGTGCGCACAAGGAGGTAGCGGTTGGGCGAGATCCCGAGAAGGCCTTGGGAGTTGTCGGGTACGTAGCGCAGCAGGAACCCCCACACCACGGCCAGCAGGAGAGCGCCGGCGACGGCGAGGAATCCGGCGTAGCTGAGGGTGAGTTTCAGTCGGGCGCTGAGCCCTGGGCGTCTACGCATGTGTCCTGCCCGGGTCGGTGGTGGCCCTGTCGGGGGCGATGGTGTCGATCCGGTAGCCGACGCCGGGCACCGTGGCGATGATCCACGGTTCGCCGAGTCGTTTGCGCAGTGCGGAGACGGTGATGCGCACGGCGTTGGTGAGGGGGTCGGCGTTCTCGTCCCAGGCCCGCTCCAGCAGCTCTTCGGCGCTGACCACCCCGCCCTCGGCGGCGACGAGGACTTCAAGGACGGCGAACTGCTTACGGGTCAGCGCGACGTAGCGTCCGTCACGGAAGACCTCCCGGCGGAAGGGGTCGAGCCGCAGGCCCGCGATCTCGTGGACTGGGGGCCGGGCATACGCCCGTCTGCGGTCGAGCGCCCTCAGCCGCAGGACGAGCTCCCGCAGCTCGAATGGTTTGGTGAGGTAGTCGTCGGCGCCGAGCTCGAACCCGGAAGCCTTGTCGTCGATCCGGTCGGCAGCGGTGAGCATGAGGATCGGGATGCCGCTGCCGGAGGCGACGATACGCCGGGCGACCTCGTCGCCGGAGGGGCCGGGGATGTCGCGGTCGAGGACTGCGAGATCGTAGGAGTTGACGCTGAGCAGCTCCAGTGCTAGGTCGCCGTCACCGGCGATGTCGGCGGCGATCGCCTCCAGCCGCAGACCGTCACGGACGGCTTCGGCCAGGTAGGGCTCGTCCTCCACGATCAGTACGCGCATGTCTGAAGCCTAGCCAGCACAACTTATCGCCGACGTATGCAAAGACGTATGCACACGAACACGCGGCTCAGCCGGCCGGTGCCGGCGCGGGGCGCGGCTGGTCCGACGGCGCTTCCGCCGTAGTACGCCACCAGCGGCGCGACGCCAGCGCGGCCAGCACGGCGCCGACGGCGTTGACCAGTACGTCGTCCACGGAGGACACCCGGTCAAGCCTCAGCACGTACTGCGCGGTTTCGACCAGGACCGAGCAGCCCGCCCCGAGCGCCAGGATCCGCGGCACGGACGCCAGCGCCGCGAACCGCATAGGGGCGAAGAACCCCAGCGCCGCGAAGACCAGCAGGTTGCCGGCGATCCCGAGCGGTCCCATCGTGACCAGGTCCCCCAGCGGTAGCAGGCTCACCCGGGCGGGGACCACACCGGCTCCGGCGCCCGGCATCATGGTCAGCCACAGGAACGGCACCGTCCCGTGGACCATGCCCACCTCGGCCAGCGACATCCGCCACGCCGATGTGACACCGGCGGCACGCCGACGGCGCGCCAGAGCCCACGCCACCAGCGCGGCCAACGGCAGCGAGGCCAACGTCATGAGCACCACACCGTTGAACGTGTCGAAACAGCCGTGCCACCGCCCGGCCATGCACGTGGGGGCCGACATCATGAGTGGCCCCCGCACGACGAACGCGCCGCCCGCCAGGCCGAGGATCGCCAGGCTGAGGAGCGCGATCCTGCGCATGTGGCGGGGCGGTGCTGACGGGGATGCGTTGTGGGTCATGCCCCCATTGCGGACGGAGGGCCGTTGCGGTGGCGTATGCCATTTTCGATATGCCGGCGATACACGGAGTCCCCATCGTCAAAGAACCGGGGCTAGCCAGCCCTGAGATGGTCTCGCCGCTGGTGATCGCGCCGACCCGGCTACTGCAGGTGGTGAACAACTCGTCCGTGAAAGCGTCGCACTGCCGAGCATCCAGGAGTGCGCAGGTCAACCCGATGGTTCTGCAGATGAGAACAGAAGCCCGCCCGGCATCGCGAGGACAGCCGTCACGTCACGCCACACGCGGGTCCTGACGTTCTGCTTCACAAAGAAGTCTGTTCCCACTCCCAGGGCTTGGCGTAGATCTGCTGCAGCAGTCCGGCGAAGGCATCGCTGTCGAAGAGCAGGCCGTTGTACTCCTGCGGGATCCGCTTGCCGTTGATCACAGCGGTGGGCGTCCCCGGTCCCTCTGGTTCCTCGGTTCCCCCGGCCCGTTCGTACGCCTTTTCGGAGGCGGTGACGAAGGAGCGGTACTTCATGCTCTTCACGGCCGCGTCGAACTCCGGGCCACGCAGGCCCTCCACCTCGCCTGCCAGTTCCAGCAGACGGGCGTCGGTGTAGCCGTCGACGCTCTCCTCGGGCTGGTTGGCGTAGAGCATCTCGTGGTACTCAACGAACTTGCCCTCCTCCAGCGCGGCGCGCAGAGCGTTGACTGCCTTCTTCGACCCGCTGCCGCCGACCCGGTCGTCCAGGAAGGAGGCCAGGGTGTACTCGGTTCTCGCCCGGCGATCCAGCATCGCTTCCCGTAGCTTCGGGGAACCCCCGGTGCTCTCGAACTCCTCGCAGACCGGACAACGCGGATCCTCATACAGACGCACGGCCACCTTCGCGTCCGGATCGCCCACCAGGATTGTGGTGCCGTCCTTGTGAAGCGCCTCCGGCAACTTCTCCGCGCTCTCGAACCTGGGCTTGGCCTCCGCCCCTCGGTGCCCGCACCCCGCCACCATCAGTACCGCAGCCGCGCACAGCACAGCCCATCCACCCCCACGCACCATGCGCTATCCCCTCCCCAGAGAACAGCGCGACTCTAGATCATCAGCATGGCAAACGCACAGGCGATTCCGCTCGCCGGAGACACAGACGCTCCGCACATCGCACCATGCCCGGTCCGCCTACCGGCTGCCTGTTGCCCGCACCCGGGCAGGTCGCCGGCAGCCGGCGCAGACGAGGACACGTGCAGCAACTCCCGCGCGGACGGCGCCAAACCGCGGCCAGTGGGGTGGTGAGGCGGCGAAGAAGACACGCGGGGGCTCGGGGCAGTCCGCAGAGTCGATGAACCTCGTTTCGGATCGCAGGTCCGCTGAGGAGAGCGGCTCTGCGAAGCCGACTATTCGCCAGCTGAGCATCTATCAGGTCCGCTCGCTCAAGGTTCGCGGCCGCCAGGCGCACTCGGTCGAGCCGGGCTCCCTTCAGATCCGCGCCGCGCAGGTAGGTCAGCCGAAGATCGATGGGCTCTCCACCGTCGAGAGCGAGTGTTGGTCCCGCACCCGGGAAGCCGCCTCCCGGGCCTCCAACTCCTCGATCAATGAGCCCATCAGAGTTGCCTCCTCCACCGCCACGGTAGAGACGGGAAGACCCGAACACACCCCGATCAGCGTTGCCTCGACTCACGTTCCCTTCAGAGGGGCCGCACCCAATTCGAAGACGACCTCCAACGACGCTTCGAAGGCGCCGTCGCCGAGAGCTGGCTCGGCGAGATTGAAGGCATCGACCTCGCACTGCGCTTCCTGCGCGACAAGCGAATCCAGGCCCGGAGACTGCAGCGGATCACCCGCAACATCGATCTCGGCCTACCCGCCGTCCGAGCCACAAAGAATCATGATCAAAATGCAGAGAACAGCACCTTCGACACCGCGGACCAGCGAGTCGCTCGTGCCGGTCTGACCTCGGTTCGGCGACCAGTGATCCTCCCGGAACGTGTATCGCGGACGTATCGAAAATCGCATACGCCGCTGCAACAGTCTCCCGTTTTCAGTGGAGTCATGGACCACAGCGCATCAACGGTCAGTTCGTCCATCGGGAAAGGACTGTGATCATGGACCCGGATTCCGTACGCGATGTCGACCGACGGCGGCTGCTCGGGTGGGGCGGGTTGGCGGCCGCCGGCGTGGTGGCAGGCGCGTCGCTGGTGGGCGCCCAGCCCGGCCACGCCGACCAGGCCCCAACCGACCCGATCCCGCCAGACACCCGGCCTGACGGAGCCTACGACCGGTATGTGGCGAAGTTGGCCGCCGAGGGCAAGTTCTCCGGCGTGGTGCTGTTGTCGCACCGGGGCCGGACAGTGCTGTCCCGCAGCTACGGCATGGCCGACAAGGAGAAGGGGATCGCCAACCACGAGGGCGTCGCGTTCAGCCTCAGTTCGGCGGGCAAGCCGTTCGGCTCGGTGGCCATCTTGCAGTTGGCGCAGCAGGGCAAGGTGAAGCTGTCGGACACGGTGGGCACCCATCTGAAGGGCTTCGCCAAGGAGATCGCCGAGCAGGTGACCATCCACCACGTGTTGTCCGGCACCTCCGGGCTCGACAGCCCGGAGGAGGACGTGCAACGCGTCTTCCAAAGCCGGGATGAGGTGCACGAGTACTACGAGCAGCGGGCCCGGCAGGCGAAGCTGGTGGGTGTCCCGGGCTCCCCTGACACCGCCCATGAGGAGGTGGAAGTCACCATTTCCGCGCTGATCGTGGAGGCCGTGACCGGCAAGACGTACTGGGACTACGTGCAGGAGAACATCTTCGGGCGCTGCAACATGACCGGCTCGGCGTTCTACACCAGGCCACAGTGGCTCACCGACGAGCACATCGCGCACCCGTACATGGAACTGGCCGACGGCAGAGTGGTGGATGCCGTCCGCAACCTGGACAAGAGCAGCCCGGACCCGAACGTACTCGGCAAAAATCCGGGCCGCGCCTTCATCGATGCCCCCGGGGACGGTGGCTTCGCCACCGCGCCGGATCTGGTCCGGTTCGCGAGCGCGCTGGGCGACGGAACGGTGCTGGACCGGCCCTGGGCCGACGTGCTCACTGCCGCCAAGATCCCCCATGGACCGGCGTCGTTCGGGGCGTACGGGATTCCGGTCTCCATCGTCAACGGTCAGTGGAACTACCAGCGCGCCGGTGGCAACCCCGGTGTCAGCGCCAACTGGGACATCTACCCGTACACCGGCTGGGTCGCTGTCATTCTCAGCAACCACGACGGCGTGCCGCTGCAGGAGATGATCGGGCAGGAGATGCAGGCCATCACCGGGGCCCCGGTTGGCGGGGGATCAGGTGGCTGAACTACCGGGGGATTCCGCGTATGCACGGCCAGTGCCGTGTGCGGGGGCCTGGTCGGCGCCGAGACCGTCCTCGAACTCCGCGCCCTGAACGACAGCGGCGCCACTCAGCACTGGGATACTGCACCCCGATCGAGTACGAACTACGCTTTGAGCAAGACGCCATCCTCGCCGCCAGTTAGCCACCGCCGCTGGAACCCAAACCGTGGGGCACGTCAAGATGTCACCCGATCGTGCACCAGACCCATTTTCGTCCGCGAGGCTGGTGATGTGGATGGTCAAAGCTATCAAGGGCACCGAGACATCAAGTCTGTGTGCTCTATCGGGTGTTTGACGGCTTCGGCAGTTGTGACGATCTCTTGATCGGTAGCCTTCTTGTTATGAGTGCCACCCCGCGACGAGTCCCCAGGAGAGGCGACCTGGAGCCGTTGATGCGCTGTTGCGGATACCGCTTCACTCGGGCCGGGACGGTCAATGGAACCGAGCGGTCCAGCGATCCCGCGGATGTTTCCGCGGCTCGCCGCGCGGGGTGGCCGGTGCGTGAGCCTGAGCAGTGGGGTGCGTCTGAGATCGTCGAGCGCGCCGTCACAGCGGCCTCGGCACTGCACGAGGAGGCGGTGCTCGGTGCGTTCGTCGCTGGGTTGGGCAGCGCCCCGCGGGGGCGGCAGACGGTGATCTCCTACGGGTGGGCACGGTTCCTCGACACCGCTCCGCGAGACGAGGACGGTGTCCCCGATTGCGGCCTGAGCCCGGTATCCGAGGTCGACGTCACTGAAGGGCTGTTGCGTCTCGCACTCGGCTGGGCATGGAACGAGATGCCGGAGCACTACCTGCCGGACCTGGAAGCCGCAGCAATACAGGGGCTGCCGCGGCCGGAGGAGGAAGATCGTGAGCGGATGCGCGCGTTGCTCGATCTCATTCGCTCGATGCCGGCCGGGACGAGACCGAGCGAGCTGGAGAAGGAGATTGCGCGGGCGAAGATCGTGCCCGGCACTGACAAGTATCAGCGTTACGGCATCCTTATCGGACTCGCCGAAACCGGGGTGCTTCCCAGCACGTCTCTGTCGCCGATGTGGGACCGGTTCATCCCCACCGCCGAGAGACACGCCGCATACCGCACGCTACGTGGCGCACCGCGCTCGGACGTCACAGTGCCACTGTCAGGATGGCGTGGAGGCCTCGACGAACAGCGCGCCTCACGACTGCTGGACGCATGAGAGTAGTTCCCCTCGCAGGGCGCCCTGACTGCGCCCTGTCCCCGCGGTGTGGTCCAGGTCCTCAGCCCCGTATTGCCCAGCCGGAGACAAGACACCAGCACAAGCGGCGCATGCGCCTGTGACGCAGCCGTTGGGGGCGCCGAAGGTTGAAGGCGGCCCTCTCGTCGGGCTGGTGGTGTGACCGGGTCTGGCTGTGATCGTGTTTGGTGGGGTGGGGGTGTCTGTTGCGGTGAGCTTTTCTGGGGGCTGGCTCGTGTGGTGGCCGGTGTGGGGCCGGTCAACGAGGTGTACGTGTGGGCTTGCGTGCTTTCATCGGCTCCGGGTTGGACAGGGATCCGCCACACTCGCTGCCCGTGCTGGCAGACCACTGCAGGTACGCCGTGGACTGGGTGGCGGACGAAGTCTGCTGGGGGCTGGCGGTGGACGCCGTTGAGTGGGACGGGTGGCGGGAGTTGTGTCTAGGGGGGTGTGGTGTTGGGAAGGGGTAGCCCTGTCGATCGATCACCCCCCATTGCCACGAACTCCCGTGTGCCTAAGGAGAGATGACCTGTGCTCAGATCAACGAGCAGGACCATGCTGGCCGTCCTGGCCGCGCTGTGCGGACTGCTTTTCACGGCTGCTGTCCCCGCTGAGGCCACCGCCGCGACCCGGCACGGTTCCCGGTTCGTGGTGAGCGAGGGCCAGTTCGAGCGTATGTTCCCGGACCGGAATGCCTTCTACACCTATGACGGTCTGCTCGAGGCCACCGAGGCGTACCCTGCCTTTGCCCGCACCGGCAGCTGGACTGTCCGCAGGCAGGAGGCCGCAGCCTTCCTCGCCAACGTGAGCCATGAGACCGGCGGTCTGTTCTATGTGCGGGCGCAGAACGAGGAGTCCTACCCGGTTTTCTGCGACGCCACCCAGCCCTATGGCTGTCCGGCCGGGACCTCTGCGTATTACGGGCGCGGGGCGATCATGCTGAGCTGGAACTTCAACTACAAGGCCGCAGGGGATGCGCTGGGCCTGGACCTGCTCAACAATCCCTGGCTGGTGGAGACTGATCCGGCGGTGGCCTGGATGACCGCGTTGTGGTATTGGAACACCCAGACCGGCCCCGGGACGATGACCGGGCACGACGCGATCACCGGGGGTCACGGCTTCGGACAGACGATCTGGAGCCTCAACGGTTCCACCGAGTGCAACGGTGGCCGGCCCGACCAGGTGCAGCACCGGGTGGACCTCTACCTCGAGTTCACCGGCATCCTGCACACGACGCCGGGCGCGAACCTCACCTGCTGAGCTTGCCGGTGGCGGGTCCGCACACCCGCCACGGACAGCGGCAGGCCGGTTCCTTCGTCCTCGGTTCGCTGTCGTCCGGCCTGGGCCTGGCACTGTCCCGCCGTGCCTGCCACGTAGCCGCTCGTTCCAGGGTCGACAGCCGGTCTTGGAGCTGGCGGCCGGGCATGCCGAAGTAATTCCCGCTCCGCCGGGTTGTCACCCGTAGCGTCACCGAGGCGGGATGTCTTGAAGCGAGTCGGACACCGGCTGCGCCTCGGCTTCATCCATGGCTTCCCGTGTTTCTCTCCCGGTCGAGCATGTCATCTGGCAGGGCCCAGGCCGCAGCAGCAGGCTACCCGCGGCGAGCGTTGTCCTGCGCGATCGGCGGCGGTTCGGGTTGGTGATGGGATGGCGTGGAGAAGTGCGGTCCGGTTGTGGATTGTGGGGTCTCCGGCTGCGGCTGCAGCTGCTGTTTCTCGGTAGATGTGCGGGTCATTGTCGATGCCGGTACGCGTCTGGTGGCGCTGCTGTCGCATGCACCTCCTGGAACGGTGCTGGTGCAGCGGGGGCGTGGGCGGGCCTGCGATGGAGGTCCGTCTGGGGGTGGTGGGTTTCTGAGTGGGCGGCGCATGAGGTATCCCGGTTGGGGGACTGCGAAGCGGTGCCATGCACGGGGTTGGGTTTGTCGTGTCGCACGGCAGGCGAGCCGGCCGGTCATTGCTGCCGGGCGAGGAGGTGGACGGGCGGAGCGTCGCCGGGTGCGGGCCCGTGTCGAGCACGTCTTCGCCCGCATGAAGATCTACAAGGCGTTCCGTCTGCGGGTTGATCGGGGTCTCGGGTGGGCGGGAACGCGGCCGGGGTTTCAGTAGCGGGTGCGGGTGCGGGTGCGGGTGCGGGGACTGGGACTGGGACTGGGACTGGGACTGGGACTGGGACTGGGACTGGGACTGGGTTGGGGTTGGGGTTGGTTGGGGGCGTTGCTAAGAACCGTCCATCCGGTATATTTGTTTGTCGTTGGTGGGGCTTGGGTGGGGGCTGGGTGGTTCAACTCGGTTGGGGGGATGGGGGGTTGGGGCTGTTCGGGGCGGGGTGACTGCCGTGTCTGGTGTGTTTGTGGGTGGGTTTTTCTTCGACTGTTTCGCTGGTCTTATGTCTCGCTGGTCTTGTTGATGTCGTTGGTGTTGTCGGTGTTGGTGTGTGTCTGGGGGGTGGTTTGTGGTGGTGCGTGGTGTTGGGGGGCGGGTTGGGGTGCAGGTGGTGGTGTGTGGGGGTGGGGTGGTGGGGTTGTTGGTGGCGTGTGTGTTGGCGGGGCGTGGGGTGCGGGTGGTGGTGGTGGAGGCGGGGGTGGAGGTGTGTCGGCGGCCTCGGGCGACGACGGTGCATGCGCGGGCGGTGCAGTGTCTGGTGCGGGGTGGGCATCTGGCGGGGCTGGCGGGGCTGGTGGGGGCGGGTGGTGGTGCCGGGCTGGCGGGGGCTGGTGGGGTGGCGGGTTCCGGGCCGGCGGGGGTTGGGGTGGGTGGTGTGTTTCATTTTGCGGGGTTGGGGGGTTTGTCGATTTCGGTGCCGGTGGGGGAGCCGGTGCCGATTTTGAAGTGTTCGCAGGAGGTGTTGGAGCGTCATTTCGAGGGGCGTGCGCGGGCGTTGGGTGTGCGGGTGTTGCGGGGGTATCGGGTGGTGGAGGTGTGTGAGGGGCCGGGTGGGGTGGTGGTGAGGGCGGAGGGGGCGGAGGGTCGGGTGGAGTTTGTGGGGGTGTGTGTGGTGGGTGCGGACGGGGCGCGGAGTGTGGTGCGGGAGCAGGGCGGGTTTGTTTCGCGGTCGTATCCGGCGACGGTTTCGGCGATGGCGGGGGATGTCCGGCTGGTGGGGGGCGGGGGTCTGGAGGCGGGGTGGCATCGCACGGAGCGTGGCTGGGTTGTGGTGAAGGAGGTGGGGGGTGGTGTGGTGCGGTTGCGGACGTTGAATTGCGGGGGTGCGGTTGCGGGGCGGGGTGTGCCTTTGAGTGTGGAGGAGTTGGGCCGGGAGGTGTCCTGGATCGTGGGGCGGGATGTGGCGATGGGGGAGGGCAGGTGGCTGAGCAGGTTCAGTGATTTTTCCCGGCTGGCCAGGTCTTATCGCAGGGGGCGGGTGTTTTTGGCGGGGGATGCGGCGCATGTGCATTTCCCGATCGGTGGGCAGGGGTTGAGTACGGGGTTGCTGGATGCGGTCGATCTCGGCTGGAAGCTGGCGTTTGCGGTGCGCGGTTGGGCAGGTGAGGGGCTGCTCGACAGTTATGACGGGGAGCGTCGGCCCGCCGCGCAGCGGGTCATCGACCACACGCGGGCGCAGCTCGCTTTGATGCGGCCCGGTCCTGAACTGGATCCGCTGCGGGCGCTGTTCGGGGAGTTGCTGGCGGGGGGAGGGGAGAGTGGTGTGCTGGCGTCGATGGTCAGTGCCCAGGACACGGTGCTGCCGGCGCGCGGGGCGGGCTCCTCGCCGTGGGAGGGAAGGTTTCTGCCCAATGTGGGTTTGGTGACCGGGGAGGGTGCCACCGATGTGATCGCTCTGCTGGGTGAGGGGCGGCCTTTGCTGCTGCTCTTCGGCGGGTCGGGCAGTGCCGGTTACGTGGAGCAGGCCCGTGGGTGGGCCGGTGTGCTGCGGGTGGTGCATGCCGAGCCGGTGCCTGAAGTGCCTTGTGAGGCGCTGCTGGTGCGGCCCGACGGTTACATCGCGTGGGCGTCGGGGGGTGAGGGGCCGGCCGCGGCTCTGACGGCGTACTTCGGTGCGGCCGGGGGCCGGGGGGCGGGGGCCGGGGGTCTTCTTGCCGCTTCGGTCAGCTGACGGGTGCCGGCCGCGGCGCGGGGTGGAGGGTCTGCAGCTCGGCGTGGACGGCGGCGCCCCTGCTCTCGGCGAGGTCGACCGCGGCGAGTACGGAGGGGACTGCCACGCTGGGCAGCAGGTGCCGCAGCAGGGCGCTGACCCTGCGCGGCAGGTCCTGGTAGTTGCACAGGGCCTGGGACATGGCCTGGATGCCGGCGAAGGCGCCCACCGCGACATCGGCGGTCTCGGCCGGCACGACGTGGGGGAGCAGTTCCCCCTGGGCCTGGGCCTTCTTCAGCAGTTCCGCTCCCACTGCGCTCCAGTGCAGGAAGGGGGCGCTGCGGTCCAGGCCCTGGGCCTGCTGGTCGAGGGAGAGGCGGACTCCTGCCCGGACCATGGGGTCGGTCTGCAGGCGGTAGGCGTGCAGGACCACGGTGTCCACGAGTTGCTGCACCTTGCAGGCGCGGTCGGGGATGGGCAGCCGCTGGTCCTGTTCGTGGAGTACGCCCTCGGCGAGGTGCTCCTTGGAGGGGAAGTGGAAGTACAGGGCTCCCTTGGTCACTCCGGCGGCGGCGAGGATCTCACTGATGGTCGCGGCCTGGTAACCGTGTTCCTCGAAGACCTTGGCTGCTGCCAGCAGGATCGTCTGTCGGGTCCGGATCGCCCGGTCCTGCTTCACCACGTGCGGCCTCCTCCAGTTGATGAGCCCGGAGACCCATAAAAAACCGTCCAGTTTGTATATTACAGCTGTTTGTGCTGCGCGCAGCCCCCTGGCTCGTAGCGGATTCAAGGAACTGCGCAGAACCATCGCTGCACGCAGGGGAAAGTGACGAGGGAGGGGGGAGGGAGGAGCGCGGGCGGGGGCTTGGATGGTGCCGTGGCCTGGCGGGGGGCCTGCGGTGATCTGGTGACCGGGGCGGGCGGGGGGTCGGGGCCGCCGGGGTGGTGGGCTGTGTGGTGGCTGGGTGGTTTCCCGCCGGTCCGCGCGTCCGTCTCATGGCCGGGCGGGGATCGCGGGGGCCGTGTCGGTGGTGGAGAAGGCCGTCGGGGATTACAGGGACACGGGGACCAGGGGGGACTGCGGGGATCGCGGGGGTCTACGCCCCCGCCGGCCCGGGCTCCGGCGGGGGCGGGGACGGTGTTCCTCCTCGCCGCTCGCGTCGCGGGCGGCGGCGGTGCCCGGTGGGTGCAGGTGCGTGTCGTGCGGTGGTCGGAGTGCGGCCGGTGGCGGGACTCTTCGGGGGTGCTGTCCGGGGCGGCCGGGGCGGCGGCCCCGTCTTTTCACCCGGTGGCGGGACGCTGGTGGGTGACTGCTGGGTGCCTGCGGCCGGGGGTGGGGTGGGGTTTTGTGTCTGTGTGTTCCCGTCCGCTTCCCTGTCCCGGTCCGTTTCCTGGTGTCGGCGTATGTCTCTGGTTGGACTGCGGAGTGCAGGTGAACGTGCTCAGGGTTGAATGGGTTGGTGGGGAGGCCGGGTGGGGTCGTGGTGCGTGCGGGCGAAGGTGTCGTTTGCGTGGTGGACGGTGTCGGGTTGCGGTGGTGCCGGCCAGATGCTCAGAAGGTGTTCTTCCACAGGGGTGTCGCTTTCGTGTGCATCGCCTTCGTCGCGTCCGCGTGCCTGGACGCGGATGCGGTACCAGCCCGCCCCGGCCGTGGCGAAGTTCCCGGCATCCTCCTCGACATCCCCGCCCCACCGGAACAGCCGCAGGATGCCACTCGTGCTGCAGATGCTCACGTCCACTACGGTCTCCCACTCCTGCCCCGGCAGGAGTGGTTCATCCGCGCAGTGCCGGGTGGTCAGGCGTATCCAGCCGGTGTGCGTGCCCGCGAGCACCGTGAGGTGTTCTGGGCCCCCGGCTGCCAGGCTGTTTCCCGCGAAGATCCGCCCGACCGTGTTGCTGTCGTCGTATTCGCTGAGGAAGTCGTCGCCCTGGAGGTAGTACTGCCCGTAGGAGACGAACATGCGATCCGAAGTCCACGTGGTGTAACGCATCCACCGGATGATGCCCTGCCCCACTGGCAGCGCTGAAACGGCCCTGCACCCGGCTTGGTGTCCTTGGGCAGCTGCGCACGTTCATCTGTACCTGGCTGTGCATATTGAGCCGTATGCCGACACTCGCAGGCTCAGTGCAGTGTCCGTGCAGTGTCCGTGTACGGTCCGTGCACGGCGGGGGGTGTCGGGCAGTGCTTGTGCGGGTCCACGGGACGGTGCGGAAGCCGCTGTGCACGTCCCGGCCGGG